>CBFGJP010000005.1:0-53933 GCA_965649105.1 Caldifarciminota bacterium
TTGAGGATATTGAGATGGTAACTGCCGGTCGATTCAATGCCGATGGCGAGGTCTTGTGGGTTGCCGATGGTTTGGAGGAAGGAGGTGATTTCAGCAAATCCTTCGTTTGTCTGGGTGAATTTTTTTTGATTGATAATTCTTTCCTCTGTATCAACAACACAGAGGTCCAAGGTATTGAGGGATGCATCTATGCCGATAAAATATTTATATTTAGGCATGGAGTAACCTCCTTTTTTGCCTTAGGTGGATTAAATAATGGAAACAGAATGCTTTCTCTTCCATCCTCCATAGTGATACGGGATCTACGTCCCAACCAACTTATTGGGAATGGAGAAAGCAGGGGACAGACTCCTTCTCGGGCTCGTAGCCCAGGACTTATGGCGTCCCCCTGTTTCCAATCTTTAAATACCATTAGTTCCATGATTATAACTAAATTATATCCAAATTCAACATAGGAGGATTTATGCGGGAAATAATTAGAAACTCATTATTGGTTGGATTGGGTATCGCCGCAGTGGGCAGAAAAAGATTAATAAAGATTTATGAAACATTGAAAAAAGAAGGCGATACATTCAAAGAGGAAGTTCCTGTGATTAAAAAACGCTGGCAAAGAGTAGAGATAATTTCTGATCAGATAGATGAATTGGGACAGCGAATAATCAAAAGACTCCATATTGCTACTCAGACCGAACTCGTAGAATTAAGTAAAAAGATAGAAAAAATTTTGAAGCAAAAATCCGTTGTCGAATAAAATAATTGATTTTAGATGGTCATTAATCCATTATGGAGGTTCAGTCGTTATTTCCAGATCACCCACACACTTTTAAAATATGGATTTGGCGAGTATGTAAAAACATTACATCCCGCATATCTTCTTGCCCGACTGGGGTTTAGGAAAAGTCCAGTTTCAATCCGACCGATACCCGAACGCATAAAACTCGTCTGCGAAGAACTCGGTCCTACCTTTATTAAACTTGGCCAGATTATATCGACAAGAACAGATATATTCCCAGAAGAAATAACTGATGCGCTTAGCCTTTTGCAGGATAAAGTAAAACCGGAGCCATTTTCAGCAATGAAGGATGTAATTGAGAATGAAATTGGACCAATTAATCAGGTGTTTACCGAGTTCAATAAAAATCCAATAGGTTCTGCATCAATTGCCCAGGTATATTATGCTAAATATCAAGATATTCCGGTCATTGTTAAGGTGCGCCGACCAAATATTGAAAGAATAATAGAATTAGATATTGATTTGCTAAAGAGGATTGCAATGATCGCTGAGATAAACATTCCCGGAGTAAAAGAAAGAAATCCTAAAGAATTGATAGATATATTTGCGCGAAATATATATAAGGAGATTGACCTATTAAATGAAGTGGCGAATGCTGAGAAATTCAGAGAGAATTTTTCTAAAGATTCAAGGATAAAGATTCCCCGGGTCTTTAAAGAGATTTCGACCTCCAGGGTTTTGATTCAAGAATACATAGACGGGATAAAAATAACTGATCTTAAGAGGATAAGGGAGAATGGGATAAATCCAAAAATCGTTGCGGAAAATGGTGCCGATATATTCCTGAAGCAAATTCTAATAGATGGATTTTTTCATGCAGACCCACATCCGGGAAACATATTTGTGTTGAAGGATAATATAATAGTACCAATTGATTTTGGAATGGTGGGTAGAATAACACCCCAACTGAGGGAAAGACTTGTGAGTATTATTCTGGGTATTGTCAATCGTGATGCTCATCAGATTGGAAGGGTGATTTTAAAAATGGGCATTGTAAACAAGAATGTAGATATAAATATGTTCCAGGAAGATATTCTCTATATACTTGATAAGTTTGAAGGAAGATCAATAAAACAAATATCAGTAAAAGAATTTATCACCGATATAAATCGCATTATTAGAAGGTATCAGATAACAATACCCCAGGATCTACTCTATTTAGGCAAGGCATTATCCCAGTTGGAGTCTATTGGAAGAGAACTTGATGAAAATTTTGACATCATAAATTTTGCCAGCATTTTTGCACGCAGACACCGCCTTGGTGTGGTATCATTTGATATGATAGTTAATAAGAGCAGAAAATGGTTTGAAGATATGTTAAATACAATATACGAGTTGCCTGAAAATATAAATAATCTTTTTGAAACGCTAAAAAGGATTGATAAAAAAGAAGATAATAAAAAACCTGAAAGATATTTACACTGGTATTTTAGTGGATTTGGGATAATGTTTATTTCAATGTTTATAATTCTTTTAATCAATCATCCATTGGCGAAGATTATTGGTATAGGGGGCATAATTATTGCTCTTTTTATATTTGTTTTTCAGTTATTCCATTCTTTTATCTCATATTGACAATAAATTTATTTTGTATATAATAACCTGCTGAGGGATTCAAGGGAAGTGCCGTGAAAATCGGCCGCAGTCGCCGCTACTGTAACCCTGTCCTTTTCTAAAAGAAAAGGAGTTCTTTTAGCATTTTGAAGCCACTGCTCTTTCAGGGTGGGAAGGCTGCTAAAAGAGTGGGGGAGCCAGGAGACCTATCCCCAGCATACAAGGGAATCCTTCGGACGAAAGGAGGTAATGTGTGATTTCCCTTATCTTTTTAATTTCGCCGATATTCTTCATTGAAGATTCAATTTATGAAGTAGAGCCTATATACATTACCGCTTCCCGTTATAGATTAGATATAATACATATTCCCTTCAATGTTGAACTTCTCCCCAGAGATGAGACTGCGATTTCCGAACAGCTATTAAAAATTTCAGGTGTTTCTCTGCTTGATTATGGTAATCTTGCCACTATTTCTGTAAAAGGGCCAAATAGTAAATCAACTACAATTTCACTAAATGATATTCCACTGAATACAGTTCAGTCGGGCGACTTTGATATCTCCCTCATCCCCGCTTATTTTATTGAGGATGGATATATCACCAATGTCAGTCTGGCTGGTATGCACCTGTCAGGAAATCTTGGTAATACGGTGGCCCTTTATATAAAAGATAAAGAAAAAAGCGCACTTCTAAAAAATGGTAGTTTTGGCAAGATTGCCGCGGGTGGTATCCAGATTTGGCATTCAACTGCAGGCGGATTTTATATTGAAAAAAACAAGAACAGATATCCATATAGAGATGAGTTTGATAATATCTATTACCGTGATAATGCTCAATATTATCACGGTGCAGGTTATTTTGTATTCAATACCCCAGTTAAAATCAATCTCTTTTCTACATTTCGTGATGCTGATGTGCCTGAAAAATTGGGGAGTATTGCTGGAAAGCCTCACAAGAATGAGGGGTTAATTGTTGGTTCAATCTTTTATGATACAAAAATCTTGAGAATTGGTGGTTATGGTAATTTCTATTATCTTAATTATCAGGACACTATCTTTGGCAAAGACCAACACCAAAGCTTTTTTGATGGGCTGGATTTTTCATTTAAAACCACAGCACGGGATTGGGGATTTTATTTGACGAGAGAACAGGTTTCATCAACAAAGATCGGGGATCACTCAAGAATTATTGGTGGAATAAATTTCTTACAGAGGACAGACTTTAAAGTAGCATCTGTCCTCCCGTCAGCAAAAATTGCTATTACAAATGCAAGATCTTGTATGTTGAGTATGGTAATACCGTTTTCGTTTTTTATTAAAAATAATCTCGGGACATACCATAATATTTCAGTTGGGTATAGGTATCCAACAATGAATGAACTCTATTGGCCCGAAGATAATTTTTCTGAAGGTAATCCTGATTTAAAAAATGAGACTGAAATTACAATTGAAACTGGGATACGTCAACTTTCATCATTTTATTTTAAATGTGGAGGATTCCTTAAACTGGGTAAAGATATAATCATCTGGATGCCGAGCAATTATGGAAAATGGCGTCCCTTTAATTCGGCAAAGTTTCGGGCTTGGGGCACGGATTTTGTTGTTTCATTTATATTCCCCTTAAAGGCATCTTTTAATTATAGCCTATTCTTTGGTCGGATTAATGAGGGCGTGCTACCTTACCGACCAAATCAAAGCTTCATTTTTAACATTGAAAAATGGGGAATTTTTGGCAATTTTGTGTTTCTGTTAAAAAGACCAGCAAATCCATCAGGACTTTTATTCTTAGAAAATATTTACATCATAAACACAGGCTACCATTTGAACCGAAAGATAATGAATCTCTTATGGTCGTTCGATTTTAGCATAAAAAATATTATTGATAAAAATTACCAATTTGTTGAAGGGTATCCCCAGCCAGGGAGACATTATGAAATTATCCTGAAGATAAATTGGTGAAAGGAGAGAAAAATGAAGAGATATTGTCTTCTTTTGTTTGCTATCTTTTTCTTTTTGGCGTGTCCGCATAAAGAGGTATACAGGGGTGATGTGTATATTATTCTACAGAATATAAGAGGGGTTGATATATACGACCCCAAAGAAGATAGTCTTTATACAGGTGTTATGGCAACCGGCACCACCCCGAATTATATTCTATTCGCCGATGAACAGGGGTATATTGTCAATTCTGGGTTTGGTGGCACACCGAGCATTCAGGTCTTTAATGTTGAGAATAACGAATTGGTCGCCACCTATCCACTTCCCCAAGGCTCAAATCCTTATGCACTCACCTTGTTAGAAAAAGATGTATACATAACCTCATATACACGCGATAAGGTCTACATCCTCAACGAAAATGGCATAATCACTGATTCTTTGAATGTAGGGCATTCTCCTGAGGGAATAATATGCGACGGTAACAAGATCTATGTTGCCTGTGCAAATGTTTCCTATGATACTGCTGGATATCCGGTATATGGAAATGCTTCTCTCTATCTTATTGAAGGAAGAAGTGTAAAAGATAGTTTGAAGGTTGGGAAAAATGCCCAGTGGGTGCAGAAGAATGGGGATGATATCGTTGTTCTCTCCACCGGTGATTATGAGATGACCCAAGGAGGACGGTTATACATCATTCAGAATATGCAATTAAAGGATTCTATTGATATCGGAGGTTCACCAGGATATTTTGTTGTTCAAAACAGCAGGGCATATATTGTTGGATGGTCTGATTCTCTAAAGGTTGTGGATTTAAAAACCAAGGAGATAAAAAAGATTGGACTTGATACACTGGGTGGATTTATGGGCTGTGATGTTGATGAAGAGGGGAAAATCTTTGTAGCTCAAGGAGATTGGGTGGGTTCGAATAATAATCTTGTGGTCATAGAAAACGATATAATAAAAAGGCAAATTCCTTTGGGAAACGCAACGGGTGCAAGTTTTGTCAGGATAAAGAGATGATATAAAATCTACCTGGCTGGGGTATTATTAAATCGGCAATAAAGTTTTATCTTTGGCATGGTTAACGGTTAAGACCTGCCCTTCATTGCGAGGTTGACTAATTGGCGAAAATTTATATAATGGAATGAGAGATATGAAATGTGGCGCCCGTAGTTCAATTGGATAGAACGGCGGACTCCGGCTCCGCAGGTTAGGTGTTCAAATCACCTCGGGCGCGCGCCAATAGCGAAAAAATAACTTTAGTCCTTTCTTGGCATACCGCCGAACAGCGTAGCGGTTTATCCTAAATAAAGGAGGTAAATTATGGAATTCTATGAAGTCATTAAAAAGAGAAAGAGTGTCAGGAAATATAAGAACGATCCGATACCTGAAGAAGTGCTGAGAAGGATTCTTGAGGCAGGTAGGATTGCACCTTCGGCTAAAAATATCCAGCCTTGGAAATTTATTGTTATAAAAGATCCTACGAACAAAAAGAAAGTTGCCGAAGCCTGTCGAGGTCAGCACTGGATTGCAGATGCCGATGTGATAGTTTGTGGATGCGCCTTGGAAAAGATTGCCTGGGGTAGAATGGGTGGTTATATGAGCTCATTTGCGGTTGACCTGGCGATTGCGATGGACCATATAATCCTTGCTGCTGCAAACGAAGGATTGGGAACTTGCTGGATCGGGGCATTTGAAGAAAAGAAGGTTAAAGAAATCCTTGAAATTCCTGAGGATGTAAGGGTTGTTGCCCTGACGCCCATCGGTTATTCTGCCGAAGAACCAAAAGACCGAGGAAGAAAAGATTTTAACGAAGTATTTGTTTATGAAAAATACAGTTAATTGTGGTCTGCCAAAAATGTAAAAAAGAAACAATTTTATCAAAAGTTCTACCTTACTGTTCAGAATGTATAAGAAAAAATTTTAATTCACTACTTCCCGCAATCACCAATATTCATAAAGAAACCCGAAAGGGTTATAATCTACCGGAGAAAATTCCGCATGATCTGAACGGCCTAAATTGCACAATATGTGTCAATAAATGTCAGATAGGGAATAATAATTCTGGCTACTGTGGTGTTAGAAAAAATATTCAAGGCGAAGTTTATGGTCCAGATGACACCTGGGCATATGTGGACTGGTATCATGATCCATTACCGACAAATTGTGTAGCTGATTGGGTATGTGAAGGAAGCAAAGACTATGGATATAAAAACCTTGCGGTATTTTATGAGGGTTGCACCTTCAATTGTCTTTTCTGCCAGAACTGGCAATTTAAGGAGCGAAAGAATAAAGCAACCTTAAATGATATTGCCCAGTATGCAGATCCATTGACGAGTTGTATCTGTTATTTTGGGGGAGACCCCGCACCCTTTGCCCGGCACACAATTGCACTTTCTAAAGAAATTCTTGAAAGGAAAAGAAATAAAAAATTCAGAATCTGCTGGGAGACGAACGGCTCGGTTAATCCCGTATTAATGAAAGATTGGGTTGAAATTGCACTTGAGACAAATGGCTGTATAAAGATTGATTTTAAAACATTTTCTGAAGAATTGAATATCGCACTATGTGGTGTATCAAATAAAAATACAAAAGAGAATATAAGACTTGTTGCAGAATATATGAAGAAAAGAGAGAGCCCACCAATTCTGGTAGTCAGCACACTCTTGATCCCTGGTTATATAGATGAATATGAAATCACCGAAATGGCAAGATTTTTGAGTTCGATAAATGAAGAGATACCATGGTCATTTTTGGGTTTTTATCCCCATTTTTATTTAGATGACCTACCCCGGACATCAAGAAAACAGGCAAACCTTGCTTTGAAAATCGCCGAAAAGTATGGCATAAAAAAGACCCACATCGGCAATATTCACCTGCTGTTATGAGTATATAATTTGCTATTGACTTTTTTGAAATTTTTTATATAATATATAATATTGTGTATTTAATTTTTAATTGTATTGGAATTTGAAAAATTCCAATACTTTAAAAATAATGGTGAGATTCTTCGGGTCTCTAACGAGACCCTCAGAATGACAAAAAGAAAATGCCATTCTGATCGAACCCTTCACTCCTTTATCATTCTGAACGGAGCGAAGTGAAGAATCTGTTGGGGTTTCAGGGGCTTTAGCCCCTGACTATGTTCTGGTTCTTTGAAATTGCCAAGCTCATCAAGAGAGGCTGAGGGACGGGCCCTGTGACGCCTCGGCAACCGGTTCCATATTCTGGAACGTCTCGGTGCCAATTCCCGCCCGAATAGGGAGAGATGAGTGTTAACTCACAAAATAAGACCTTCCTGAATTCGGGAAGGTTTTTTGTTTATCCACTCATCCCCCTTCCGGTAAAATTCTAAATCTGAAGTACTAAATTCTAATCTCTGTCTGGGATTTGGGAGCTGGAGTTTTTTAATAAAGGGGGTATTATGCAAAAAACTATTGATGAGATAAATGATAAAATAAAGAAGGGAAAGGCAGTAGTATTTACTGCTGAAGAAATTATTGATGTGGTAAAAGAAAAAGGTATACAAAAAGCTGCAAAAGATGTTGATGTTGTTACAACAGGCACCTTTGGTCCAATGTGTTCTTCGGGTGCTTTTATAAATCTTGGTCACACGCGACCGAGAATGCGAATAACCAAGGCATGGTTGAATGATGTTGAGGTATTCTGTGGTATCGCAGCAGTAGATTTATATATCGGCGCAACCCAGATTCCAGATAATGACCCGGCAAACACTGAATACCCTGGAAGATTTAAATATGGTGGTGGCCATCTTATTGAAGAACTCGTTGCCGGAAAAAAAATAAGGATAAAAGCGCTTTCTTATGGAACAGATTGTTATCCAAGAAAGGAATTGAAAGGTGAGTTTACAATAAATGAAATAAATGATGCATTTCTCTTTAATCCAAGGAATTGTTACCAGAATTATAATGTGGCCGTCAATCTTGGTAAAGAAAAAATTTATACTTATCTTGGTATACTAAAGCCCAATTTAGGAAACGCCAATTACTGTTCCGCAGGTCAACTGTCACCGTTGTTAAATGACCCTGATTATTTGACGATTGGCATTGGTACTAGGATATTCCTGGGGGGCGGAATAGGTTATATTGCCTGGCATGGAACGCAGCATGACCCTTCCGTGCCGAGGAATGAAAAAGGTGTGCCAGCGGGTGGTTCAGGAACGATTGCGGTGATCGGAGATTTGAAACAAATGAAACCAGAATATCTAAGAGGAACATCAATAATCGGTTATGGGGTTAGTTTGAGTGTAGGGATAGGCATTCCTATTCCCATCCTCAATCAGGAAATTTTACAACATACCTGTATTTCCGATAGCGAAATAATTGCACCGATAGTTGATTACTCTTATGATTATCCGAATCTCACCGGGAAAATAATTGGCGAGATAGACTATGCTTCGTTGAAGACAGGGAAGATTAAGATTGGCAATAAAATTGTTCCAACATTTCCTGTTTCAAGTTATCATATGGCGCAGAAAATAAGTAGAATTTTGAAAAACTGGCTAAAATCGGGCAGGTTTTATTTAACCAGCCCGGTTGAGAGATTGCCTGGTAGGGAATCGGGAATAAAATTCAAACCCTTCAGGGGCGCATATAGATAGGAGGTAAAAATGGAGGTTTCTAAAAAGGTGGTACTTCATTTTCCCGAGAACTTGGTTGGAAAACCCATAACTTATGAACTTGTAAAAAATTACGATATCATCTTCAATATCCTTAAAGCAAAGATTGCTATTGATGGGGGCGAAGGTCTGCTGTTACTGGAACTTACGGGCACTGAGGAAAATTTGAATAAGAGTTTAAGATATTTAAAAAAACTCGGTGTAAAGGCAGAACCGCTCACCAAAGATATATTGTGGTCAAAAGATTATTGTGTAATGTGTGGCATATGCTCAAGTATCTGTCCGGGGCACGCATTTTATATAAGTGCACCTGATATGACGGTGAAATTCGAGCCGGAAAAGTGTATCGGTTGTGAGGAATGCCTCCGGGTGTGTCCTTATAATGCTATTAGATTAAGATTGATATAATGAAAACCAGTCTTTATGTGCCACGCTCATATCGCCATTTTTGCTTTAATAAACGTTTGGTTCAATTCGAGGTTCGAGAAAAAGAGAGTGATTTATTTATTATGGCAAAACGAGACCTACAATTCCAGGCGTATGATATACTCTCTGAATTACGTTTACAGATTGAATCTTATATTGAGATAGATAATAGTTTTCTGACATCGCTGAAGCCTATCGAAATCAAAGAATCCGCTCCAAAGATTGTAAAAGAGATGGCTCAGGCGGCAAAAAAAGTGGGCGTGGGACCAATGGCATCTGTATCAGGCGCAATAAGTGAATGGGTAGGTAGATGTCTATTTGACTATTCTGATGAGATAATTGTAGAAAATGGAGGAGATATTTTTCTGATAAATAAAGAACCAGTGGTAATTGCACTGTATGCGGGTGATTCACCTCTTTCAATGAGAATTGGTATTGAAATTGATGCACACCCGGAAGGCATTGCGGTTGCTACTTCTTCCGGCACGATTGGTCACTCTTTAAGTTTTGGCAATGCGGATGCAGTGACTTTAATATCAAAGAGTGGTAGTTTTGCTGATGCGGCAGCGACTGCGATCTGTAATATGGTCAAGACCAAAGAAGACATAAAAAATGCCCTAAATTTTGCAAAGGCAGTGCCGGAGATTATCGGTCTTGTGATAATAATGGGTGAACAAATCGGCGCGCTCGGCAAGGATTTGAGGCTGAAATTATTAACTGATTAATTATCTCAGTTTAACAATTGTAATCTTGACTCAAAAATAATTTTATATATAATGACTCTCAAGGAGTGAAATGCTGGAGAAATTGATAATCACAAAAAAAGCGAGGGTGGGGATCATCGGCCTGGGTTATGTTGGTTTACCTCTCGCTCTTGAATTAAATCACCGCGGATTCAGTGTTATTGGTGTGGATATTGATAAAGAGAGGGTAGATAAGATAAATAAAGGTATTTCCTTTATTGATGATGTTTCACAGAGTGAACTTTCAAAATTTGTAAAACAGAAAAAAATATGGGCAACGACTGATTATAAAAAACTTAGAGACGCCGATATAATAATTATCTGTGTGCCAACTCCGGTGAATGTAAATAAAGAACCTGATTTGGAGCCGATAATAAGTAGTTCAAAAAACATTTCAAAAGTTCTACGGAAGAATCAACTTGTGATTTTGAAAAGCACAACCTTTCCAGAAACGACTGAGAAAGTTGTTTTACCCATACTTGAAAAAAGTGGCCTGAAAGTTGGTAAGGATTTCTATCTTGCGTTTTGTCCGGAGAGGATTGATCCGGGAAACAAAAAATTTGGTGTTGCCAACACGCCCGCAGTTGTGGGTGGTGTTACGAAAAAATGTACAGAGATAACTGTGCTATTCTATAAGCAATTTGTCAATTTTGTCATTCCGGTTTCTTCAGCAAGGACTGCGGAGATGACCAAACTTCTGGAAAATACTTTTAGAAATGTAAATATTGCATTGGTGAATGAATTTGCCCAGTTATGTGAAAGAATGGGAAATATCAATATCTGGGAAGTGATTGAAGCGGCAAAAACAAAACCCTTTGGATTTATGCCCTTTTACCCAGGGCCGGGCGTGGGTGGGCATTGTATTCCCGTAGACCCGTATTATCTTTCGTATAAAGCAAGGGAATATGATTTCCATACCGTCTTTATTGAACTCTCGGCACGGGTGAATGAAGAGATGCCATATTTTGTGGTCAACAAAACCATTGAAGAATTGAGCAAATCCGGTGTCTGTCCGGCTCAGGCAAAGGTGCTTTTGTTGGGCATGGCATTTAAAAAAGATATTTCTGATTTGCGCGATTCTCCAGCAATTAGGGTGTATCAGATCATAAAAGATAAAGTAGCAAAATTATTATATAATGACCCGCATGTGCCGTATTTTGAACTAAACGGGAAGAAGATAAAATCAGTGAATTTAAATTTTGAAAAATTGAAAGAATATGATGCCGTCGTCATACTCACCGACCATTCAGTATATGACTATGACCGCATTTTGAAATATTCACGATTAATTATTGATACAAGGAATGCAATAAAAAAGAACGACAAAAAAGTCAAAAAATTGGGCTGCGGGTCAAATTGTAATTTTTAAAGTAGTTCACAAAAATTATTATCATCGTTTCCATCTCGCTCATTATGAACCGGCTTGATAAGTAGACAAATGTAGTGATCGAACTTGTTCAACATTTTTAGTAATCATAAACTTGACTTTTTTCTATTGCTGTATACAATTTACAAAAGTTAAAGACGGGTTTATCAAAATCACAGGCAAAAGACAATTTAACCAGATTAATATCACAATTCCGTCAGGAAGTGGGTTTATGATTTTCTTTCTACACCGGTGGATTTAAATAAAAATATCCCGACAGTTAGAGAGGCAGAAAGAAGTAAATTCAAATAGAATATTTTATTGAACTTTCTAATGAAAAAAAAGAGCGAGTACCACATATACTTCAGTTTTCCTTATTATCAAAAGGATGATATAGATAAAGTAGTTGAATCATTACATAAGTTAATTATTCTTTCCAAAAAGAAATAAAGATCTTGTGGAAATTCAGTTAGTCAAATTTTTTATTGATCCGGGGTTAATATTTTTTTAAAATATTCTGTGAGTTCCGCAATCTTTTCGGGTTTTCCACCACCACCTTCAGCCATATGGGGTTTGCCACCCCCACCTCCGCCGATGATTTTGCTCACTGATTTAATTAAATTCTGGGCAGGAAATTTTTCTTTTAATACATCACCCACAAATACCAGATAATTCACCCGATTGTTAACAATATCGTATAATACGCCTAGTTTATCTTTCGCTTTTTCCCTTATAAAATCTGCAACCTGTCGCATACCTTCATTATCAAATCCATCAAGCCTTTTAACAATATATTTCTGATTTGCTATTTCATTAATAATCTCACGGGCGATTAAACTGGCGAGTCTTACCTGTTGTTTTTTATTTATATTTTCCAGAGTTTTCAGGCGGTTCTGAAATTCTTCAAATTTCTCAATAATATTTGCTTCACTGCCAACAAATTCGGCAATATTTTTTACAATATTACGATAACGGCGCAGTTCATCCAGTAGATTAAATCCGACTAAACCCTCAATCCTTCTTATACCCGCGGAAGCCGATTCCTGACTGATTATCTTGAATAATCCAATCTCGCCTGTGTTCTCCAGATGTATACCACCACATAATTCAATTGAGAAATCATCAATTTTAACAACCCTTACATTGTTGCTATATTTTTCACCAAATAATGCCACTGCTCCAAGTTTCTTTGCTTCATCAAGTGTGGTCCAGAATTTTTCAACGGATATTGTTTCCATAATTTTTTCATTGACAAGATCTTCTATCGCCCTTATTTCATCTTCGCTGAGTGGCTTAAAGTGCATAAAATCAAATCTAAATCTTCCCGGTTCCACAAAAGATCCTTCCTGTCGGGCATGTTCGCCGAGGATTTTTCTTAAAGCCGCATGCAATAAATGGGTTGTGGTATGGGCACGGGCACTTTCCTTACGATGTCTTAGATCAACTCGGGCAGCTACTCTACCTGGTTTAAATTTACCCGCCTCAATCACACAGTGGCAGGTATTCATTCCCTGGAGCCAGTAAGTATCAAGAACTTTCAATTTGAAATCCTGCCCAATAATCCAGCCAGTCTCACCAACCTGCCCACCTGCTTCGGCATAGAATGGTGATTCCGCAAGGACTATCTCAATATTTTTACCGGATTCATTATATCTAAGTATATCGGTTTCTATTTCATTATTGTCATATCCGATAAACCTGTTGGTTCCTTCTTTCAATATCTTCCATTCACCACCGATGGTGAATTTTGCTTTTGACCTTGATTCTTCTCTTGCCTGGGAAAGATTTTTTAAAAATCCTTCTTCATCAACATCAATCCCTCTTTCCTTAGCAATCTCCTTTGTCAATTCTACGGGAAAACCGTATGTATCATACAATTTGAATGCTTCGTCTCCGGATATCTTTTTCTCTTTATTTATAATTTCTTCAAAATGAGCCATTCCCTTTTCAAGTGTAGCGAGGAATCTTTCTTCTTCGGATTTGATGACCAGAGTAATCTCTTCCCGATGTTCCATAAGTTCTGGATATGCCTTTTTATATATTTCGATAACGGTGGGGACAATTTTATAAAGGACGGGCTCATTAACCCCCAAATTCAAATTCAATCTTGTTGCCCGTCTTAATATTCTTCGTAATACATAACCTCTTTCTTCGTTGGATGGAATGATACCATCCCCGATTGCAAAGACAAGGGCTCGAATGTGGTCCGCGATAGTATTAATTTTTATATCTGTCTGGGGATTTGTACTATATTTATTACCCGTTAATTCGACAATATTTTCAATGATCGGATAAAAAAGATCGGTGTGAAAATTGGAATCCTTTTGCTGGACAATACTCGCGAGCCGCTCAAGCCCCATCCCTGTATCAACTCCACGATTTTTCAAAGGCAATCTCTCGCCTGAAATTTTTTGGTCATATTGCGGGAAGACTAAATTCCAGACTTCGGAATATCTATCACAATCACATCCTGGGGCACAGGTCTTCTTTCCACAGGAGAATTTTTCGCCGAGGTCGTAGTAAATTTCCGAGCAGGGACCGCAGGGTCCAGAATCACCCGCCGGACCCCAGAAATTGGTATCATCGCCGAGTTTATATATTCTATCTGATTTCAGACCAACATCTTCTTTCCAGATTTTATATGCTTCTTCATCCTGGTGATGAACCGAAACATATAAACGGGATTTATCAATCTTTAATACCAAAGTCAGATACTCCCATGCCCATATAATCGCCTCTTTTTTGAAATAATCACCAAATGAAAAGTTTCCGAGCATTTCAAAGAAGGTGTGATGCCGTCGCGTCCGTCCGACATTATCAAGGTCTGATAATCGCAAACACTTCTGGATGCTTGCCGCTCGCTTATATGGCGATGGCACGGTGCCGGTCCACAATGGTTTAAACTGAACCATGCCTGCACTTGTAAATAACAGACTCGGGTCATCCCTGGGAATTAAACTCATTGACGGAACGATTGTATGACCTTTCTCTTTAAAGAAATTTAAAAAACTCTCACGAATTTCTAAGTTATTCATAGTCTTCACCCAATACACTATAAATTGCCTTAAGGGTAAATCCCCTGGATAATAAATATCTTACCATCTTCGCCTTATTTTTCTGGTCGTTTTTATCAAAATTAGAAAATTTTTTCTCTATGATTTTTTTTATCAAACTTTTTTCATCACGTTCTCTCAAAAATTCTTGAATATATCTCTCATCAATTTTTTTCTTTTTTAATTCCCTGATTATAAAAATATTTCCCCTAGGTTTTAAGTTTGTATAATCATTAATGAATTCATTGGTAAACTTATGGTTATCTAAAATACCTTCTTCGATCAACTCATGTATTACCTCTGCTATAATTTCTGGTTCATAACCCAATCTTTGCAGTCTCTCATTCATTTCGGCAATTGAACGATTGCGATATCTCAATAGTCTATATGCCCTTTGCTTAATTTTCTGCTTTTCTTCGGCGAGAAGTATATTTTTGATTTGTTCGTCGCTAATTTCACTTCCTTCTTGTAGACCATATTTTAATATAATCTCATTATCAAGCCCGAATTTGAATTCTCCATCGATAAATATTGAAGATCTTTTCTTATTTTTCTTTTGAACTTCGATCTTGCTTATCTTCAACTTGTTTTTTGAATAATTTTTCTCTCAATTCTTTTTCAATCTTCTGGGCAATATCCCGATTCTCCTTAAGAAATTCCACAACCGCATCCCTGCCTTGACCAATACGGTCATCTTTAAAAGAATACCAGGTTCCTGATTTTTCGATTATCCCCATGTCCACACCAATATCAACGAGTTCACCAAGTTTTGATACACCTTCGCCATAGATAATATCAAATTCGGCCTCTCTAAATGGGGGCGCAAGTTTATTTTTTACAACTTTGACTTTGGTTCTTGAGCCAATCACATTTTCACCCTTTTTCAATGTTGCAATCTTGCGGATATCAAGACGGACCGAAGAATGGAATTTCAAAGCCAATCCACCGGGTGTGGTTTCCGGCGAACCATACATAACACCGATTTTCATTCGTATCTGGTTTATAAAGATTGCGACCGTTTTTGATTTGCTTATTACTCCGGTGAGTTTTCTCAGAGCCTGCGACATAAGCCTTGCTACAAGGCCGACCTGCATATCACCCATTTCACCCGCGATCTCTGCTTTGGGAACTAACGCTGCTACCGAATCAACGACAATAATATCAACCCCACCAGAACGCGTCAAAATTTCTGCGATTTCAAGCGCCTGCTCTCCAGTATCTGGTTGCGATATATAGAGATTATCAAGGTCAACACCGATTGCTTGGGCATACTTAGGGTCAAAAGCGTGCTCGGCATCAATAAATATTGCGTTACCACCCAGTTTTTGTGCCTGGGCAATTGCCTCCAGGGCCAAAGTAGTTTTGCCTCCGGCCTCAGGACCGAAAATTTCAATCACTCTTCCGCGCGGATAACCGCCGATGCCAAGTGCATAATCAAGTGCGAGCGAACCCGAAGGAATTACACTTACATCCACCTTTGATTCTTCAGCACCGAGTCGCATTACCGAACCCTTCCCAAACTGTTTTTCAATCTGGCTTATCGCCATTGATAATACCTTTTCTTTTTCATCCTTTGCCATATTGCTCCTTTATTATACTAATATTAATTAAATTTTAAATGAAGTCAACAGCAAAGATAGGTGATAGATTTTTAATACTAAACTGCAATAAGTTTTATTGAGACCAAAGAAAGCAGACTATAAAAATTAAGACAGGATAAGGAGGAGTAGAGAATAGATAAGTTGACAATATCAATTTTATAGATATAATTATGCAATAAATTTTGTTTCAACAGTGCTCTCTTCCTTCGGGAGAGAAGAAAAGACTTTTAGAATTATTTTGCCGAGATGGCGGAACTGGGAGACGCGGCGGACTCAAAATCCGCAGTGCTGAAAGGCGCGTGGGGGTTCAACTCCCCCTCTCGGCATAAGGGGGAAGATTCCCCCTTATCTCCAAAAAGTTTGAACAAAACAATACTTTTTGGAGACCTCGTATCCCCCTCGTCAACCTGTTCTTACGCATCATTCCTTAATCTTTCAGGTTTGCTCTACCAGAAAAAAATGTCACATCAGGCAAACTACCGGATTATCGGGGGAAGATTCCCCCTTATCAGATGGCCTAATGTCTATATCTGGTCGAATGTCAGAAATATTTAGATTACCAACAAAAACAGTTTTTATATTATATTTTTCACCAATTAGTTAAGAGGATTCCCGATCAAGTTTGTTACGGACAATTGTTCTTAAAACTTCTTTCTCCGTTCCAAGATCCACAATCTTAATCATACCCTGGTCTTGACGAATTGCCTGTTTGAATTTTTCGCATCGCAAGTGGTTCAATCTTTCCTTCATTTGCACATTTAAATTGTATCATTCCGATAATTTCATATTCTTTCAAATTAATTCGCGGTGGAATCATCACTTTTTTCCCACAATTAAGATTAACAAGCCAAAAAAGAATATAAACACGGGTATTATTTTTATTTTCATGATATAACTCGTCTGTGTATATTACACTGTCCAGTTTTTTAAAATAATATCTTTTTGTGTGATTATTACTTTTAAAAGCGGTGTGCGATCAATTTCTTTGCCTTCTTCTCGAGCCTTTATTATGAATTCAATGTAATCCTCAATTGAGCCCAACTGATTTAGCGGAATTGCTACTTCAACAAATTCATCAATTTTGAAATTAATTTTTTTCTCAATACCAAGGATATATCTTAAGTCATTAGGCCTTTCAAAATCTATTTCATATTCATAATGATTTATATCCTGATTCAAAATATCAAATCTTATGTATAAATTTTTATCATCAAATCCATAAAAAACCTTTGAAAATAGTCCGGCAAACCTCTGCATGGTTCCCCCGGTTCTTTTTAAATCAAGATAACCAGCGTTATACCATTCATAAAAAAATGTCAGTTTGCCATCAATAGTGGGTGATATATAATCTATGGGTTGTGTAGCATATAACTCTGTCTGAGGATTTATGGGCAGGAATAATTCATGTGGTGGTTCAATGTTTAGTTTTTTATATATTGAGATGGCATTCTGTCTGAATAATTGGTCAAATACTTCGGTCGTGACCGAGAAAAAATCATCCCCAAACCACCAGAACCAATCGCTTCCTTCAAGAAAATACAATCGTTGCCAGATTTCATCGTCGTTTACCCCGGACTCAATGAGTTTATCGCGCAAATTTTTTATAATCAACCATGCCTTATGGTCTTCGGGTTTACCAATCCATATATTAAAATTTGCTCCAATCCAGGAACCGGGAAATAGGTTTGTCAGGCTATTAATTGTTTCTGGATGTTCGTTTGCGAACTTTGAAAATGTTGTCGTTGGAATTTTCTCATCGCCAATTGTTTTATAGAGCAATTGTAAGAATTCAGTTCCATCGTTCGCAAAATATTCCCAGGCATTTTCTCCATCAAGGATAACGGGAAGAATAAATTTTTCTAACGGTGAAAGAGAGCCAGCAATTTGTTTTATTCGGCCTACAAAATCTTCTACTGCCTTTTCAGGTTCCCATCGGTTATATACAAATGCAATGCGATCCGATAATAAATGGTCCCGGAAAAAAATTTTAATATCACCCATTTTCCAGGGTTTATAGAGCAAATTACTGTGATTGGGTATTCCATTCTCATCCCTTTTGAATGATAGATTTATTGAGCGGGCAAGGATCTCTTCATCGGTTGCAATCCACTCAATGCCAACATCAAAGAGAATGGGAATCAATGCTGAGCAGACACTTCCTTCTGAGGGCCAGATTCCTTTTGGTCTGAACCCAAATATTTTTTCAAATATTTCTATCCCTTTTATAATCTGTTCTCTCGCATCTTCCGGATGTTTAAACTCGAATGGAATTTCAAGATTTGGATTTGAAACTTTGGCAAGGTTGCTGTCAATGAGTAACGGAAGGATTGGATGAGAAAGGGGTGAGGTCGTAATTTCAATTTGTCCTGCTTCGGCGGCTTTTTTATATTCGTCAAATATAGAATTGATTATTTTATTCTGAAGATTGATAATAAGTTCTTTATCCTGTTCTTTATAATTCCTGCCTTTCTGATATAACTCTTTTATTTCCCCTCTAAAAATGGGATCAATCCAGGCAAGATTAGCCCATATCTGTAAATCACGAAATTCATCGGTTGTAAAATTTTCTGCTACCATCGGGAGTTCTTCGGGAACAAGTTTTTTACCTCTTTTCAGTAATAAGGAAAAATACCTTGGATATGGTTCAACCATTTTCTCCCAATTTGCGAGAAAGAAATCCTTTAAGATTTCAATTTTATCTTCCAGCGTTAAATCTTCGGCACGTTTTCTGAAAAGGAGTAATTGGCGATCAGTACATTTATTCTCTTTATATTCCTTAAGTTGTATGAGCAGAGTTGGTGTAAAATTAAATGTAGCGCGCATATGGGGAAAGTTTTGTAGATTTTTTAACATATCAAGATAATCTTTTATTGCATGCAGTCGGACCCATGGCATTGGCAGTATTACATCTTCTGACGTAGAGTATATCGGTTGATGAAAATGCCAGAGGAATGCAACCGACAGATTATTCATAAAATATGACTACCTGAAAGCCACCTACATGCTTGCAAATTGAAAAATAATTATTTATTGAAATAGCCAAGATAGAATTTGGTATCATTTGTTATATCCTGGGGTGGATTTTCTTTTAGAAGTTTTTGTAGTATTTCTCGGGCTTTGTCAGTATTGCCTAAAATTCCATGGATTCTGCCCCAGGCGAGCATACCTAAAAAATAAAAGTGGGAGTCTTTATTTCGGGCAACACTTTCATAATACTTTAATGCCCGTTCATAATCCTTTAACCCCTCGGCGGCACATCCTGCAGCGAATTGTGCTGATGGTGTTAATAAAAAGTCGTTCTTTTCTTTGGAAAGAAATTTGTCAAAATAATCTAATGCTTCACTGAAGCGCGCAGTATGGTAATTTATCACGCCGAGATAATAATAAGCAACTTTACCCGGCCGTGTATTATTATATTTTTCAGTTAGCTGTAAAAAATAATTTTCTGCGTCCTGCAGTCTTCCCATACTAACAAGATTGATTGCTTGTGTGTAAATTAACTCTGCATCAGGGTTTATTTTTTCTGAGGGATACAAAAGATATCCGATAACAAATATCGCCACAATAAGACCTACACCTATCCAGATAGCAATATCACGATGCTTAACGACAAACTTTATTAATTTCTCCATTGTTTTCTGAAAAGAATCTTCAGTTTTCACACCCCGTTTCATATCTTTCATAAAGCTCCTAAGTACCCCTGACCCGATTTGAACGGGTGACCTGCGGTTTAGGAAACCGCTGCTCTATCCTGCTGAGCTACAGGGGCCAGTGGTATAGCCTTATCTATTTCCTCCATAATTATAGCAAAACTAAAGAAAAAGTCAACACTTAGTTGCAAAAGTAAAGGTAGAATCTTTGCTTAAAATCAAAGAGGCGGTGCCAGAGACAAAACCGCAGGAAATAGAGGTGCCTGAGACTGTGATTACCCCACCGCCTCGGTTAGTTGTATAGATACTAACCCCTGGTGCGGCAAAGTCTATGTAATCGCCCCAGTTGGAAAAATCCGCAATCAAATCGTTTTCTTTAGTCGCGGAAACACCGATGACATTTGGGTATGAGGCAGGATAAAAGGGTAAAGAGGTGGCATCATTACCCGCACCAGCAACTACAAAATATGGTAAAGCGGTTTTTGTCCAATCTCTACTTTTTCAGGCTACCTTGGCCTGTCTTCCTCCGGTAATGTGTATTTTTTCACCCAAAAACCACCGTAAGAAGGATTGTCTTTTTTGGCAGAATAGCCTGATTGATAGATGTTGCCATCTTGACCCAAAATTGGTGGATTATTTGTAACTGTAATTCCTTTTATTGATTTTTCAGAACGAAAAACATAAATTTTTTTGATTTTTTTTGTTGTGATGTCTACATACATAATAATATAATCATATGGCTTTTCTGTCATTCTTGCAGTGACAATTAGATTTCCGCTTATGGAGACTTTGAGGGGAATTGTGTAGTAATACTCTATTTTTGCCATTAAACCAGTTCTTATTTTTGCTTCTTGTTTCGGTGTTTTAGTTTTATCAGTATGAATTGTAATTGTCATGTTTCTGTTTTTTGAATCATGCGTAATTTCGTATTCACAGTTGGCTATCGGCGTAAAAGTCCTGTATTTTTCGCCTTTTTTAAGCACTCCACCGTCATTTCCTAATACATACTGAATATGCTCATCAATATCTTTAACTAGTAAATGTCCTTCTTCATCAATGCCCCAAAATAAATATGATTTTTCATCATCTGGTAATTTCACGAGATTCTCAAATTCGCCACTTTTATCTAATACTTTTATTCCCTCACGTGTGTGCAAATAAAGATATCCCTCTTTGTCAATTTGGAGTTCATTTCCATATATTACGTATGAACGTATATATTCACCGGACCTTGAGTATAACATAATACGCACATTTTGCTTATCATTTATGTAAATATTACCATTTGTATCGACCGCAGGTTTAATGTACGGGCCGAAAGGAAAATCCTTTCCATCTTCCCATACTATTCCAAATTCACCGGGACCATTGCCCCATTTACCTTCCACTATTTTAATTCCTATCAGTGTATCGATTTTTAACTCATCATTCCTTTGTGCGTAAAGAGATTCAGTAAAAATAAATAATGTCATCAGAAGTAAAAATTTCCTATTTATTTTGAAACATTTCATTTTGGGCCTCCTTTTACTGTTGATTGTGAGGTTTTCTTCCAAGCCCTGCTTGTTCCTCAACATCGCCAGCCCAACTTCCCAACCAATCAATGCCATCTTTTTCTTGACTTTCTTGAAATGTCCTCTTTACTACTTTATCTCCCTCTTCAGATGGGTTTGCTTCTGAGGAAGCATGGATGATGCCATTCTGATTACCAATCTTCACATATATTGCCACATGTGTTATATAACCATCCTCATTGGCATCAATAAACCACATATCTCCATCTTGCGCGCTATCAACAGTCAAATTCTCTTTTCCGTAGTATGTCTTGAGTAGTGTAGCTCCAGTATTGTCAATATCCACTGAATCTACCGTTGCGGGATTGTTGTCCAGATCTTCACCAACCCAGATGTATGCCCAGCCAGCAAGTCCTGAACAATCCAAACCCTCATAACCCTTTTTTCTGTACTTAGCAATCTTGGTCTTTATCGTATGGTCATTCCAGGGCGGGTCGTAGTAGATATTCCTACCGTTGGGGGGCGGATAGGTCAAAAGCACATAAGGCACACCAAGATAACTTGATGCCCACTTCACGACATCACTGGTCGGATAATTGCCTTTGACACTCACCCTAAATAAATCGGTTCCCCTTGGCGTTGTTGCTTCCTGCAATAAATTACCCAATAAGTCCCGATTTTCTACATGCACCCGGTAGCGCAGAGTCCCCTCATACATATTCTTTTGATTCTCTTGCCATCCCCAGCCAAAGCCTTGAAAAGACCCAGTCCAATCGCCTAAAACTGTCGAATCCGCATAACCAACACGGTCCCGGTCATCATCATATATCTTCGGCCTTATCTCACACCAACGAATATGATCAATTTTACCCCAGATATCTTGCCATTTCTCAACGGGAAACTCAAGCGGTTGATTGTTCCAAGCAGAATCACAGATTATCACTCTCTGCCCGGGATAGGGGTTGGGATGGTAGCAATGATAATCATTCTGCGGAATTCCCGTGTCGTCTTCTTTAGTCAAAATAACTGCTGAAAAATACAAAGGGCGAGTATCGCCAAATTCAATCTCCATATAACGAGTTGTATCATGTGGGATTTCAAGAATCGGGTCAAGTCGGGTTAAAATTGGTACATCAAAGAAATCCGGAGCATTGGTAGTTTTAGTGTAGATTTTTACATCTCTGGCTCTACCACCTTTTGAGTCGCGATAGGTCAGAATCAAAGAGACTAAATATGGTGATTTTTCGGGGTCAGTATATCGGCCTGAATTGTCTTTGCTATCCCACCAAAAGACCTGGGTCTTTTTGGCAATGTCAGAAAGCTCAACAGGACCATAAACAAGATTTGAATCACAGTCCCTTATCTCTGCCTGCATTGCAATTGGATTGGGCGGAACTTCCGGGTCAGCATATTCCTGTGGAATAACCGCAAAGGTAATCCTCGCCGAATCAGGTTTTAAGGGATTGAAGTATTTCTTCACATAAGGCTCATTTATGGCGAATGTAAACACCCAGATGTTCCTTTCTGCCTGCACCACATTGCCAGACTTATCATAGCCTTCGGTAACTAAAGTATGACACACCGGCGGTGAATTCTTGATGCTGATGCGAAAATCGCCACCAGTGGCGATAGCCAAATCCTTACTGGGGTGTATAAACTCCATAAATCTGAGGCAACAAAAATTTTAATTCTTATTTTTATATTCAATAGGCAGTGGTCGTATTCTAATGCGTGTTTGCTCAATTACAACCACACTGCCCTGTTCGAGAACATCCTGAATGGAAGATAGATTCATTAACAAAAGCTCAACCTGTCTTTTAGGTCTACGATCTGTCCCACGACGGAAGATTATCAAGGATGGTCTACTTTTCTCGCGTAATGCAAGCAGTGTCCCAAAATCAGTGTCGGCTGAAATGATTATGCGTTCTTCAATTTCTGCTCGGAGAAAGATTGATTCATCATCCGCTGTTTGTAATCCATAATCACGAACATGCACCGCATCATGTCCAGCCTGTCGTAACCCTTCAGCGACCAATGGTGATAACGCATTGTCAACCAAAAACCTCATTGAACGGTGACCAGAGGAAGTTCACGCTCGCGCACAGCTTCGGCGGCATAGCGGAGTGCTTCATGAATATCTTCAGGTTCTAAATCAGGAAACGCTCTGAGAATCTCATCTTCATTCATTCCATCTGCTACCATTCCCACCACGGTTGCCACAGGAATACGCAAACCTCTTATGCAAGGAACGCCGCCCATCTGATTTGGATTAATTGTAATTCGATTAAATCTCATATAAATCACCCCTTTCAATTATAAACACCTTTATTAAAAAGTCAACTGATATTTTGTTTTATTAAATCCTTTAAGTTTCTTTAATAACTGAATTACTTATCGCAGATTTTAGGTACAACGAAAGAATGATTCAATAACCAAATTCTTTAGGCATTTAGAAATTTTGTCTGCCTCCTTTACCACCACTGTGTCTCGTAGAGAGTAGAAAGTAGAGAATATCAGGAAGGACTAAACACAGTCCCAGAGAATTTTTGCCCCAGTCTCTTTGTAATAAACTGTCAATTTTGCCTCAAAGGATCCTCTTTCCATATCAACAATTTGTCCTAAATTATCCCTCCCATCCCACCACAAAGTCTGACTCTTTTGTTCCTGATAGGTCAAATCCCTTGGTCCATACACAAGGTTTCCATCTTTATCTTTTATTTCAACTTGAAATCCAATCGGATTCGGTGATGAATCGGGATTCGCATATCTTTGCGGCACTAAAGCATAGACAATCCTTGCACTGTCAGGCTTTAAGGGATTGAAGTACTTCTTCATAAGACTTTGGTTAATTTTATGCTAAATAATAGAAAATTCAAGAAGAAAACCCCAGGCTACCGCCAGGGTCATTCACAATAATCTTATAAACAGCGGGATTTTCCCTGCTTCGCGTACTATCCGCTTAAATCTATTCGTAGCCAAAGACAACATTGGTAATATGCCCGCCACCAATAGGAATCCGTTTCACTACCTGCTTTGTTTTTGTATCAATTACAATAATATAACTCCCTTCGAAAAAATCAATTGGCCAGAAAATATATTTCCCGTCGGGCGATACAGAAATCTCTCTTCCCGGGGCCAATGGAGGCACAAAGCCATTTTCATCAGCGAGATACTTGAAATTTATGAAGAATGAATCAATTTCTATGAGTTTATCAAGCCGATTTTTTGAAGCCAATTCTACAGGAAATGGAATGCTATCAACAACCTCACCAGTGGAGGTGCTTGTAACTGCTATGTATTTATTAGATTTCACTCTGTTCCCAATTTTTTGCCAGCGCGTGGCGATTCTATAAATCAATCCTGAATCCTTATTATAGATCTCTATATGATGGAGAATTTTTAGACTTTCAGAAAAAGACTGATATTGTCTAACTGTATCACACTTAATGAAATATCCATTTTGCCCTACTATTCCATGAATTTGCCTCTGGATTTCATTAATGACCTTCGTATGTTCAGTTTCAAAATTATATTTCTTAGCCAAATTTACAGAAAAAACTAGACTATCAGTCTCGGTACTATAGATAGCAAGAATAGGTTCACTCAATGTAGAAATAATAAATCGTCTGTCTTTAGAGAGAATCATTGGGTGACCCTGAAGAACCGTCTTTTTCATTATTTCCATAGTTACTGGATTGAATGCAAAGAACATATCGCCAATTGTATCAAATTCACTACCATAGAAATATATTTTATCGTCGTTGTAAGGAAGTATCCAATATATAGTTGGTGCCCGTCTGAAATCATCGCCTTGCCATTCGCTATCAAATCTGGTGATTGTTTTAAATGTTCTCGGGTTGATTACCCACAGAGGATAGCGCGATTTGCAGCCAAGGAACAGTTTCTGATTACTATTATCAATAGCTACAAATAGAGGTAAAATTGGCTCATCCACTACAATGAGTTTAGAGTCAGATATTGTTAGTGAGTTAAGATTTATTTTAGTAAGAGCAATGTCCTTCTCTGACGACGATAACGACACTACGAATGCAAAGGGATTTTTAGCTGTGCCTCCGGGTAAAATATTTATGAATAGAACTCCAGATGCCAATAATACAGTAATTATAATTGCTCTCTTCATATTTTTTGGATTTTTTCTCATTTTCTCATCTCCTTGTTAAAATAATATTATTGATTCCATGGGTGATTAAGATAAAAATCGATGGTTGGACAAACATAATTGTTCCATCTAGTCTCATCTCTGATTGTGCCATCCTCATTATATAATGCATGCGTGTGACCCGGTCCCGCATTATAACGGCAGAAGGCATCGCGCAAAATATGGTCATAAGTATCGTACATCTCATTTCTGGAATCCCAATTATGATATACAGCATCGGGATGCTGTTGGGCCCAAGCTTGAGCATTTGCGTAACAAGTTGCAAAGTAATCCCTCCCTGCATCAATGTTTGCCCGCCAATTCCAACCAGCTTGCGGGAATTTGTCCGGATGGGATGCTATCCTTATTTGCATTATCCCTATATCTTTACCATCTGGACCTTGAATTGGCAATCCTCTTCTTGTGCTCGCATTATAAAATTGTGTCCACTCGCTCTCTTTCCACCCTATTGCCCTTAGCGTATCATTAGCGAAATAGGCGCTCATTACCGCTCTTGAAGGATTTAGACCTCGGATATATCCACGATGCTCATCAACGCTGTCTTTGATAACATCTGCTTCGGTAATTGGCACTTCAATTTTTACCTTTAACCATATTGAATCACCATTAAATCGGTCAGGCTGACAATTATAAGTCGGAATACCAATCAATGGTTGTGCTGTATATGTGGAATCTAAAAACCGATATGTTGTATTGATTGGATGCCAGATTTCTTTTACGCGCCAGAACCAACGGATAAATGGATAATAAGTTATATCACCAAATATTCCTTCAACCCTGGCTTCACAATGAACTGCAGGCATCATCGGTGTTTCATTGATCCAGAAGGTATCCAGAGGCTGTGGTTGGACAATACTTACAACATAGGGATTTAATAGCGTTGGTCGTCGGACTGGTTGCCATAACTGACGACCTTTCGTCTCTCGGTAGTATAATGTCAATTCCGCAGTGAATGGATATTGGGCCAGATCAACCACCTGCCCGCCATTATCCCTCCCATCCCAGTATAACGCCTGTGCTCGTTGTTCATCAGGCGTAAGATTGCGAGGACCATAGACCAGGTTTCCATCTTTATCTTTTATTTCAACTTGAAATCCAATCGGATTCGGCGATGAATCGGGATTGGCATATCTTTGAGGAACTAAAGCATAGACAATCCTCGCCGAATCAGGTTTTAAGGGATTGAAGTATTTCTTCACCAAATTCTCCCGAATATAGAAATCAAAGATGCACAATGTCACAGAATCACAAGCAGGTCCTTGAGAACTCCACCCCACTGCCTTAAATGTATGCATACCTGGGGGATAGTCGCCACTGTTAATCTTATATTCCTCAATCCACTGCTCCTGCCCACTGCCCCAGCTCATCGTCCATTGCACCCTGAAGTCAATCGTATCGCCTTTATAATACACTGCGCTGTCCCGAGGCTCCAAAATCTCCGGCACAATCGCCACCTCATAACCCTGCTGGAATAGATAACGCCACTGGAAAGGCCACTGGTTTAAAGGGGTCAATGAAAACCACGACATCGGGCCTGTATGCCCATCCAGTCCACCACCAGCCCAGACACCATTATCCAGCGGGTCTATACCAAAATATACACTACGGCCACCTGAACCATGTTCATAAGCATAGTCCTTCCAATACCAGTTACCCAGAGAATCCTGGTCATATAGTAAATACCTTGACGGCACAATCACCCGACAACCATAACTCAACATCTCATTTATTATATACTTATCAACCTCACTCAACTCCAAGACCGAAAGCAAATCGCCCTCTCGGATATTAAACCCATCCACAAAACTACCCTGATTTGAGGAGAGCACAACCGTAAAGGGGATTATTGAACCCTTGGGCATATCCCAATGAAAATAGACCTTGAAAAACCCTGCTGACAAACTCTGATGATGACCAGGAATCCCTTCTATCGGAAATGTGACATAAGGCTCAACAACCGTCACATAAGGGGACATACAGGAAAGTGTCGCACTGACATTGGTCGCGATAGAATCACCATAATTGAAAACCCAGAGCCTTATCTGCATTGAATCACCACGCTCAGGCGTACCAAATTTGTTACCCGCTGGATTGTAATAGTCATTCACTGGATGTCCCGTAATCACCAACAAGACCCCAGGATAACCAAAGAGTGAGTAATAAGGATTTATCCTGCCCCAGCCATATTGGGGGTCGCTACCACGGCCTTGTCAGGCTGGCACCATTGACCTCCTTTCACCCCCACCTTTGTCCTCCCCCATCCGAGGGGGAGGGGAAAAAGAATAAGTCAATTCAGCCCCTTGTTTTAGTCTATCATAAACTTCGGCATTTGTCAAGGTAGAATCTTTGCTCAAAATCAAAGAGGCGGCGCCAGAGACAAAACCGCAGGAAAAAGAGGTGCCTGAGACTGTGATTACCCCACCGCCTCGGTTAGTTGTATAGATACTAACCCCCGGTGCGGCAAAGTCTATATAATCGCCCCAGTTGGAAAAATCGGCAATCAAATCGTTTTCTTTAGTCGCGGAAACACCGATGACATTTGGGTATGAGGCAGGATAAAAGGGTAAAGAGGTGGCATCATTACCCGCTGCAGCAATCAGGACACAATTTGAATGATAGGCATATTGTATAGCATCCGCAATCGTTTGGGAATAATCATATCCACCAAAGGACATATTGATGATTCTTGCATTATGGCTGACTGCATAATAGATGGCTTCGGCAATATTAAAGGCGGATGCACTGCCTGAGGCATCAAGGCATTTTATAATCAGTAATTTTGTCTGCCAATCACAACCCGCAATGCCTGCCCCATTATTTGCCTGGGCACCAATGACCCCACAAACCTGAGTCCCATGACCATTGTCATCAACCGGAAAAGAATCTTCGTTTGCAAAATCATAACCCAATAAAATGCGGTTTTTTAAATCTGCGTGTGCTGTATCAACACCGGTATCAAGAATCGCCAAAATCAAACTTGAATCGCCCGTCGTTGAATCCCAGACTGCAGTAAAGAGGCATTTGCGCAGACCCCATTGGTTTTCAAAGAAAGGGTCATTAGGAGCGAGAGAAAAGAGAAGGGGAGACAAGGAGACTGAAAGACCAGGAGATGACTGAATAAAATATCTATAATTGGGCTCGGCATATTCAATTAAGGGATTGGATTTGAGATTTGAGATTGTAGATTTGAGATTTTGGGATTGGGGAAGTTTTAATAAATAGGCATTAGCGTAACGGGATTGCTTGAGGACTTGGGCACCCTGGAGTGCAGGGATAGATTGAATAATTTGGTCTTTTCTTATCGGCTTTGTTAATTTAATAATTAGTTCATTTACCGAGACAGGGTTCGGCGTTTTATTCGGCCGGGCGTATTCTCTTCCACCCCCACCTCTATCTTCCCCTATCAAAGGAGGAGTCCTGGGCGTTTTAAACGAGGGGAAAATTTGTCCTCCAGCACTGCCAGGAGGGCTGCCAAGGTAGGGAATAATTGTATTGCCATAATCGGAGATTTGATAGATTGGAACACCAAGTCGGTAGGCAACACGCATCCCCTTAAGAGTAGAAAAGGCAAGGATGCCGTATTCCTGCTCAAGCATTTGCTTAATCCTTGAGTCTCCATTCAAACAGACAAGAAAGAAGAATATATCTCGGCCATAATTCTGACCCGAAGGTAAGGGCTCCACAAATACTGTTCCAGCAAAAACAAGCCCACTCCATACTGTCTTCAGAGGATAGTTCCACGCAAACCAGATATCGTTTGTCTGTTGATGGAAGAGCATCTCAGTTCCGTGAAAATTACGAACCTGTAGAGTCTTTGCAATCTCGGTCTCATCTTTTGTGGACGACAAGGCAAAATCTAAAAGAGATTTATGGAGATATTTAGCAATGGAGGTTGGAATGTCTAAAGAATCCTGAATGGGATTTGTAATATAAAAATCCGCCATATTTTGATTTACAATCATTGCACAGGTGGCTCCCCAATCTATAGGATTGAATAATAAGGCATTATATCTTCCATTGGGGTCATAAGTGACGATATTAAAGAAAAACATTTTGTCGCCTCCGGGACCAGTAGGTTCACCTTCAATAGTCTTTATACCACCGATCCATAATGTTGGTTTTAATTCAATTAGATAAGCAGGGGTTTGATAGAGGCCACCATAATAATTGATGATTTGCTGGGATTCAGGTGTAGGTTCCCAGGTAAGCGTTAATTTCCTGCCGAAAAATACGGGTAAGGGAAGGGTATCAACTGCAAAATAAAAATAATTCGGCACATGAGCGAAACCAATACCAAGCCGATGACGTAATTCTTTTGGTAAAATTGAATATTCGTTGATAAAGTACTTTATTGTGATTGGAGAGGTGAGGGGGAGTGTCGGAAAGTATTGATTCAGAGGTTCTATCCTAAGGAGGGCATCTTCGTAAGTCTTTTGGGGATAATGGGCTTGTAAATATTCTATAAGCGCATCTCGATAAGTTGCAAGTGGTGTTTTTTCCTCAAGTTCGGTTATGCATTCCTTTAGAAATTCATCACAATCAAAAGCCATTGCCTGAGGAACATTTATGCCCGGTATACAATTAACAAATTTTAATGCGGGAAACATTGGAACCCAGGCGCAGCCTGTTGTGTCACCGGTCGGTATCCCCATATAATGCTTTATGGGTAAATAAGCACTGACCCAGAAGAATTCGATGTCAAATCCAATGATATTACCACCACTTGTATAAACTTGGTGGGGAACACCGGTCATAATAAGGACTTCCTGAATTCGTTTTGGTTCAAGGACACCAAAGAGTTTTAAGGCATCCTCAACCGAAAGATAGATTAGCCCTCTCTGATAGCGACTAGGAATCTCTGAGGCACGAAGTAAAGCCATTAAGAGGGACGCCTGGTCACAATCATTGCCAGATTTTTCATAGAGTGTACCGAGCGAACCTTTCATTGAGCCGAAATAAGGATGGTAGGCAATATTGTTTTTGACATATTCATAAATTTTTCTTGGGTCGTAGTTTAAGTCCTGAGCCAGGGTTTTTATCAAAGGCGTAATTTGAATATCTATTGTTTCCATTGTATCTTCAGGAATTGGCTCGCCACCGACCCTGAGACTCTTACCCTGAGGAGTTGGTGCAATCGGTTCTCGCGTTTCAGGACGTCGATAAAGCGGATTGGAATCGACTGGTTGTGGTGTTGGCATTGCCTCTTGCAGGAGGGTGAGTGCATCATCAAACTTGTGGTCATCAAGTGCGCTCTTCAGTTGATTCATCTTCTGGGCGATGCCATCTTCTACCGAGTCAACACGACTAAGAAATTTTTGACCAACACCTTTTTTGATTAAAAATTCTCGGTCACGCTTGAATTTTTTTTGCAGTTCCTGATAGTAGAACCACAATAATTTCTGTTTCTTATTAAGATGATACAATTCAAAATCAATGTTCTGACGGGACCGTAAGTCTGTTTTGATGATTTCAATTTCTGTTTTTATTTCTTTTAATATTATATTTAGACTTTCAGCCATAATCGGTTCACGCATTACCGCGGGTTTGAAGATCACTGTTTGATTAACAGGATTTACGACTAATAAAAAGAGAAGCAAGTTCATTTTTTACCTCCTACTTGCCATCTTCAATCGCAATTTTTACCTTTGCATCATAGTATTTTTTTCTCTCGGACATTTTCATAGAGAAAGATAGGAGATTTCGGCCAAGATTGTATCGGTGAAGGATTCATTGGGTAGTTGGATGATACTATTGAGATAGGCTGAGGAATCCTGTTGAAGCAAGAAGTTCCAGGTGATGGTTGGGCCGGAGACAATACCGCTGTCCAGAGCCGCAACGATTGTAAAATCTCCAGGTATGATTTCTACCGTATTAAGACGTTGCTCAGGGCTTAAATTTTTAATTGCGATTTCAACCGGAATGGTGGCACCGGGATGGACAAGAGTCGTTTCCGGCGTTGCATAAGAGACGGCGTTGATGAGGTATTGTTTTATATCACCCTCGCACTTCCCCTCTCCCATCAAGGGCGAGGAAATTGGAGTAGAAGATTCTCCCATCAAGGGCGAGGAAATTGGAGTAGAAGATTCTCCCATCAAGGGCGAGGGAGTGATGTCGGTCATATCAAAGCCAAAGAAGACTGCCTTGCCAGCACCGTATTCGTTCACAACCACGGCTGGGTGTCAGGTATTGAATTTGCCGGCAAGGGTTGAATTTATGAGCTCAAATTTTACGACCTTCGCCGAGATTGATAATGTATCAGGATGGGAGATTTGGCTCTCAAGAAATGCAACATATTTTATTTTTTCTGCAGGCAGATGCCCTTTGAACTTGACACTGAAGACCTCTTCAAAATTATGCATATGCTGGGTGCCCCTGGTTGTCACAACAAGACCATCGCCCAGGTTTACCATTTCAATGATTTCATCCTGGATATGAGGATGGAGTTCACAATTTTCACCGGCAATGAGATAGAGATTGTATTTTCCTGAATGAAACTCTTCTTCAAAATCCCAGCGATTATTGACGAGTTTATACCAGACATCCATTGAATCAAGAACCGATTTAACGAAATTAGAATCCTCTTTGGCAAAACACAAAACTCTGGCATATTTTTGAGGGATATATATTGATGCCTCAAGTTGGATTCCCACACCAAGATTTAGGTGATAATAAGAGGTATCAGAGACATTGTTTGCCCTGTCTTTTGCAGTAAATCTTAAGAGGTTCCAGCCCGAGTTAAGGTAGACATTTTCAATCACAAATTGACCGAGATTATTGGCAGTAGTTTCGTATAATGTGCTACCGAGATTGAGTATTACAAGACAGAGTGGCTCGGCAAGACCTTCCAATGTAATTGGTGATGTTGGGACGGTTGATGACTCTGGTGGCGAGACCATAATCGGCGGTTGAGGTGCGGTCTTATCAATCACAAAGTAGATTGAAGTGTCTTTATCATTTCCTGCAAGGTCAACCGCATAGACATAGAGGAAATATTCGCCCTCGGTTGTGACAGGGGTGTTACTGGTGAAGGGCTCTCCGTTTAATGAATTCCAGAACATTATTTTGACTTGTGGCATTACCCTCAATTACAACTCTCGTTTCTCTCTCTGCAGTTGTGCCTGGAGAAACAAGGCGTAAATCGGTTGAGATTTCTTTAAAGTAAATACCCTGCGGCACGGTTATGCCAAGATTATAAAGAATTTCTGACCAGTGAATACTTTTGCTACTCCATTCTTTCAATTTGGTTATCCTGCCTGCCAACAGATTTTGTGTATTGATAACCTTGGCAAGCTCTGCTCTCTTTTTCTCCAGTCCAACAATTTCACAGCTAAGTGTATTATTATTTTTCAACATAAAAAATAATATAAAAATTAAAGCAAGGGAAATTAAACCAATGAAAATTACACTAATTTTTGCTAATCTTTCTAATTTTTGTGCAGAAAGCGAAATCCTGTGCAGTTCTTTCACCTCATACGGTGTTAAATCAATCTCTTCGTCTTTCTTGGAAAGACCTTTTAAGGCAAGGCCCAATGCCTGGGCATAAGTGGGGTTTTCTTTTTTATTATGTCCTTTAGGCAGTAAAATCTTATGTAAGGAAAAGGGGTCATCGATTTTAATGTTAGATTCAAGTTGAATTTTTAAATGCTTTCTCAAACCAGGGATGAATGCATAGTCGCCAACCAGGATTATATTATATATTAATCTTCAAATTCTCTTTTTTTTGATAATAGATAGACACCCTTTCCAATTCTTTGCCCAAATTAAAGGCAAATTCTTTATAACGTTGTTTACCTTTGGTCAAATCTTTGCCGCCAAAGTTAATTTCATTCGCTGCAAAGGGCTCGCTATCTTTAATTACCAAAAAATCGGTGCTGAAACCACCGATGTCCATTATTGCAAAGTTCTTTTTCCCTTTTATCCAGGGATGTGAAGAAAAAGCATCGTATAAGGCAAGGCAGGAGGCATCAATAGAAACTGGAATGATATTGCAGGATTTGAGCATCGTAAGTTGCCGTTCTATTTCTTTACGCCGGGCAAAGGCAATGAGTGCCCGTCCAGATGGCAGAATTTTGTGGGAAAAAACAACATCCTCAATTGGTGTCCCTGGAACCATCTCTTCAATATTTTCCACTAACCATCTCTCAAATGCCTCTTTATCTGAGGAAGGCGGCAGATAGGTACGGGCAAGAATGAAAGAACCTCGAATGTTGATTATTACATTGTCCTTACAAAGATTCAAATCTTTAAACAGCGTGTTTAGTTTGGTGAGGTATAATTCATTATAATATTTTTCTTCAAATTTATCTTGCCTGGGGATCTCTATCCTACCAATTTTCGCAATCTTTAATCCTTCAGTAATCTCAATTGCTTTTATCCACTGCCAGCCTAAATCCAATCCCACCGCGCTTCTCATACTTAAATTTACTCAATTTTAAGAATAAGTCGATATAAACCTGCGATTTTGTAATATACTAAGAGTTATCAATAAAAGAGCTCATTTTTTGAGCTTGAAAGGAGGATACACCCATGAATAACCCGTTAGGATTATCTAAAACCAAGCCTCGCAGTTTTGTTTACAAGAAAATCTCCGTTTTTCTTTTTTAGTCAAACAATTAAGACAGACTGCTCCCTCTTCATCAATAATTGCTACATCCTCATCTTTATAATCCAAACTACATCTTGCACAGGTATTAGTGGCATCTTGCTTATGCGGAACGGGTTTTACCAATTTCGTCTCCGATATCTTCATTTTTCTTCTTTTTTACTTAAAAAGTTTACTCTAAAATATAAAGAGGGCTGGTAGTTAGCAAAAACCACCAACCCTCTTGTGCCAGATTTGTGCCATTTTTCTGCCAGGATGTATGGCAATAGACAGAATTCCCCAAAATGGACAGAATTGTGCAAATGCCGAAATTTACTGCATTTGTGCGATTTCTGATGGAATTTCAAGGGTTTTGGAAAAGGCTGAAAGCGGTTTAGGAAAGCGCTGCTCTATCCTGCTGAGCTACTGGGGCATCAACATAATTAGATTATATAAAATTTATGCCTAAAGTCAACAATTATTTACCATATAATCTGATTGACAAATAAAGGATTTTAGGTATAATGAAAATAATGAAACGAGGATTGGTTATAATCCCGACTTATAACGAAGCCGTGAATATTGAGAAGATAATAAATGCTGTCCTTTCTAAGTCTGAACAACTTGAAATTCTTGTAATTGATGATAATTCTTCGGATAATACCTCAGAAATTGTTGAAAATCTGATGAAGAAAAATAATAGAATACATATCATTAAAAGACCACGGAAGATGGGACTTGGTACAGCCTATGTTACTGGGTTTGGATATGCGATTGAAAATAATTATGATTTTGTTTTTGAAATGGATGCTGATTTTTCGCATGACCCCAATGATTTACCAAGGTTCATCGAACTTTTAGATAAATATGATTTAATCATTGGATCCAGATATATAAATGGTGTGAGCGTTGTCAACTGGCCAATGAAGAGGTTATTATTGTCTTTTTTTGCCTGTATATTTGCGCGGATTGTCACTGGTGTTCCTGTACGGGATCTTACCAGTGGATTTAAATGTTATTCCCGCCGTGCACTTGAGAGTGTAAATTGGAAAAAATTTAAAGTCGATGGGTATGGTTTCCAGATCCAGAGCGTCTATGGTGTTTTTTGCGCGCGTTTACCCATAAAAGAAATTCCGATAATATTTGTGGAACGCAGGGCAGGAACATCAAAGATGTCAAAGAGAATAATCTGGGAGGCATTCTGGCTTGTCTGGAAGTTACGCCTCATGTCAATATTTAACAAAAAATGGCTCAGTAAATGACGATAATAACATTATTTATTTTTACCCTTTCATTAAAGCCAATTTTCTATACCAATCATAACTATTTCTATAGTATCGCCGTCAAAGACTCAATCGTTTATGGAGCAACAAATGGTGGAGTTGTTGCCTATAATTCCTTATATAATAGCTTTATGGTTTTAACAAATACCGATAGGTTAACAACTAATCGCCAGAAATACATTGCAATTGATAGTTCGGACAATATCTGGGCAGGTTCAGACAACGGTCTTATTCAGATTGATAAATCATTCAATATTATTCGGATTTATCCGATGGAATGTTTACCCTGCACAAGGGTGAATACAATCTATTGTTTAAAAGATACAATTTTAGTGGGAACCCAAAACGGCTTGTTGGTGATAGATACAAAAGGCACATTAGAGAATTTTCAGGATGATAAAGTTTTAAAGATCTATGATTTTCAAGGATTATCTTCCAATAATGTTTTGACGATTGAAGTTGATACCTTTTTCTGGATTGGTACTGATGAAAAGATAACAAGATTCACCAACGATTTTCAAAGTTACAATATTTATGGTGTGGAAAATGGGCTTCTTAAAAACTACATTAGAAAGATAAAAATTATTGATTCAGTCCTCTATGTCGGAACTGATGCGGGGTTAAACAGGTTTACCGGCACCTATTTTGATACATTAATAACCGGATATAAAATTATTGATATAGAAGATGCCGGCGACTCACTTCTGCTTGCCCTTGATTCCCTTCGTCAAATTGGCATATTCTTTCAAGGGAATTTAAGTTTTTTGAATGGCGGCATTCCACCTTTGGTTGAGGTTAATGATATTGAGACCAATAACGGGCAATGGTTCTGCGCCACTGGTAATTCTGTTAAATCTGATTATTTCGGGGAAGGGATAGGAATTTATAATTTTGTAAATCAACAATGGGAATTAAAAAAGGACAATTGCATTGCATCAAATCACATTTGTAGTATTGCCGCGAGTGAGTCCGGCGTCTTTATTGCCCATGGAACAAGAAATGTTGATGCACGCGGGGTGAGCTGGTTGAAGAATGATAATAGATGGCAAGATTTATGCGAAAATACCCTTGTTCCCACAAAATTCATCCACCGTTGTGTTGTGGCACCGGATAAAAAAATCTGGTTTGCTCTGCACTATACCGATTCTTTAATCGCAATTTCCTTCAATCCCGAAAACAACACTTGGTATTATTTGAGACAAAAATTTCGCGGTATTGATAGCACCGTAGCGATATGGGATTTGAAATTCGACTTGAAGAATAATATGTATCTCTCACTTGCCGGTCCATCAGATAAAATATGGGTTTATGATTCGGCATTGACAAAAGCATATCTCCTTGGTGATCGAACTCCAGGATTTGAAGTTGAGCTTGCGATTGATTCAAGTTTGCGCGTCTATAGCACGGTCTTTGATGCCGCGGGTGGGGTTTTGATGATTGATACTAAGGGAACGCTCTTTGACCGCGCGGATGATATTAATTTAAAGTATGGAAAGACCGATGGATTGCTTTCCCAATTCTGTTCAGGTATAACGGTAGATGAAAAAAACAATGTTTATATTGCCAATGAAATTGGTGTCTCAGTGCTTCAAAACAATCGCTTTGAGCACATAGAAAATTTTAATAGCGGAGTGATTTATGATGTTCTTTCTGATGAGCAAGGCCGGGTATGGATAATGGCTGACAACGGCATTTACACCTATGATATAAATTACAAAATATTAAAAGGCTTTTTATTTAACGAATTGGGCGTTAATGTCGAATTTATGCCCGTAAGCAATGAGATTATACAGGTTCAGGGATTCTGCTATGATCCTTTTCGTTTTTGTTTCTGGCTGGGTAGTGAGAATGGATTGTTAAAACTTGAAATCGTTAAAAACGACACCACCGCATTAGATAGTGTGATAATCTATCCTAATCCAGTAATAAGAGGCGATGTCATTCGAATTAAAAATATTCCCAGCGATGCTTCAGTCACCGTATTTTCAATTTCGGGGAGGAAATTGATTGAAGGTTTGAGACCAAATTCTTTGGGCGAAGTTATCTGGCGTATTCCCAATAATATTTCAAGTGGCTTATACTTTGCACTAATTATTACCAATAACGATAAAAAGGTTTGCAAATTTGCAGTTGTTAAATAGCAGACAAGAGAATTCAAAATAACACTTCTTTATATTATGCATGAGTATAGCGTAACCAAGTCGCTCGTTGACCTCTGTAATCAAGAAGCGGTGAAACATAAAATAAAGTCAGTAAGATTAATAAAAGTTCGGCTCGGAAAATTTACCGGATTTTCACCGGATGCAATAAACTTTTATTTTGACTATTTAAAAAATGGCACGCGGTGTGAATATGCGAAGATTGAATTTTTTGAGATCCCGATTCGTGTCAAATGCCTTGATTGTAATTTTGAAAATGAGATAACAGAGCCTTTATTTCTCTGTCCACAATGCGGTAAGACAGATATTGAGATATTATCCGGCAGGGAATTTTATGTTGAATCCATAGAAGGTGAATAAGAAAGGAGGAGTATGAAGATAAATATTTTCAAACCTGTTTTGGTATCAAATCAAGAAAGGGCAAAAGAGAATAGAAAATTTTTTGATAAATCAAATTCGCTGGTGTTAAATATCATTGGTTCACCTGGCTCTGGAAAGACATCGGTTATAGAGAATATTGTAAAACGACTAAAACCCAGATACAAAATACTTGTAATAGAAGGAGACATAAAAGGTTCAATTGATAGTGAAAGGTTGAGTAAATTAAAGATAGATACAATCCAGATAAATACCCAGACTGAATGCCATCTTGATGCATTTATGATTGCCCAGGCGTTGCCAAAGATTGAAAAATCTTATGATTTGATACTTGTTGAAAATGTCGGTAACCTCGTCTGTCCTGCTGAGTTTGAAATTGGCGAAGATTATAAGGTTGCGATTCTTTCCACCCCTGAAGGTGATGATAAACCGATTAAATACCCATTGTTATTTCATTTAGCAAAGGTCGTTATCATTAATAAAATTGACCTTCTTCCCCATTTGGATTTTAAGATAAAAAAGGCAAGGAAAAATATAATAGATAAAAATCCCAAGGCACTAATATATGAAGTTTCAGCCAGAAAGGGAAAGGGTTTTGACAAACTCGTCCATTTTATAGAAAAAGAACTGTCCAGAAAAAAATAATAGAGCGATTTATTAATGACAAGAAGCCTTGTTCAAGTCAAAGGAATCGTTCAAGGGGTGGGATTCAGACCTTTCGTTTACCGTCTGGCAAATAGGTTAAACCTCACCGGATTTGTCCGCAATACATCCTATGGCGTAGAGATAGAGATTGAAGGAAATACCAAAAGGATAAAAGAATTTTTAAAACGCCTCTCCTTAGAAAAACCGGTTGCCTCAATAATTGAGTTAATTACGATCAGACAGATTCCCGCAAGAAGGGAAAAGAGGTTTGTCATAAAACAAAGCAAACGCGCTGAAGGATTTACTCAGATATCACCGGATATTGCAACCTGTAAAGATTGTTTGAAAGAATTCTTTAATCCTGAAGACCGTAGATATAAATTTCCTTTTATAAATTGTACAAATTGTGGCCCAAGATACTCAATAATCTATAATACCCCTTATGATCGGGCACAGACTTCAATGAGAGAGTTTAGAATGTGTTCGGAGTGTGAAAAGGAATTTGAAGATATAAATGACCGCAGATTCCATGCCCAACCCGATTGTTGCTTTGTCTGTGGCCCTGAGTTTTCATTATACTCAATTGCTGGGGAAAAAATTAACACGAAAGTTCCCATCAGTGAAGCGATAAATCTATTAAAAAAGGGTGAGATTATTGCGATAAAAGGGATCGGTGGATTCCATATTGCCTGTGATGCAACCAATTGTGATACAGTAAATAAATTAAGGATTTTAAAAGAACGTCCGACAAAACCATTTGCAATAATGGCTAATGAAAAAGACATAGAGAAAATAGTAAAAATAACTTCTACAGAAAAAAAGATAATAAAATCGCCTGTCGCACCTATAATGCTCCTTGAAAAGAAGAAAAGTATGATATGTGAAGAGGTTGCACCGAAGAATCCTTATCTGGGAGTGATGTTGCCATACGCACCGGTTCATTATCTTCTTCTGGAGAAAATTCCGTTCCTTGTTATGACAAGTGCCAATATTGCCGACGAACCGCTTGCAAAGAATGATATAGAGATAAAGACAAAACTTGGAAAAATAGTTTCTTTCTATCTTACCCACAATCGAAAAATTTTAAACAGATGTGATGACTCAGTAGGATTTTATCTCAAGAACCACGGATTTTCAATCATCCGTCGCTCAAGGGGTTATGTTCCGGTGCCGATTGAATTGCCATTTTCTGTAAAACCGACGCTTGCAACCGGGCCTTATTTAAAAAATACCTTTACCCTTGCGGATAAAAAGAGTGCCTATGTTTCACCCCATATCGGTGATCTTGATAACGCTGAGACCCTGAATTTTTTTTATGAAATGGTTGGAAGTTATAAAAGATGGTTCAAAATTGAGCCGGAATTGGTTGTGCACGATTTACACCCGGATTATCTATCTACCAAGATTGCCGCTGAAATAGCAAAGAAAAAAGGACTGAAGAAAATTGGTATCCAACATCACATTGCCCATATCGTTTCCTGTTTTGGCGAGAATAAAATATCTGGACCGGCAATCGGAATTGCGTTTGATGGAACTGGATACGGATTTGATGGAAAGATATGGGGTAGTGAATTCTTCGTTGGTGATTTTAAAAATCAAAAAAGGGTTGCCCACTTAGAATACCTTCCTTTACCTGGTGGTGAGGAGAGTATTAAAAAACCTTATCGTATTGCAGTTGCATACCTTTATAAACTACTTGGTACGGAGTTAATCCGTAAGGATTTTATAAAAGATTTATCTTTTAACGCTTATGCTAAAGAAATTGATATAATAATTAAAATGATTGACCAGAACTACAATCTTGCTTATACCTCAAGTATGGGAAGACTTTTTGACTGTGTTTCAGCAATGCTGGGTATAACTCAAGAAATCACTTATGAAGCGGAGGCAGCGATAAATTTGGAGTATGTTGCCAAAAAGGGTTTAAGAGAATACTATCCTTATGAAATTTCAAATATGCATAATAATACAGAAAATTGGTGGAAAGATGGAAAGGAATTTGTGATCGGTGTTCGTCCAATAATTGAGGGAATATTAAATGATATAAATAGAGGCATCGACCGGCAAATCATTTCGGCAAAATTCCACAATACGATTGTCCAATTTTCACTTGACATTGTAAGGAAACTGCGTAGAATTTATGGCGTGAATAGAGTTATTTTATCGGGCGGAGTCTTTCAGAATAGATATTTGTTGAATTTAGTGATCAGGCGATTTGAAGATAACTATTTTAAGGTTTTTACACACCATAAACTGCCAACAAATGATGGTTGCATTTCCTATGGGCAGGTGATATGCGGCAATTTAATAAGTTAGCAGTGGGTAATGGGAAGTGAGGAGATATGTGTTTAGCCGTAGTGGGAAGAATAGAAGAAATTAATGGTGAAATGGCAATTGTTGAAATTATGGGTGTACGAAAGGAAATATCAATCGTTCTTACACCTGAAGTAAAAGTTGGAGATTATGTAATGATACATGCGGGTTTTGCCATAAACCCGATAGATGAGAAAGAGGCAAAAGAGACTGAAAAAATTTTAAAGGAAGTGATGAGATATTCATAATATTTCTAAATTATAAGCTATCTTTTCCTTACAGCCCACCAATCTTTTTCGCCCAGACCTTAAGCATAATGTTTTACTTCAATACGCTCCCAGTTGTCAGAAATTTTCCCTTTCAGAATGATTTTCTTTTTTGTTGTGGTCCAGTAAAACACATTGCGCTCCCTACAATTTACATTGCCGTCAGTAAGATAATCGTTATTTAATATCACACCATTTATTTCGCCTTTATAAGTTATTTCTTCTTGTGGCTGGTGGAAGTATTTTATTTTAATCTACCCATTTTTTTCTTTACCATTGCCATTTGCTTACCATCAATTAAAATCGTTAGATCGGTCGGCGGCTCCACACTTATTATAATTCTATTATGTGTTAAATGCCATAATAATATTACTACCAAACCGCAACGGCACTGCCAGCGATAAATAGTGCCTTTCTAATAAAATTTATTCGAGCAGTTAAAATCTCGTTTTTTTTCGGGATTTCCTGATATTGTTTATTGTCCGGGTCACATTCAAACGCCTTTTCAAAAAAAATTATTGCATCTTTCTTTCGGTTAATATTTATTTTATTTGCACCGATTTTTGAAAGAATCAATGCCAGTTTTTTGCACGGTTGTTCATCTATTCTATCAAATGGTTCTGGTATCCTTAATACAAAATTTTCTGCTTCCGTAAGATTACTTTTGTCAAACCTGGTAAATGTCAAATAAGTTAATAGCGTGTTGCACATTTCGTCAGTAATTCCCTCTTTGGTTAATAACTTATTTAGCATTTCCATCGCCTTATCATAATTGCCATTTTCATAATAATACTTTCCAATCGCCATGCCTAATTTTGTATCTGTTATTTTCATCTCTTCCAATTTTTGATAATACTTGGCGAGTCCTTCCATATCATTCTGCTCTGTAAAATACTGGACAATCTCTTTGATAATCTGTTCATTATCGGGTTTGATATGTAATGCCGAACGGAATGCAAATTCATCATTGTGCAGGTCATTTAGTTTGAGATAAATCAATGCAGATTTGCTATGGGCATCGAAATTATTGGGGTTTATTCCTATGGCAATTTTATATTCATCAAGCGCTTCATAAAGGAGTCCATTTTTTTTGATAAAGACTTCCAATTGCGACGCGCAGATTTACACCCTTTGGAACCGCTTCAATTTTTTTTCTTAAAAGATTAATAAGAGCAGTGGTTTCGGTATGAAGAGTTTTAAAAGCAAATAAAAGAACATCTTATGATTTTATTTACTACGGTCATGAAGAAAGGGCTTGATAGAGGATTTGAAGAATCGGATACGGAATTTGTATTTTATAAAGAACCGTTTGTAACAAAAAGGAGGTGGAAAGGATAATACCGGAACATGTTTAATCGACAATATTTGTAAAGAAAAAGAATATTGATACTTATAAAATAAGGCTTGCATTCTACTGGACGATATGTATAATATCCAGTGAAAAGATTTTTACTCCTTGATGCCCACTCTTTGATTTTCCGTGCCTATTTTGCTTTCATCAAAAATCCACTCAAAAATTCAAAAGGGCAGAATACTTCTGGCATTTTTGGTTTTCTTAATTCATTGAAAAAGATAAAGACAAAATTTTCAAGTGATTATATGGTTTTGGCTTTTGATGCCCCGGGCGAGACCTTCAGAGATCAGATCTTTAAAGAATATAAGGCAACCCGTCCACCTGCACCGCGCGATATTCCATTTCAGATTGAAAAAGTAAAGGAAATAAGTCATTATCTTGGTATTAAAAGTTTTGAGGTACGCGGTTATGAAGCGGATGATGTCCTTGCAACTCTGACTAATAAATTGAAGGGTTATGGCGAAGTCTATATTGTCAGTTCGGACAAAGACCTTATGCAACTCATCTCGGACAAAATATTTATATATGATGTTTTTAGTGATATTGTATATGATACAGAAAAGGTAAAAGAAAAATTTGGTGTGGAACCCGCACGGATTGGCGAATACCTTGCACTTTGTGGTGATTCAATTGATAACATTCCGGGTGTTCCGGGAATTGGTTCCCACCGGGCGCTTGAGATTTTAAAAAAATATCCGAACCTTGAATCGGCAATGGAAAAGGAGTCAAAATTAAAAGAGCATCGTGATGTGCTCATCCTTTCAAAAAAGCTTGTAGAGCTTGAGATGAATGCACCTATTGAAATAAAACCGGAAGATCTGGTAATTAAAAATTCCGACACGGAAAATCTTTTAAAAGTCCTTTCTGAACTTGAATTTCATTCTTTAATAAAGGAATTTGCACCGAGGTTTGATGCAAAGAATTTTAATAAAAAAACCGGCATATCTGATACTGCAATAAAAAAGGATGTCGGCATTGCATTTTATGAAGATAAAGTTTTTTTGAGTTTTAATGAAGGTGAAATTTATATTACGACATTGAAGGATGGAGAAAAGATTATATCTGATACAGGGATAACAAAGATTGGATTTGATTTAAAAGAGATGTGTAAATCAATGGTATTAAATCCACCTCTCTTTGATGTTAAGATTATATCCTGGCTTATAGAGCCGAATATAAAGAACGACCGATTTGAAGATATCTGTCTAAAATATCTCCATAGTTATGTTGAATCATCGCCTGAAGCCATATCTAATCTCTCTTTGAAACTCTATCCAATTTTAAAGAAAAGACTTGAAGAACTGGATGAATTCATACTCTATAAGGAGATTGAAGAACCATTAATAAATGTGCTGGTAAAGATGGAAATGAGAGGGATTGGTATTGATGTCAATTTTTTAAAGGAGTTAAAAAAACGACTTGAAAAGGATATTGGACTAATTGCGGATGAGTGCTACAAGAGCGCGGGGTGTGTCTTTAATATCAATTCGCCCAAGCAATTGGCGGAAATTTTATTTGGCAGACTGAAATTACCCCCGGTGAAAAAAGGAAAATCACATTATTCTACTGACTTTGAAGTGCTTCAGCAATTGAGTTTGAAACACGAATTACCCCGGAAAATCCTTGAATATCGTGAACTCGCAAAGGTTTCCAGCACATACATTGATCCACTTATTGAACTGGCAAGAAATAACAGAATACATACTACTTTCAATCAAGCCGGAACTGCTACCGGCAGGCTTTCGTCAAGTAATCCGAACCTCCAGAATATCCCAATCAGAAGTTACTGGGGAAATGAGTTGAGAAAAGGATTTATTGCTCGGAATGGCTTTTTACTAATTTCTGCTGATTATTCCCAGATTGAGCTGCGGATTCTTGCTCATATAAGCAAAGACAAAAATCTCATTGATGCATTTAAATCTGGTCGTGATATCCATAACCATACCGCATCATTAATATTTAATATTCCTGAAGAGAAGGTAAATGAACATCAGAGACGGATAGCAAAAGTGGTAAATTATGGGTTGATTTATGGAATGAGTGATTATGGACTTGCCCAGGAATTAGGTATATCCCGTGAGGAAGCAAACCAATTTATTCAGTCGTATTACACATTATATCCTGGTGTTGAAGAGTGGAGAAGAACGGCAATAAAGAGTGTTGAAGAAAAAGGTTATACCGAGACGATATTTGGCAGAAAAAGGCCAGTCCCTGAAATACATTCAGAAAATTTTAATATCAAAGAATCCGCAAAGAGACTGGCGATAAATACACCAATACAAGGGACCGCTGCGGATTTAATTAAAATTGCAATGATTGAGGTTGAAAAAAGGCTCGCGGATGCAAAATTTGAAAGTGGACTTGTATTATCGATCCACGATGAACTTTTGTTTGAAATAGAAGAGGAACGGGTTGAAGAGGCAAAAGGAATAATAAGAGATGTAATGGAAAATATCCATAAATTTGAAGTACCGATTGAGGTTGACATTGGTACCGGGAAAAATTGGAAGGAGGCGCATTGATGCAAGTTCTCTTTATACCATTAATAATTTATGGTCAGATTGTCAGCCTTGAGCAAAGGCAATTTTATGGTTTTGATTCACCACCTTATCTAACACCAACATCATCACCATCAACTTCAATTGTGATTAACTGGAACACAAAATTGTCAGTCCCGAGCAGAATGGCTTTTGGAACAGACCTTTTATTAAAAGATACCATCAGGATAAATAAAAATACAAACTTTCATCACCTAATTATCAATAATCTCAATCCCGGGACAGAATATTACTATAAAATCTTACCGGATGGAGATATAAAAAAATTTAAGACCTTTCCACAGTCTGCAGATTCCTTTTATTTTATTGTTATTGGTGATACACGGTCTGATCCGATAAGCCACCAGGCAGTAATTGATAGAATTGCACAATATGATTTTGAATTTATTATTCATTCGGGAGATTTTGTTACCGAGGGTTACAGTTCTGATGATTGGAGGACATTTTTTAACATAGCGTGCAAAATCATTTCAAAAAAACATTTTTTACCCACGATCGGGAATCATGAAAAGCCGTTCTGGCAGTATGATACCCTCTTTGCCCTGCCCGGATTAGAAGATTTTTACTCGGTACGGTTTTCCAATATTTGTATTATCTGTTTAAATACTGAGATGGAATTAAACGGTTATCAAAAGAAATGGCTTACCAACGAATTGAAATTTGTCTCTACTGATACAACGATTGACTGGATATTTGTGAATTTGCACAGGCCACCTTATTCTTCAGGGAGTCATGGTAGCGATATGAATGTGCGTAAATCCTGGTGTCCTGTATTTGAAGAATATGGTGTGGATATTGTATTTTGTGGTCATGACCACTCTTATGAAAGAACAAATGAAATAAATGGAGTGATTTATATCGTCAGTGCCGGCGGTGGTGCTCCTCTTTACAATGTGGGGAAGAGTGAATGGACGGCATATTCAGAAAAGACCCATCATTTTTGTTTGGTAAAGATTAAAAAAGACGAATTGTTCTTAAAGGCAATTAGACTCGATGGAACAGTCTTTGATTCAATGAGGATAATCAAATGAACATCCCTGTTTTTGACCTCCATTGTGATACACCGTTGAATATAAAAAAGAAAAAATTCAATCACCTCAAGCCCAGCCATTTGAATCCCGGGATATTTTCTGGGGCAATATTTGCCCATTTTATTTATCCAAAAGAGAAAGAGCCGTTTGATGCAGGAATGAAACTTGTTTTGAACACTTTGAACTATCTGAAAAACAAAAAAGAAATAAATATCCTTTACGAACTAAATAAATTTGATAATAAAAAGACAAATATCATATTGGGTGTGGAGGGGGGCCATATTTTTGATAGAAACTTTGCACAATTTGAAACATTCTATGAACTCGGTGTGCGGGTATTTACCATCACCTGGAATAACTCAAATAGATTTGCCCATTCTGCATTTGATGACGAAATGAAGGGATTGACACGAAAGGGTAAGGAATTTATTAAAATGCTTAAACACTATGACATAATAATCGATCTTTCGCATGCTTCAACTCGAACGGTGATAGAAGTTTGCGAAATCTGTGAAAATCCAGTCATTGCCTCACATTCCTGCATCAGGAAATTAAATCCATTTGTCCGAAATATTGATGACCGGGCAATAAGGGCAATAGTGAAGAAAAAGGGCGTTGTGGGCATAAACTTTTCTAAGAAGCACCTGGGGGCACATACTGTCGTTGAACACATACAATATCTTTTTGAAAATTTCGGGGTTGATTGCATTGGATTGGGGAGCGATTTTGATGGCATAACTGATCCGGCTTTGAAATGTCCTGAAGGATATAAGAAGATTGCCAGGGTGCTGTATGATCTTGGTTATAAAGAAAAACCGATTGAAAAAATATTTTATAAAAATTTCTTGAGGCTTTTAAACCAATTGTAAATTAAATTATGGTGTTACATCTGTATAACGCACGATAAATGCGGAACGATTATAAATCTCCTGGAGAGTAATATTTTTATCAATAAGAATTCTTTTTATTTCGGGTAGCCTTTCTTTTACTACCTGGACATGGGCCTTTAATAGATCACAGTATTGCTTTGTTCTCAATTTTGTGCCGTAGAGAATCTGTATCGGACATCTGCCCCCACAATAAAAGTGGATCGGGCAATTATAGCAACCGATGGTATCTTTCAGTGATAAAAGCTCGGCTGAATTTTGTTTTAATTTTTTGCCAATCTCAAATGGTAGGTCAACACAGGCAAGTATCTTCCCACCTACAAGGTCGTAATTTGTTTTTAATTCTGCACCACAGGCAGTGTGATTCCGATTTTTTTCGGTAATTAGATACAAAATCAATTCATTGATATGGGCAATGGGTAAGAATAATCCATCATTCAAGTGCTTTATATATTCATCGATTATTATTTTTAAATCATTTATATAATTTTTGTAATATTGAGAAAAATTTTTAAAATCATCCTGGGTTTCAAGCCAGTGCCAGAAAAAATGATGGACAAGTCCTTTTCTATACAAACTCATAAATTCATCAAAGCAATTCTTCAATGATTGTTCCTCACGTAAGGTTGACCACATCAATATATTCCCGCGATATATATCTTTCATAAATACAAGATTTTCCCTGATGCGTTTGAGATCGGTCCCAATCCTTACCCGGTTATGCTGTTCTTCATCTCCATCAATAGATACTGCATAAATCCAGATATTTTTAGCAATCGCTGGATAGTCTTGAAAAAATTGGGTGAGTAATTCTCCATTTGTATAAATCATAAATTTAATTATCCTGTTATCTTTAATCTTCTGCAAATTTTCAATTATTGGTACAAAACGATAAGATTCGAGGAGCGGTTCTCCACCATAAAAACAAATTGTTGCAGGCAGATTTTTATTTTCTCTAAGTATTTTCTTTATGATAGATAGATCGCGTTCGACATTGATTTCTAATTCTTCCGGGTTCAATCCCGAATTATTTGTAATCGTTTGATTGATACACTCATGGCACCGGGCATTGCATTTGCTTGTAACAAAAAGATTAATGATCAAATTTTTATTTTCTTGAAAATCTGAGAAATTTATTTTACCTGCCATAGCACTATGGTCATTTTCGTAACGCAAAGATGGCCCATTCAATGTAGAACAAATCTTCAGATTTAGAAAATATATTTTTCACATCTAAATCTTTGGGCAAAACTTATAACCTATTAATACCTACTCAATGGAGGTGAGCGGAGTCGAACCGCCGACCTATGCGTTGCAAACGCATTGCTCTCCCAGCTGAGCTACACCCCCTAACAGATGGTTATTGGGTATGGGACACAGTATTTGGAATAACTGATGTCCCAAAACTTATAACCTAAGAATCAAAATTTTCCAAAGTTCAAATTAAGGCCAAAAGATTTGAAAAAAGTCGTTTCTTTGTTAAAGAGCCTTTCTTGGTTAAGACGAAAATCAATATTAAATTCCCTAATGCGCAATCCAATTCCGGGTTCTACGGTCCATTTTTGAGGTACAAAATCTTCATTAAATTCTTCACGCGCACCCATTCTGAGATAAAATGTCTTGTTCAAAGGGAGTTCGAAACCCGCAAAGAAGTAGGCACGGTCAGAAGTGATATTGCCTTCACGTAATAAATATTCGAAACCCACTATAGCAAATCCTTCATCCAGAATGAGTCTCTGGAGTGCCAGACCAATATTATGACTCTGATAATCATAGGGCGCAGATTGAATATTCAATGAATACCTTGGAATCAGAATATATTCAGCCTTTCGCTTGAGCAATCTTAGATGGATATCATAACTTTCGTCTACATTTGTTTCGTTATTAATAATTCCCGAGAAATCAACGCGCATATCTATTGTTGCATACCCTAAACCAATTCCAAAGCGATTATGATCTTTGACCGGTGAACCCATAATGCCGACTTCAAATTTTTTTACCGTAATACCATAACCAATGTTGAAATTCTTATCCTGCCAGAATGCGAGCCCCCCATATTTTCCAATAGGTGTTAGTACTATACTAAAATCTGTACTTGCTGAAAAAATATCTCCATAGAAATTATTGGGAAATACATTTATGTGTTGGGGATAAATGCCAATGTTCACCGGGTCATCTATATAATCGCCAACCATCAGGGTGTTCATTCTTGTCCAGTTCGCCCATAAAGGGCAGAGTATAACAATCAAGCCAATAAAAATAAGTTTTTTCATAATAAAATATTATATCCAAAATTTTTAATTAGTCAATGATTATTTATTTTTGAGCAATTTTTTTAGGATATAGCCGGTCATCAACCGATTTAAATGCTCAAATCCTGCACAACCAATAAGGTCTGACGCCTTGATTTCAGTGGTATAACACTCATCACTATCAATATGTTTCTTCTCTACTTTTATTGGATAATCAGCATCAAATGCAATCATAAACTCTTTTAAGGGCACATTGAATATTCCTTTTTCCGAATAATCAGCAATCAGCCTTTCAATATCCCGACGATTGTGCGACAATCGCTCAATTTCTTTTTCGATTTCACCACGGGCTGAGGTTATCTTGCCAAAGTAAAACTGTAATTCATCAGGATTTTGAATCTCTTTCAATCGTTCCGTTCCTTTTTTTAAGGCACCCTCAAGAATGGCGATCGCTTTTTGAATCTTCTCCTGGGCATCAAGAAGAAAAGAAAGGTAGGCTTCAACAATTTGAAAAGAAGGGATCTTTTCTAAGTTATCATAGAATAGTTGTCCAAATGGCTTGCAAAACGGTCCTTTTTCAGAATCCACCATATCGTCAAATATCATCAAATGCCTCCATTTATCCTTTATCCATTGACTTGGCATATGCAACCGCAATCCTGCCGAGTCTTCGATAACCTGCTTTCAGATACCATTTTCTCATCCACTGAGAAATGACCTTTTTTACATCTTCCGGCATCTGGTCAAATTCCTCTTTAGCCTTCTGCGCTGCTTCATCCATACTTGCCAGGAGCGTTTCGTTAGTTTTTTCTTCTTTCATGAGTCCTCCTATTTTTATATTATTTTATATTATTTTATATTATACATAATGTATATAATATTGTCAATAGTGCAGACTGGATAGCAATAAGGGGACTAAACACAAATGGTTATAAAATTTATGTTAACTCAGTGAGGGTATTGACTTTTTTCATAAAATGGTTATAATTTATGCTATGAAAACAAAGGTCTTAAAGAAGAAAGAGATCAAACGCAACTGGCATATAATTGATGCCCAGGGTAAAATACTCGGGAGAATGGCAACCAGGATTGCCAGAATTCTCATTGGTAAAGATAAGCCACAGTATTCACCCCATGTTGATTGTGGGGATTATGTGGTTGTGCTTAATGCCGATAAATTTAAAGTCACAGGCAATAAGATTGAAGATAAAATTTATTATCGACATTCTTTTTATCTTGGTGGTTTGAAGGCGCTCAATCTAAAACTTATGCTTGAAAAAAATCCAAAAAAGGTGCTCTATCATGCAGTCAGTGGAATGCTGCCCAAGAATAAGTTCCGAGCGCGACGGCTTAAAAGATTGAAAATTTATCTTGGTACTGAGCACCCTCATAAGGCACAATCACCAAAGGAAATTCAGATATAGGAGGTTTATTAATGGAATCTATCTTCACCGGATCACGCAAGAGAAGTGTGGCAAAAATTAGATTATCTCCCGGCAAAGGGATTATAAAAATAAATGGTAAAGACCCAATTAAATATTTCTGTCGTCAGGATCTTGTTGATCTTGTAAATCTTCCGCTAATAACCGCGGGTGTGAAGGGATCGGTAGATATTTATGCAAAGGTTTCTGGTGGTGGAGTTTCCGGTCAGGCAGGTGCGGTTAGCTTAGGGATTGCCAAGGCGCTTATTAATTTCAATCCCGAGTTGAGGCCAACGCTAAAAAGTGCCGGATTATTGAAGAGGGATCCGCGGGAAAAAGAACGGATGAAATACGGGCTGGCAAAGAGGCGCAAAAGATTCCAGTTCTCCAAACGTTAAAAAGAAGGAGGTATTTTGGAAATAGTTTCAATGCAGGAATTGATAAGTACCGGAATACATTTTGGACATAGAACAAAGCGTTGGAATCCCAAAATGGCTAAATATATTTTCGGGAAAAAGAATGGCGTCCACATTATTGATCTCCGTCAGACCCTTGAAAGTCTTAAAAAATCTTACGAGACCACGGTCCGTATTGCTGAGCAGGGAAAAGGGATATTGTATGTGGGAACTAAGAAACAGGCACGGGATGTAATAAAAGAAGAGGCACTGAGGGCAGGTGCATTTTATATCACTGAGCGCTGGCTTGGTGGATTACTTACCAATTTCAGCACATTGTATACAAGGGTTCAAAGATTGAGAGAATTAGAACAAATGAAAGAAGATGGGCGATGGTCAATGTTGCCAAAAAAGGAACTTGTTCGTTATGAACGCGAATTTACAAAACTATCAAAATATTTTGAAGGTATAAAAGAGATGGACCGACTCCCGGGCCTGGTGTTTATCGCGGATATCATTAAAGATGCGACAGCGGTGAAAGAGGCAAAGAAGGTAGGTATTCCGATAATTGCAATAGTAGATACGAATACAGACCCAACGGATATAGATTATCCAATTCCCGGGAACGACGATTCACTCCGGGCGATTTCACTGGTTGCAAAGATTATTTCCAATGCCGTACTTGAAGGTAGAAAAGGTTTTGAAACCGAAGAAAAGGAGGCATAAATGGATACGGAAAAAATCAGGGAGTTAAGGGAAAGGACCGGGGCAGGTATTGTTGATTGTAAGGATGCCTTGATGCAGGCAAACGGCGATATAGAACAGGCAGTTGATATTTTGAGAAAGAAAGGAGTAGCCCTTGCGGCAAAAAAGGTAGGCAGGATAACAAAAGAAGGAATTATAGATGCATATATCCACCCTGGTGACCGATTAGGGGTTCTCGTTGAAGTAAACTGTGAGACGGATTTTGTTGCGCGTAACCAGGATTTTCGAAGATTTGTCCATGATATTGCATTGCAGATCGCCGCAAGTGAGCCCCTGGTTGTCAGCCGGGAAGAACTAACTCCCGATATAATTGAAAGGGAAAAAGAGATATACCGTAGTCAGATGAAGGATGTGAAAAAGCCGCCGGAAATAATAGAGAAGATTATTGAAGGTAAGATGGAGAAATTTTATAACTCGGTCTGTCTTTTAGAACAACCTTTTGTAAAAATTCCAGAAAAAACCGTTGGTGACTATTTGAAAGAACAGATTGCAAAGTTTGGCGAAAATATTGTCATCAGAAGGTTTATCCGTTTTCGCCTCGGTGAGTAAAGACAAGATAAAATACAAAAGAATTCTTTTAAAAATATCCGGAGAAATACTCGGACAGGATAACGAAGTTTTAACGCCAAAAGTATTAAATTATATAGCCGAACAGATTCTTTCGGTTTACAAACTTGGTGTCAGAATTGCGATTGTCGTTGGTGGTGGCAATATCGTAAGGGGTAAAGAAGTTTCCTGGTTAAGACAGGTTGAGGCGGATCTATGTGGAATGGTTGCTACGGTAATAAATGGTATGGCACTTTATTCAATACTGAAAAAAAGTATCGCCAAGGTTTATTTACGGAGTAGTTTCGAAGTAACGGGATTTGTTGAAAGTTTTCATAAAATAGAAGACACGACGATTTATAATCAAGGCGGGGTAATAATTCTGGTGGGTGGAACCGGCAATCCGCTATTTACTACAGACACTGCCGCGGCACTTCGTGCAGTAGAGCTATCGGCAGAATTACTTATAAAAGGAACAAAGGTTGATGGAGTATATTCAGCTGACCCGCAAAGGAATAAGAATGCAAAGTTTTATCGTAAATTGAGATTCCAGGAGGCGATCGAAAAAAATCTAAATGTTATGGACATCACAGCCTTTAGAATCTGCAAGGACGCAAATATTCCTATCTATGTTTATAACCTTATGAAATATCCTCTCAAAAAGATTGTCTGCGGAGAGGCAGTGGGCAGTTTAGTTTATTGAAAAATTGCAGGAGGATTTTTATGATCGATAAAATCAAAAACGATGCGCGCCAGAAGATGGAAAAGTCAATAAATCTTTTGAATCAAGAATTTGCAAAGATCAGGACCGGTCGGGCAACGCCCGCACTCCTTGATGGTGTAAAGGTTGAGTATTATGATAGCCTTTTGCCATTGAACCAAATCGCCAGTATCAGCATTCCGGAACCGAGGTTGATTGTGATCCAGCCTTGGGATAAACAGGCACTTTCAGCAATTGAGAAGGCGATATACAAGGCTGATATTGGTCTAACACCGAATAATGATGGTAATGTGATCCGATTATCATTACCACCATTGACCGCAGAAAGAAGAGAAGAACTCGTGAAACTTACCCAAAAACTTGCTGAAGAATGCCGGGTGGCAATAAGAAACATAAGAAGGGATGCGAATAATGAGTTGAAAAAAACAGAAAAAGAAAAAAAGATTTCTGAAGACGATTCATTTAAAGCCCAGGAATCAATTCAAAAGATGACCGATGAGTACATAAAAAAAGTTGATGAGATACTCAAGAAAAAAGAAAAAGAGATCAGAGAAGTTTAATCAATCAAATAAATTATAAAAAAGTCCTAAGCCTATTCCTGAATGGTTTAGGACGGCACCGGGGTTATTGTGATTTTCTGGCCCGATATAAATATATTCCATTATTTCATTGTAATATAAAAAGCCATCTTCATTATAAAACTGGTCATTCTGTGTATAATTATAAAAAATTTCAAATTGGAATTTTTTTATCTTTTTTCCTAATCCTATGAACAGCCCCACGTCATTACTCTCAAAATATTTAGGATATTTTTCATTCATCTGATAATTAGCCTGGACATTAATTGACAATTTAGTGAATGAGATTTCAAACCCGCTTATAAAAATTAATGGACCGATATTAAGATTAAATTTAATATCAATTGG
>CBFGJP010000006.1:0-53902 GCA_965649105.1 Caldifarciminota bacterium
TGCTTTAAAATATGGGATTCGGGTTACGCGTTCGCGTCCCTATCACAAGAATGACAATCCAGTGGTAGAAAGTCGCAATTTTACCTTAGTGCGTGCCTATGTTGGTTATCGGCGTTATGATACGGATGCGGAATATGAAATTTTAAAAGAGTTGATGCCATTAATTTCTACATTGCACAATTATTTCATCCCCAAGATGATGTTGAAGAAAAAGATGCGATTTGGTGGTAAGGTTTTTAAGGCTTATGATATTGATACTCCATATAATCGGGCTTTGAATTGTTCCAAGATTGCGGCAGAGAAGAAACAAGAGTTGCGTGAGCGTAAAGCAAATCTTTCTTACTTTGAGCTTTTAGCAAGAATAATTCAATTACAAAAGAAACTTGACCGAATCCATAGTAAGAGATATAATCACAGGAGTAAAGAGAATGACTACTAATTCAAACCTGCAATTCCCTTATTATTCGCCTGCGAATCTTAATTTATTTTGGGTAAGATCTTATTTTGATGAAAGACGGCGGTAAAAACACCTTGATTTTTTTAAAAATTGGGTTATAATTTTACCAATGACAAAGAAAGAGGTTTGGACGAAATTAACCAGTGAAAAACCCGGAATAATTGCCCTGTTTGACCCGGATCGTATTTCCAATAAGGATTTATCAAAATTAGCGTGCTTTATTTCAAACTGTGGGATAAGTGCCATCCTTGTGGGAACATCGCTATTGAAAAATGTAGATTTTGATGGCTTTGTAATGGGTGTAAAGAAAGAGGCACGCTGTCCAGTAATCTTGTTCCCTGGCGGTTCGCATCAAATTTCGAGGTACGCAGATGGTATATTCTTTCTTTCTCTTCTTAGCGGCCGCAACCCTGAATTTCTGATTGGAGAGCATGTTAAATCCGCGTTTCTAATAAAATCATTTGGACTCGAGACAATTCCCGTTGGTTATATCTTAATCTCCTCAGGGAGTTATACTGCTGTTGAATTTATCTCAAATACCCGCCCCATACCAAAAAACAAGCCTGAAATTGTTGTTGCACACGCCCTTGCCGGCGAATACCTCGGGATGAAGGCGATATACCTTGAGGCAGGTAGTGGCGCCGACGAACCGGTACCGGCAAAAATCATAAAGGAAGTAAAAAAACAGCTATCCATTCCATTAATAGTCGGAGGTGGTATAAAAAAGGAGACCGATGCCAAGAAGTTATTTGATGCGGGTGCGGATTTTATTGTCCTGGGGAGTATTATCGAAGAATCGCCATCAAAATTTAAAAAAATTGTTGATTTTGTTAAAAGTCATCTTTAATATAATTTTGCGTTACCCATTTTATTGTTTTTAATAATAAAGGAGTTTTATGAATATTTTAATCATTGGTGGCGGTGGCAGGGAACATGCCCTCGCCTGGAAGATAAATAAATCAAAGAAGATAAAAAATCTTTACGCAGCGCCGGGAAACCCGGGTATTGCAAAGATTGCTACCTGCGTAAACATCCTTCCGACGGATATAAATGGGCTGATCCGTTTTGCCAAAGAAAAGAATATTGATCTAACGGTCGTGGGTCCAGAACTACCTCTCTCATTGGGTATTGTTGATGAATTTAACAAGAATGGTTTGAAGATCTTTGGCCCCACGAAAGCCGCAAGCAAAATTGAGGCCGATAAATCTTTTGCCCGTGAATTTATGGCACAATATGGCATTCCTTCACCTAAATTTCAAATATATGATAGTGCATTACAGGCACTTAAATATCTAAAAACGACGAACACCTTTCCGGTGGTGATAAAGGCTGCAGGGCTTGCTGGAGGCAAAGGAGTGTTTATAGTAAATAATAAGAATGAATACGAAAGAATCGTGGACGAAATTTTTGTCCAGCATAAACTTGGTGAAGCCGGCAAAAGGATTGTCGTCGAAGAATTTTTAACCGGACAGGAATGTTCAATTTTTGTTCTTACTGATGGTTTAAGGGCATTGTATCTCCCCTCGGCGCAGGATCACAAAAGACTTTACGATGGAAATCGTGGACCCAACACCGGAGGGATGGGTGCTTATTCCCCATATCCAACAAGTAAGGTCATAAATGATTTTATCAGGGAATTGATCATTCAACCCACAATTCTTTGTATGCATGAGAATGGATTTCCCTTTAAGGGTGTTCTCTATGCCGGCTTAATCATAACTGCCTCAGGGCCCAAGGTGCTTGAATTTAATTGTCGATTTGGAGATCCTGAAACACAGGCGATGATTCCCCTGGTTGAAAATGATATAGTTGATCTCTTCCTCGGTGTAGTGGAAAACAATCTCCAGGAAATGCAAATCAAAACTAAAAATCTGTGGGCTATATGTGTTGTTATTGTGTCCGCAGGTTATCCATACGACTACAAGATCGGTGAAGAAATAAAATTCAAAGATACTTTCGAATCCGGCACCATACTTTTTCATGCCGGTACTAAAACGGAAGAAGGCAAACTTGTCACTGCAGGTGGCAGGGTATTGAATCTTGTATGTACTGCCGATAATTTGAGAATCGCCAAACAGAAGGTGTACGAAGAAATTAAAAAGATTCATTTTAATGGTATGTTTTATCGGAAGGATATCGGAAGTAGTGGAATGAAAAAAATGAAACGAAAAAGAAAGGTACGGTAAGGGCAGGTATGATAATAAAAATTTCTAGCGATACAGAAATTTATGAAAAAATTGCCGCGATATTAAATAATAACGGAGTAGTCGCCATTCCTACTGATACAGTATACGGACTTGCGGTAAATGGCACAAACAGCGAAGCAATAAAAAAACTGCAAGATTTAAAGAAAAGAGAAAACAAACCATTTACCTATTTCATTTCAAGACGGTTATTGCAAGATTATGTATTTATCACCAAAAAGAAATTAATTGACTATTTTATCCCCGGACCCATTACCGTTATCTTGAAAAAGAAGCCGGATTGTAATCTTGGAGATAAAAACGAAAAAATTGGAGTACGAATACCTGACTTTGATTTTATAATTAACTTCCTTGATTACTATAATAAACCGATTGCGGTCACAAGCGCTAATATCTCGGGTGAACCCGAATTACATAGCCCTGATGAAATCGCTGAAAGATTTTCTAAGGTTGAATTGATAATAGATGCCGGACCCCTGCGGAGAAGGCCCTCTACGGTAATTGATCTAACCACACCAATTCCGGTGATAAGACGGAAAGGCGCCGTGCCCATCCTTGAGATCGAAAAAATCTATGGGAGAAGGATAAAACTTGACCCATCCTTAAAATTTAATCTATTATTGGTTTGTTCGGGTAATTCCTGTCGCAGTCCGATGGCTCAGGGAATTATAAAAACCATGTTAGACGAAAGATCTGTAGATGTCATATCAGCCGGCACTGTCGCAGTGGATGGACTTCCAGCAAGTGAAAATGCGCGTACTGTAGTAAAAGAATTTGGCGGGGATATCTCGAATCATAGAACAAGGTATTTAACAAAAGAATTGGTTGATGAAGCAGATTTGATACTCGTAATGGAATTTAAACACTACGAAACAGTGCTGGAACTTGCACCCGACGCCGCAATAAAAACATTTTTGTTAAAAGAGTATAAAAGAAGAACAAAATACAATGAAGTATCGGATCCGGTAGGAAAAGATTTATCTGTATATCGCGATACTGCACTTGGAATGTTTCCTTCATTGAAATTTATTGCCGAAGACATAAAAAAGCGATTGTCGTAATGAAGGTAAAACTCGCTGGCTACAATATCGACTCCGAGTTAATTAAAAAATTAAAATCCCGTAAAAGTGATTATGTCTTTACACCCGAAACAATTTCAGCCGCCTACGCGAGAATAAGTCGAAGTCCAAAATCAATCGGCACCTTGAGAAAAGAAGCGTTGTGTGAAATCGAAAAGGCAAGACTTTCAAATAGACGGATTATCTTCGAAATGAGCCATCACTCCATTGCCGAACATGCTGTATTCAATTTTGATATAGTCGGTATATCGCGTCGGGCAGTAGAAGAATTTGAAAGATTCCGACTCTGCTCTTATACAGAAAAGTCCCAGCGCTATGTTACATTAAAAGGTGATTTTGTAATTCCCGAAGAGATAAAAAAAACCAACCTTTTGAATGAATATTGCGACATCATTAGACTACAGAACAACCTTTATAAAAAATTATTTGAAAAGCTAAAATCTTTTAAATCGAAAAATTGCCCAATTTCTAATGACCTCAGGACATTAAGATTTATTGAGAATTCCGCAAAAGAAGACGCGCGCTATATCCTTTCTCTTGCTACCCAGACACAGATTGGGGCAACAATAAATGCGCGCAATTTAGAGCTGATGATCCGTAGATTTGCCAGTCACCAGATTGAAGAAATAAAGGAATTGGGCAGATATTTATACAATGAGGTCAAGCATATTGCCCCATCAATTATCCTTTTCTATAAAGCCAATGATTATGACCAAAAGACTTACCTTGAATTAGCAAAATATTGCAAAAGAATAAAAATAAAAAGCAATAATACTTCCGAAGTTATCCTCGAAGATTACACAAACAATAGCGATGAAAAAATACTTTCGGCGCTACTCTTTCATGTAAAAAAATGTGCTTTTGCGGATTGCTTAAATGCGGTAAAAAAGATGAGCCGCGCTGAAAAAATTGAATTATTCAAAACTGCGTGTCAATATCTTGAACTATATGATACAGTGTTGCGGGAATTTGAAGTCGCCAATTATACCTTCTCGGCTGTAGTATCGGGGGGTTGTTTTGGACAGTTGAAACGCCATCGCATAATGACTTTGATAAACCAAGATTACGACCCAGAATTAGGAATTACCATTCCCCCCGCTATTGCTGAAGTAAAAATGGTGGATGAATTCAAAAAAGTTATATACCAAACCGAGAAGTTATACCAGAAGATTAACAAAATTTCTCCAGCCGCAAGTTCTTATGTTCTCACCAATGCGCACAGAAAAAGGGTGCTTTTAAATTTAAATTTGAGAGAATTGTACCACTTCACGCGTCTGCGTGAAGATCCTACTGCGCAATGGGATATAAGGCAGCTCGCTAATGCTATGAGCCGGGCAGTAAAAAAGGTATCACCAATCACCACCTTGCTTTTATGTAGCAAAACAGAATATCCAGAATTTTATCGTCAATTGTATAAAAAATATCCGAAGGTTACGGAAGTTCCCCCACCAGGCTAATTTAAAGTCGAAAGATTATGTCAAAATGGATAAGTAAACATAAAGGAGAAATTGGAGAGGATTTAATCATTCGGGGCAAGAAAATTCCTGCAGTGATAGTTCAAATTTTAAAAAACCGAGGTTACAAAACACCCGAAGAGATTGAGTCTTTTTTTGCTCCAACAATCAGCAACCTGCACGACCCATTTTTAATCCTTGATATGACAAAGGCTGTGACAAGAATAGGTGATGCAATTAAGAAGAATGAAAAGATCTTAATACATGGCGATTATGATACAGATGGAATAACGGGTATTGCCCTTCTTTATCGACATTTAAAAAAATTGGGCTTAAATGTCGAGTATTATATCCCGCACCGATTATACGAAGGTTATGGTGTTTCAAAATCAGGAATCGATTTTGCATTAGACAGAAAATGTTCACTAATTATTACTGTTGATTGCGGTATTACGGCATTTGAAGAACTGCTTTATGCGAAATCTAAAAATATAGATGTTATTGTTTGCGACCATCATAATCCCAAATCCGAACTTCCTGAAGCATACGCCTTGCTCAATCCCAAATTACCCCAATGCAATTACCCATTTAAAGAGCTTGCGGGTGTAGGTGTTGCATTTAAATTCCTGGAGGCAATTTATCGAAGGTTGGGAAAAAATGAAGAGGAACTATTTGCGGATCTTGACCTTGTTGCTTTAGGTAGTGTTGTTGATGTTGTTCCATTGATTAATGAAAATCGTTATTTTGTAAAATTGGGATTAAAGAAAATGGCTAAGACAAAAAAACCGGGCATTCAGGCATTAATAAACGTAGCGGGGCTAAGTGGAGAATTAACTGCCTATCATCTTGGGTTCATTATTGGTCCCCGGATCAATGCGTGTGGTAGATTACATGATGCAAAAGAGGCAATCGAACTTTTAATAACAGAAGATTACTCTCATGCACTGCATCTCGCCCAGAAACTTTCAGCGGACAATCAAAGACGTCAGCAAATAGAAGATGAAATTTTAACAGAAGCAATAAAAATTATTGAAGAAAACAAATTGTTTGAAAGACGCGTTATCGCCTTAGGAAAAGAGACCTGGCATGAAGGAGTTGTTGGGATTGTTGCCTCAAGGATTGTGGAAGAATATGCGAAACCAGCAATTATCTTTACCTTAAAGCAGGATACTGCTAAAGGATCGGCGCGTTCGGTCAGTGGGTTTGATATTGCCGAGGCATTGAATTTTTGTTCTGAATTATTATTGAAATTTGGTGGGCATAAACAGGCAGCAGGACTTGAATTATTGAGAAAAAACTTTGAACCTTTTGTCGAAAAGATAAATCATTATGCACAAAAATTTGATGAAAATATATTTATGAAAAAACATTATTATGATATGGAACTTGATTTTAAAGATATAACTGAAGATGTCGTATATTTTTTGAAATACTTTGAACCAACCGGTACAGAAAATCCTCAGCCGGTATTTTTAGGTGAAAATCTGGAAGTTGTGGGTGTTCCGATCATAGTTGGTGAGGAGCATCTTAAATTTTCCCTCCGTAAGGATAAAATTGTATTTCCTGCGATCGCATTCTATCACGCCGACAAAATATTAAATATGGTTCCGGGAAAGACACGGATTGACTGTTTATATACAATTTTTGAAGATTCACTCGTTGGTAAAAAGAAACTTGTTCTAAAAATAAAAGAATTAAAAAATGTGGCAATTGATTGAAGAACCTGATTTTAAATATTTTCAATTTAACTATGGAGATAAAATATTTCTTTATTCAACAAAATGCGGAACGGAAAAATTTTTAGAAAGATTCAAACCCGTGATGTTGAGACAGATACATTCCGATATAATTGTTGATATTGACCAGGAGCAAAAGACTATCGGTGATGGATTGATCACCTCAGAAAATCAGTGTATCGGTGTAAAGATCGCTGATTGTCTGCCCGTTTATTTGTTTTCAGAAGAAAGAATCGCAATACTACATTGTGGGTGGCGTTCAATAATTAAAGGAATTGTTAAAAAAGCGAGAGATATTCTAATTGATTACAAATATGTCCTGGGCGCCTGTATTGGTCCCTGTTGTTATGAAATCAAGGAAGATGTATCATTTCTCTATCAAAAAAATTACCCAGAGGCAGTAATAAGGCGAAACAATAAGATTTTTCTTGACCTCAAAAAAGCAGTTAATAAGGCACTTGGGCAGGAAAATTTAATTGCGGATTTAAACTATTGTACTCACTGTGCCTCTGTATATTTCTTTTCGTACCGTCGTGGAGACCAATCACGCAATTATGCATCATTACTTAAAAAAAACGGTCGGCAAGTTAAGTAATCATCTGTTGAATTTAATGCTCATTACTTTAAAACTATCGAAAGATTATCGCGCATTAAAATTAGAACTCCTCAATAAATCAAACGCTCTTGACTTAATGCGGTTAATCAATATAATCTGTTATGGATTATATAAAATATGCATACATTGCATTACTCGGTTGGGGATTGTGGGCGGTTGGCAGTAAAATCTTGAGTCAACATTTGAATGCCGTGAGTACCACTTTTTGGATTTCCTTCTGGTCTTTGATTTTTTTATTATGTTACATAATTTTTTTAAAAAACTCACTACAGTTAAATAATCACTCGTTATATGCAATTCCGGTAGGTTTTGTTTCACTCGTCGCAATCCTTGCATTCTATCAGGCATTAAAAACCGGGGCCGCCTCGGTTGTTATTCCTTTAACCAACCTTTATATCCTATTTCCTGTCGTTTTTGGTTTTATAATCCTTAAAGAACCGATCACAGTAAATAGAGTTCTCGGTATTGCCTTTGCTATAATTGCAAGTTTTCTCCTTTCGAAATGAGAATAATTATCTACGAAGACGAACCTGAAAAATTCTTTCCTCTTGTTAATTTCTTCCCTCAGTTCAACCTGCGCGTTGGAATAAAGACCATAGCCGAAAACACTGCCTATTATTTTCCCAAATTCAGATTTGACTATATTGGTAGAGAATTATTTAACTTCAAAATAAATTTAAAAAATGAACCCACCATATATCTTTCGGCAAAATTGCTCTTAAAGGAGCGAATACATTTACCATACGAAGAGACACGATTTGTAGTAGGCGACCAGAACGCCGGATTTTTAAAGGTAAACCCACCATTTCCACAAAATTTGGCGGAAATCAAAAATGTTCTGCATGATATAAAAAAGAAAAAAGAGATTTCCGGGAAAATGATCAATCACCCCTGGGATCTCATAAAATTCAATGCTGAAATGATTGTTGAACATTATAAACAGATAAAAAAACCTTGTAGGTTTTCAAGAAAAATAGAATTTTTTGGTTTAAGAAAATCCCTTTTTATCGCACGCGAGGCAAATATCCATAAACTTGTCTTTCTTGATTGTTCGGCAGGTCCAATATATATTGATAGAAAAGCAGAGATAAAGCCATTTACTACAATTGTGGGACCCACATATATCGGTGAAGGAACAATCTTAGATCGTGCAAAGATTATCAAATCAACAATCGGCCCTTATTGTCGTATCGGCGGCGAAGTAGAAGAATGTATATTCCAGGGGTTCTCTAATAAATACCATGAAGGGTTTATTGGACATTCTTTTATCGGCGAGTGGGTAAATATTGGTTCGCTTACCACAAACTCGGATTTAAAAAATAATTATTCAAGTGTGCGGATAAAAATGGGCAAAGAGATTTATGATACCGGAATGGTAAAACTTGGTTGTTTTATCGGCGACCATACAAAGTTAGGTATTGGGACATTAATACCTACCGGTGCAGTTATTGGAAGTTTTGTAAACTTCTTCGGCGGAGGGATGATGCCTGGATATGTTCCTTCTTTTAGATGGGTCGGACCAGGTATCAATCAGGAATATGATTTAGGCAAGGCAATAAAAACAGCCCGTGCAGTAATGGAACGTAGAGGGATAATCCTGTCCCGTGAATATGAAGAGTTGATAAAATGGAATTATAAAAATAAATGAAATTTGCTATCGGAATAGATGTCGGTGGAACAAATATAAAAGCAGGGGTGGTATTTAACGGCAGGGTGTTTAAAAAAGAAATACTATCGACCCTTGCCGGCGAAGGTCCTGAAATATGTATAAACCAGATAAAAACTGCTATAAAAAATTTTGTTAAAATATCCTCATCGATTGGTATCGGAATTGCAGGAATTATTGACTCAAAAAATGGTGTTGTAAGATACTCGCCAAATTTGAAAGGATGGCATGATATAAAATTGGCTAAAATATTAAGGCATGAGTTTAAAAAACCTGTAAAAATACTTAACGATGTCAATGCAATCCTTCTGGGTGAATGGATTTATGGAGCAGGAAAAGGATATAACAATGTCTTTCTTTTCACACTCGGTACTGGAGTTGGTGGGGCAGCCATCTGTGAAGGACAAATGCTATTCGGCACAAACGGATTTGCCGGTGAATTTGGGCATACGGTGATAAATTTCAATGGACCAAAATGTGCCTGTGGAAATTTTGGATGTCTTGAGCGGTATGTTGGTTCCAGATACATTTTGGAAATTGCATTGCGCAAATCAAAAAGAAAAAAAAGCAGTTTAAAAAAATATAATCTTCTAACACCAAAGATAATCGCAAGTGAAGCAAAGAAAGGTGACCCTGTGGCACGAGAAGTTTTTGAAGAAATTGGATACTATATTGGCATTGGCGTTAGTAACATTATAAATCTATTTGACCCTGAGATTATTATAATCTCGGGAGGGATCTCTAATGCCGGAAGTATCTTATTTAAACCAATCAGAAAAACTTTGAAAAAACTTATTCTCGGACCACAATACCGCAATGTGCAAATTGTTCCCGCAAAACTTGGCGATGATGCGGGAATACTGGGAGCCGCATATTTTGCAAGTTAAAGATTTTCTTGACAAAGTGAATATTAGGAGTATAATCACCCTATTAAGATATGGATTTTTATTTAGACTTAAATCCTTTATGCACTTTAAAAATGAATTCCAAACGGGGAGGTTTCTTTGATCAACTTATTAACCTTTCTCTTAATTGGTCAGATTGACCATTTTGGATTTGACAGCATTACATCACCCAAGACCGCTGGGGTCTCGTTCCCTATAACCATATATGCACTTAATGCCTCAGGACAACCAGTGCCCTATTATGGTTCAGCACGGATTTATATCTCAAGTGTCAGTTACCCTGTAAGCCCTGATACAATTGTCTATTTCAATGGCAACAGTTCCTGGCAGGGTAGTATTATGGTTTCAATTGCGGGTGATAATATAAGGTTGAGATGTGAAGGAGGTGGTGCGAGTGGTGAATCAAATTCATTCCAGGTCGTTCCGAATACACCATACCGACTCATCTCAATCTTACCCGGACAGACCTATACACCCGGTAATCAATCAGGTAGAATGAATACCCCTTCAAGCCAGCAGGCCGGAACATTTTTCAATATCTCAATTTATCTCACCGATCGATGGTGCAACCAAATCACCACAGCAAGTGATTCTATTTTGTTAACAAGTTCGGATGGATTCAGCAAGATAATGGGTATCCGGCTAAATAATGGTAGTGCAAATTTTAATTATGCATTCAGAACCGCGAACACCCAGAAGGTTTTTGTATATGATATCACCAGCCCTGGAATAAAAACTGACACCTCAAGCAACATTTATATATACCCGGGGAATTATTCAAAATTGCTCGTGCTTCTTCCGGGCGAAACACATTTACCAGGTGATACCACTTTAAATACGAATAATACCCCGGGTAAGTCCGGAGTAGCATTGGAACAATATGTCCTTGAAGATTTTCCAATCACCGTCTATGCTACAGATTCAATGTGGAATAAAACCAGTGTATCTGGATATTCAATTCAACTTGCGGGTTCTTCAGGCTTTTCCAATCCTTCTCCTCAGAATTTGGTAAATGGTGTAGCAAACTTCAGCGCAAACTTCTCATCTAAGGGGGACAAGTCAATATATGCGCGTGATTTAAATAACAACATCTTTAGTTATGACAATCCGCTAACGGTAGTGCAAAGGGCAACTAATTTTAATATCTCGGTCTCTCCGGATACAATTTCTCCTGGCGAGATTGCTTATATAAATGTTACGGTCTACGATAGAAATAACGATCCGATTGCCGGTAAATGGGTTGGATTTTCAGTCGTAGGTGGTAATGGGTATATCATAAAGCAGTATGATTCAGTTTTAACAAACACACAAGGAGTATGCCAATCTCAATTCACTGCTACGAGTGGTTATTTCAATGAACTTGATTCTATTGAAATCCGTGCGGATAATTATGCCGAGACCACGACGGTTTATGTTATCATCCCTGATTCTTCAGTAATGGAGGGCAATATCGTTGCCTATCCCAATCCTTTTGGAAAGATAAATCAACCATACACAAGGTTTGTATACTATCTCCACCAGAATTGCAATGTTATTTTTGCTATATATGATGCGTTTGGGAATCGTGTCCATCACGAAGACATTCTTGCAGGTCAAAATGGTGCACGTATCGGTATAAACTATCTCATCTGGGATGGCAGAAATGATAAAGGTAAAAAAGTTGCCAGTGGCGTCTATTATGTTTTGATCAAAGGTTATCTCCATACGAATGTATTTTTGGAGAAACATATAAGGGTAGGTGTGATATGGTAGAATTCGTAAACCGTGAAATGTTTACCGTTAAACGAATAAGAATTTTTAAAAATTATATGTTTTTTACTCCCTATTTCTTACTTCTTACTCTTACCTTTGCTCAGGATGGCGGTTTACCCGGTGCGGTTTTGAATTATGGAATGAGTCCAAGGACAAGCGCAATGGGTAAGGCATTCACCGGGCTTGCGGATGATGCCGAGGCAGTCTATTTCAATCCTGCGGGTCTTGCCCAGCTATATGCCCACAATTTAAAGTCTTCATACCTTGACCTTTATGGCCATCAACTTGGGTATCTCGGTTATGCCCTTCCAACAAGGAAATTTGGAACATTTGGCGGGAATATAATACATTTCCGTGCCAAAGGTATTGATTCACGGGATGTTAATATGAATCTTTTTGGAACCTATTATTTTTCCCAGAGTTGTATTCTGCTTTCATATGCATATCTTGTTTCTGATGCGCTGAGCATAGGCACAAATTTAAAATTTATTACCAGTAAGATTGCCCAATATGGTGCAATAGGTGTTGGTGGAGATTTAGGACTTTTGCTCTTTCCCAGGCATAATTATACCTTTGGTATTTCTGTTCAAAATATCTTGGGACCGAAACTGCAGTATTTAGAAAATGGAGAAACCGAAGAATTTCCTGCGACCTTTAGATTTGGTGGAGCAGTAAAATTATATCAGGGCAGGGCAATTATTTTAGGTGACCTGGTTAAAAATATTCTCGAATACTCCGGTGTCAAACCTCATCTTGGTTTTGAATTTATTCCGGTATATCCAATCTTGATTCTCCGTGCCGGATTTGATGAAAATACATTGAATGCTGGAGTGGGTGTAAGGAAACTCTTTGGCAATATGTCAACTGGACTTGATTACGCAATAGAATTACACCATAAATCAAACTATCTCCTTCCCTATCGACATAAAATAGGTATCTTTATTGAATTTGGTGGGTTCAGAACATGGGTTACGGCAACACCAAAAGAGTTTTCTCCAGCACCCGGCAGAAAAGAGAATGTTGCCTGGCTTGATTTACATTATACTACCAAAAGAGAAATTGAAAGGTGGCAATTATTAATCAAAAATCAATATGGCGAGGTTGTTAGAACATATTCCGGATGGGATGCACCGCCATTAAGACTTTCCTGGGACGGGCTTGATGATGTTGGAAGATTGGTCGCAGATGGCAGATATTATTACGAAATAATAATAATTGACAAAGGCAAGGAACGGATATCATTTAGTGATTATCTCGTGAAGATTGTTACCCTTGGACCAAAAGGGGAAATAGAGTTCCTTCCCCAGGAGTGATTATGTTTATTATTGTCTTCCTTTTGACATTGACCGATTATAATCAACTGGTAATAGATTACGAGATCGCCCATAGATTGTTTCTGCAGGAAAATTATACCGAGGCATTACAGTATTTTTCAGCAATATTAAAAAAGTACGGTGGCACCGATTTTGAAGACGAAATAAGATTCAGGGTCGCGGAATGCTATTTTAATATTAAAAATTACGACCAAGCCAAAGGACATTTTGAAACAATTCTGAGAAGAAAAAAATATCCATACCTTGAACCCGAATGCCTCTATGCGATTGGATTGATAGATATCTTACAGGGAAATTATCGAGAGGCTGAACAGGTTCTCCAAAAATTATTAAAAAATCCTGCTTATCAGGAGGAAGATAGGGCGAATTTTGCTTTGGGCGTTCTGTATTATTTTCGAGGTAGTTATCAAGAAGCAAAAGAAAAACTTGAAGGATTGAAATTGCTTGAGGCAAAATTCTATTATGGGAAGGCACAATCTCGATTAGGTAATACTCTCGAGGCAATAAAATCATTTAAGGAAATTCTTGATGAAGCACCGAATACACCCATTGCTACCCTTGCCGAATTTTCAAGGGCTGAGGCTCTATTTTTCAATAAAGATTTTGATGGGGCAAAGGTGAAGTTCCGCGATTTCATTGCTTATTACCCCAAGTCACCATTGATTGACTATGCCCATTTCTTCTATGCTGCATCTTTAATCCATTACGGCGAATATGCAGGGGCTACTGAACACCTTATTCCACTGACGCGGCACTCAGATAATCTTCTCGCTGCACATGCCGGGTATTTTTTAGGAATTTGCCGAATGAATTTAAATGACGGGCTCGGTGCAGTAAGTGCCTTCCAGCGGGTGCGTGCCAATTATCCTAACACAATGATTTCATCTTATGCAAATCTACAGTTAACCAAGGCACTGCTTGCCTATGGTGATACGCTCCAGGCACTCACATCATCTGCACAACTGGCAACGATGTTTGCTACTGGTGAACTCGCAAGCATTGGTGAATATCTAACCGGAATGATTTATTTCCAGAAAAAGGATTATGTTAATGCGATTAGATTTTTTGAATCATTATTGGCTAAATATCCCAAGTCGCCATTACGAGAACCCGGAGCAACAATGCTTTTGTATTCTCTTTATAATCTCAAAAATTTTGAATACGCAGTGACATTCGGAAGTAAATATATGAAAGACTTCCCCGATGAAACAAACGAGTGGCGAGGAAGGACATTATATTTTCTTGCTGAGGCATATTATTATCTCAAAAATTTCGGTGACGCAGAAAAGACATACCTTGCGGTTATCAAAGATTATTTCGGTATTGAAATATCCCCTTATGCCCGATTAGGGCTTGCATATTCTCTTTATAATCAGGACCGACCAAATGAAGCCCAGGGAATATTTGAAAATATGAGTAAAGTTCCTTATGAGGATTCTTCACTCGTAATAGCAATCTATCTCGGACTCGGCTATACACAATTCAATCAACGTGAATATATGAAAGCAAGAGAGACATTTGAAGCATTGTATAATACCTTCCCCAAGGATGAGCGTTGTGCAGTGCCTTCGCTTTTTTACGCAGGTATGTCATACTATAATCTTGAATACTATGCCAATGCGATAGAATCCTGGGAAAAACTAATTGGTAATTTTCCTATGGCCAAGAAGTCTGCGGAGGCTGGCTTCCGTGCCGGCGATACATATTTTAAGGCGCTTGAATATGAGAAGGCACGAAGTCTATTCCGCTGGGTTGTTGAAAACCATCCCAATGATGATTTTGCCCGTTCTTCCCAGTTAGCAATCGCCCAGAGTTATTATAATCAGAAGAATTATGATGAAGCAATTAGGGAATTCCAAAAATTTCTGGACCTGTATCCCACTTCCGATGAGGCAGTTGCAGCGAGAAAAGGGATGGAAATGTGTTACTATCAAAAAGGTTTAGAATCTACTGAGGCAATGCAGTATTTTGTCGAAAGATTTCCTCAAAGTGAACTTGCGGCGGATGGTCAATACCAGATTGCCCAGAAATTCTTTGACGATAAAAAATATGCCCAGGCAATGGAAGAGTTTATAAAAGTTGTGGTGAATTTCCCATCTTCATCTTATGCACCGGATGCGCTTCTCCTTGCCGCAGAATGTGCGGTGAATATAGAAGAATGGCAAAAGTCTACTGAATTATATGAAAGATATTTAAGTTATTTCCCAAGAGGAAAAGAAAAGGATGCAGTCTACTTTAATTTAGGCACCGCCTATTTTAATTTAAAAGAATATGGAAAGGCAATGCAAAACTTTCAGGTCGTTGTAGACTCCTTCCCCTCATCACAGTACCTCGCCAATGCCCGACATAATATCGGGGTTTGTAAAAAATATCTCGGGGAAGCTGGTAGTGGTTCTGAGGGTATCCAGACCGAAGGGGCAAAAAAAGAAAAATGAGGGCATCAGCAACAATTTTTTGTTGGCCAAAAAAGGAGGTTAAAAAATGATATTAGGTCAACCTTTAATTGAAATCTTCAAGGGCAGTATTGTGATGATCATATTGCTAATTTGTTCTATAATCGCCTTGGCTTTAATAATAGAAAGGTTTTTATATTTTGCCAAAAATAGTTTTGATACAAGAAGTGGATTTATGCGTTTTAGTCAGATATTGAGAAATCAGGGCACGAGCGCCGCGTTGTCTTACGCAAATCAGAAAAAGAATCCATTATTTGGATTGTTTGCGGTTGCCCTTCAGAACCAGCATCTTGATGCCGACAATCTATACGATGTGCTTTCAAGTTATGTTATTGAAGAAAAATTAAAATTTGACAGATACCTCGGAGGCATGGGAACCCTGGCAAACGCAGCAACATTGTTGGGATTGCTGGGTACCGTAACCGGTTTGATTCGTGCATTCCATAATATCTCGATCACCGGTTCGGGCGGTCCTGCGGTGATATCAGCAGGTATCGCCGAGGCACTCCTAACTACTGCTTTTGGACTATTTATCGGTATTCCGACATTATTTTTCTATAATTATTACACAAAGAAAAGCAATGAGCTGGCAATGAGCCTTGATGGGGTATGTGATAAAGTAATCGTTCTGATCGAAACAATGAAGAAGAAAACTGGTAGCATAAATCCTGAACCCGTAGCAACTCCTAAACCAGTGACACTCCCGCCTGAAGATACGACCTGGAAGTTTTAAAAAATGATGCAGATGAATATAAAGTAATACCTCTATAATGGTGTAATATGAGAAAAAGAAAGCGCATTCACTTTGGAACCGAACCACAGGGATTGATACTGAATTCACTGGTTGATATTGCTCTATCGCTTGTCATCGGATTCATTGTTGCCATCCCCTTATTCTTTGAATCAGGCATTTTTGTAAATGCTCCGGGTGTGGCGGCAGGTTCTGCAAATGAGGTAAGCGACATAAAAGTCAACATCCATCTCCTTAATGACGGTAGCATATTATTAAATGAAGAACCGGTCACCTATGAGAAATTAGAAGAATTATTACCCCAGTTACTGGCAAGAAGCCTTGAAAAAAAGGTGATTGTCTCCACTGATTCCGAAGTGACTTACGAGAAAGTCATTCAGATACTTGATCTGGCAAAGCAAAAAGGAGCGGGTGAACTTGCTTTATTAAGGAGTAGAAGATGAAACGGATGGAGAATGTAGATATTTTACCCATGGCAGCAGTTGCCTTGATGGTCGTTTTAATGATGATGATCATTGCGCCGATGACGATGACCCATACCAATACACCAGTTGAAGTTCCCAAGGCGCATACTGCCGAGGCAAAAACTGAAGAGAATTTTACAATCACTTATACAATTGATAAAAAGTTATACATAAATGACCAACCCATTGCGCCCGATGATTTTGACACTACTGTTCAACAGGCAGTAGAAAAAGATCCCTATCAACTGATAGTAATCCGTGCGGATAAAGATGTTCTTCACAAAGATGTTCTTGAAATCCTTGCCCGTGTAAAACAGGCGGGTGCAAAGCGCATCGCCTGTGCAACTAAGAAACCAAAGGAATAACTATGTTTAAAGATAAAAGACTTGATATAGGTATTGTTATCTCCATAATTGTTCATATATTATTATTTTTACTCTTCTCCCGGTCCAGTTCTGCTTCCACAACCAATTATGAAGATATAAAAGAAGTTACCTTTCTTGATCAATCCTATCGTCCTGAGGTTGCCAAGGTTGTGTCAAAAGGTTCAATTTGGGGTGAGGTTAGTGAAACGCCTGCGCCGTCAAGTGGTACTTATGGCGGGAGTGATATTGTTACACCTGCAATCGATTTAAATGTTAAGATTGACCGTAGCCAGGCAAAGATAGATTTAAATCGTTATACACCTGAGGCCGGAGTCGGTGAAGTGATAAAGATCGGCAGCGCAAAGAACGGAACAATGAAATCTACCGAGGAAATACTCGCGGAAAAGCCAATCTCTCTGGCAAAAAATTTACCCCGTGGTGCAGGGACAGAAGGCGGAACTGGTATCGGTGTCTATGGTGGGATTGGCAAACAGGCAGAAGCACCAACGATAAAGATTGATAAAAAACCACCACCCACGACTCCGACTTCACAAATCGGAAAACAGGTTGAGGCAAAGATTGAAGAAAAATTAAAAGTAGAAGCAAAAGGAACTGCCATTTCCCTTGCCGGGCCGATCGCAGATCGTGAAATAAGAAAAAAGATTCTGCCCCAGTATCCTGCCTGGTGCTTACAAAAGGGTATATCCGGAGTTGTAAAGATTAGGGTTGAAGTCAATCCCGAAGGGAGCGTGAGAGAAAACATTAGGATAGAAATTTCGTCGGGCTATCCTGACCTTGACCAGAGTGTGGTAAATGCAGTGAAGGCATGGTTATTTGCTCCCTTACCCACAAGCGTAAAACAAGAAATCCAGTGGGGTATTATAACATTCCGCTTTGTTTGTGGCTAATAAGGAGTAATAAATGAATATATTTTTTGTTTTATTTTTGTTCACCCAGGAAGCAAAAAAATCCGAGCACGAGATCGGCGAAGAGGTTATAAAGGGTGAATTGAAATATAAGATAACTGATTCCAAGATATATTTGCAGGTCTCTTTAAATCCCTTCGCTCCTTTAGATTCGGTAATTTCGAAAGAACAATACATATTTGACGAAAAACTTTATTCAACCATAGATGGATTAAATACACCAATCCTTTATCTCCATAGCGAGTATTTAAGAATACCGCTGGTAGCGCGCTTCATGTATGGGAGCATTGCCGTTTTCATCCCCCGATTTGAAAAAACAGTTTCTTCTTGGGAACTCGTCATCACCGATGCAAAAGGTGAAATAGTAAGACGCTATGCCCAGCGTGGCATACCCCCACCGGTCCTCTCCTGGGATGGCAGGACCGATAATGGAGAAATGTGTAATATGGGAGAGGTATATAATTATGTCTTCACAGCGTTCGATGCCGTTGGAAATCCAACCAGGATAACCGGCCGTTCCTACAAATTCAATGGCGTGGTTTATGAAGAAAAAGGAAGCACAATAATTTCAGTATCAGCAAATGCCTTATTTGATGAAAACTCTGCCAACTTGCACAGCGAAGCCGAATCGTATATTGAAGAAATTGCCAATGTTGTGAAAGAAAAATTCAAAAAAGAAGTTGTCGTCTATTCTTATTCTCAATCAGAGGCGCTTGCCCGTTCGCGCGGCGAAACAATATTAAATGAAATTACAAGAAGAACCGTGTTACCGAATAAAGCTGTGAATACCACCCCCCGTTTCATCCCTGGACTTTTGCCCAAATATTCAAAGATTGAATTAGTAATCCAGTAAAACTTATTTCGTCACTTTAATTTCAAACGGTTCAGCAATTGTTTCCTTATCAGTATTGTAGTATTCATAGACTCGTGAAGACTGGACCTTTGCCCGTACCGGATATTTTGCCTTCAAACTGTAAGACAATTTAATCGGCATATTTGAAGAAATTGATTCAATATAGATAATTATCTGGCGCGATGTCAAATTGTATTTCTGAATTACTTTTTTATTAACATATTCATCAAGGGTTGGGGTCTGGACCTCAAAGCCTGGAGGAATTCCCAAATCAATCATTACCATCTGGGCGGTTCCGCTCTTTAATAATTTAATAATAACATCAACATTGACCAAGTCATTGATAGCAAGTTGCTTGCGATCGTAATTAACATCAATGGCAAAAAGCGGCATTGGTGGTTTGGGCAAATCCTTCCAGGGGATATAATATGCACTCGTGATCTCATATAGAAAACTGCCTTCGCCTTTGAGTTGAATTTCCACGGTATTTTCATTTGTTAAGTTTTCATTCAAGTCAATCTGTTGCATTACATCAGCATTGCTTTTATTCACCTTTATCTCACTCACCTTTTCGCCATTATGTAGTACAACAACGGTTGCATTCAGATCTTCGCTAATGCCACCAAGTGCTCCAACAAGTGCCCGCAGGGCAATGATTGTTCCCTGGGTTGTATACCAGGTTCCCGCTGGGTCTTTTGAGCGAATAAGATAGGTCAATGCCTTGGTTGTGGCATCTACGAATTTACCGGATTTTACCAACGCATAGGTGGCAAGACCACTCGCCTCAATATCCGCACCCTTACCCTGGGTAAAGGTTATGGAAGGAAGATCGGATTCCCAGTATATTGCACCATTATCATTTTTGGCTATGTCAACGAGTTTACGCAAAATTTTGATTGTCGTCTCTGACTTTGGCTCCATTGTCACAAAGGCATTGGCAACAAGGGCAAGGATATAAGGATCACTAATTTTTTCCCATTTTCCTTTTAGATAATCAAGCCCCCTCTGGGCAGAACCTTCTTTCTGCCCGATTTCCGCCAGTGCCCATACAATATACGCTGTGGGCATTATTTCGTTATTCTGTATTCTCCCCCAGGCTTCAGCATGGAGATATTGTTTATCCGGAGACCAGGAACCGTCTTTATTCTGTTGATTCTTGAGCCACTGTGCTGTCCTTTCTATTACCCGTTCATCAATATTATAGACCTTTGCCATATCATTGAATTCCATAAGACCATAGGCAGAAAGAATCTTATTTGCGGGTTCATCACCAAACCAGGAGAATCCACCACCTTTAACCTCAAATGATAACAACCGTTGATAACCAACACTGATATACTCTTCAGCCTTTATTTCCGTTTCGGGTTTAATCTGTTTTGTCTGGCGAAGATAATTGAGAATTAAAATATTGGGATAGGTAATTGAAGATGTCTGTTCAAAACAGCCATAGGGCATGCCGAGCATCTTGTCCAGTCCTTCAACTACCTGAGAATATATGCCGGGATAGAGTTTTAGAACCAACGAATTTGCACCCGGGATTGCATTCTGGGGGAAACTTATTTTCTTTACGACATTTCCTTCAAGACGGTCTGAGATGATACTCTCAAATCTTTTGCCATCAGGCAATACTGCGATTTGCCGTTTAATGGCATCGGACTTTACTTCACCATAAGCCTTCACGGTTAGAGAATGGTAACCAAGTTCCTTTACCTTTATCGGGAAATATACTACCGAAACTTCATCCTTATTTAAATTTTTTGTTGTCTCTTTGTCACCGAGAATTTCAAACCAATCCCCACTTTCAAGTACTAATTTGATCTTTTGCTGTTTTGGTAAGTAATTATAAATTGCTATCGGGATTGATATTTCATCGCCCTGGGTCAAGGCAACTGGTATATCAATATCAACGAAGAAATCCTGGAATACCCTTATCTGGGATAAATCTGAACCCAATTCACCCTGCTGAGTAGATGCAAACATCGTCATACGCCAGGTCGTTATTGCATCAGGCATTGTTACCGAAATCTTTGCCTTTCCCTGTAAATCGGTGATTAAGGCGGGTTCGAAGATAAATGTCTCTGGGAAATATTCACGCACCCTTGGCTCACTGGGTCCCGCTCTTGGTTCTTCTTTATCCATTGTCGTCTTAGTTTTTGCAGCGTGCGGAACCGGCATTGCACCCGGTGCAAATACCCTTTCTTCCATTTCAAACCGCCTCCAGCCCCATTCATTTATGTCATCGTCCGTATCGAATATCCCATCCGGGCCTGCACTCAAAACAGTGAAATATGAGAAGTATTCATCTTCGCAAACTATGTGATATTTTCTATTCCAGGGGTCGAGCAGGTCGGTTTCTTTTAAAAATCCTTCTTTTATAAAGGTCTCTATTGCTATTTTAGTCTTTGGATAATATCTGTATTTGTCATAATATTTGTTTATTGCCATGTATAAAATTTCACGTAACTTAGAGATTCTGGGATAAAATGTTTGAGCAATCTTATTATTAATTTCAATCGGCGTAGTGTAATTTACCGGGAATGGATCTTTGGGTGTAAGTGTCGAAAACATTACAATCTCTGCCCTTTCATCAATTGCTGGTTGTTTTACAATGTTTGCCGGTTCAAATCCATGGATTTCATAACGCGGAGTCATTAGTTCTTTTTCCAGGGTAAAATAGACCTTCTCCAATCCGGGCTTTAATTCACTAACTGCAAAGACTGCCTCATCAACGATTGCCAGACATAGTGTGGCAACCTTGGGTCTGCCATTTTTATCGGTAATCGTAAATACAATCTCACCATCCTCACCGGGCAGATATTCTTTTTTATCCGGGGTTACCTTTATCATCAAATCATTTGCACCGTGCACATAACAGAATCTTGTATCGCGAATGATATCTGAACCTGGTGTGACGATATAGGCATGCAACCAGATTGAACCCGTAATATCTGGTGTCAGCTGGAGTTGATAACTACCCTTGCCATTTTTGATCTCAATGGATTTGGTAAGAACGGTTTGATTGTCTTTTATGACATCGAGATAAACCCGTCCGTTTTTTTTCGTTGTGAGAAATTCTAAGTTTATATTATCACCAACTTTATATATCCCTCGCATTATGCGCATTATTATCTGGTCCTGTTCAATATTTAACGCAAATTCCTTTTCCACTTCAGCGGTCTCTCCCTTGTGATCAGTAACCTTTGCGCCAATCTTTACTTTAGCACCTTTTGGTTTATACATGAATTCTGCAACACCGTAATCATCAGTCTTACCGGATTGTTTTATTCCATCGATACTCAATTCAACGGATGCCAAACAGGGAGAACCATCAGGATAATTTGCTACCACGTAAATTCTATTCTCGAGATGAGGTTTAAGAACTCCGCCTTCAGGCACAATTGCAATATTTATTAGATTCTGCACAACCTTTTTCGTCAAAGTGACCTTTTCACTATGGTTTGCCTTATCAATAACCTCTATATCAAGGCGGACAAAGGCATCTCCTTTTTCCAGTGGTTCACCAACAAAGTATTCAGGAAGTTTATAACTTAAATGGTATAAACCGTCTTTGTTAGTATTACCTTCGATAACTGCTTCCTCATTGAATCCAATATCAAATTTATAGACTGTAATCTTTATTTTTCCATCCACAACCGGTTTACCAAAGAAATACTGGACATCAATATCACCTTCAAGTCTTTCACCGGGAAGATAGAATTGTTTATCAGTTTTCAATGTGATCTTAAATTTGGGGAGTACATATTTTTCAACCTTTACTGTTTTTTCTGTCTCTTCATTATCAAGAATTGCACGAATTGTCCAGTCACCAAAATTGACCTCATCAGCGAGTAAAAATGGCGTATACGCTACGCCAAACTCATCAGTCTTTACCTTCTTTTTAAAAACCTTATTTCCCTTTGCATCCTCAATTTCAAAAACAACTTCTTTATTCTTCACCGCCTTAAGTCCGGGTTTCTGGAGTGATAATGTCCTTATATGGATTGTCTGACCAGGTTGATAGATCGGTTTATCCATCACGAGATAAGTTAAATTTCCGGTGACTATCTTAAATCTTGTATTGTATTCATCTTTGCCCAAATCAGAACTCACAATAAATTTAAATTCACCTCCTTTAACATCATCCGGTAAATTAAATGAAATCTCACAGTTTCCTACATGGTCAGTTTTCCCTTCATAAACCGTGTTCTCCATTTTTTGCCCTAGTAAAATCACCTTTATTTTTGCCCCAACAATTGGTTCTTCAGTCCTTTGATTTTTTACGATGACACGATATTTCACTAAAGTACCAGAAATAAAATTATCCTGTCCTAAAATTTTAACAATCATTTTATCTTGAAGTTGGAATAGTGAATAAATCTTTTCAGTTTTTTTGAATCTCACCTTTATCCGCAAAATATCAGGATCGTCTATATCTTTTTTTAATTTTATTTTTGTCGGGAACGAATAATAATCCTTATTTATATATATCCAGCGGCTAAATTCTCCTATTACATTATCATCGGGGTCCAATATCCAGACTTCACATTTACCCAATTCTCCCTTTAATCCTTCGAATGGAATATTTAAGGTCAGTTCATTGGTTGAACCATAAGATTCAGTAATAGATATCAATCCTAAAGCCAGTATTCCAATGCTCAACGGTAAAATTGGTTTCATTATTCCTCCTTATCTATAGTTAATTACAAAATTTTTTTTAAAAAATTCCTTATTTTAACCCGTTAAATTATTTTATTTAATTCATTTACGGGTTTTGGTCTGCAAAGATAAAATCCCTGTCCATATTTAATGCCAATGTTTTTCAGGAATTCTAATTCGTTTTCATTCTCTATTCCTTCTGCGATAATTGTAGAATTAATACGATTGGCAAAATTTACAAATGACTTTATCAATTCCTGACGAATAAGATTTTTATCAATATCCCGGACTAAGGTCCTGTCGTATTTCAGATAATCAGGTCCTATTTCACTTATCCTTTCCAGAGTTGAATATCCAACACCCACATCATCAAGGGCAATCTTTAATCCCCTACCTTTTGTCCGGACCAGTATTTCCTGATAGATCCCATAATGAGGAATCGCAAATTTTTCGGTGATTTCAATGACCACTCGATTGTCTCTGACTCTACACTCAGAGAGTAAATCAACAAAATGGTTATCAAGCAATCGTGGTATCTGATCTGGCGTAATATTCAAAAATATCAACGCATTGGAGTTGATTTTAGACGCATCCTTTATTGCATTATAAAGGCACAACTCTTCAACCTTTGAGAGTAATTCATATTTTGCTGCAAATGTAAATATGGTATCAGGGTCTTCAAAGAATGAGCCTTTTGGCCCGCGACTGAGCGCCTCATAACCGTAAATTGTTCCATCTCTTAGATTAAATATTGGTTGATAAACTGTATAGATTTTTTTATTATTCAGTATCTCCATTAATGCCGAATAAAGTTTTTTCTCTTTTAATTTATCAGGGAAATGGGCAGTATATTTTATGTCTTCAATCGCATGATAAAGAAGCCGCTCGGTTCTCACCATTGGATCAAGCCTTATGATTTGACAGCTTGTATGTAGATTGATTCTTTCTCTTACCTCCTTATGTTCAAATTCATTTTTTATTCTTTCAACCTTATTTTTGAATTGCTCAGTTAGGGTATTTAAATAGGTTTTATCAATAAAACCCCCAGATTCTTTCTTGGTCAAAAAAATAAAAAAACCTTCACCCATTACTGAAGAAATCGCAATCAATGCCGAACGGGGAATCAATTTACCAATTTCTCTCATCACACTGATTGTAAAAAGTTTAATTATTTCATCATAGACCTCCCATCCAAACACGGGTTCAATCCTTTCCTGGTCACCTATTGAAAGATACAAAATTCCAATTATCTTTTCTTTTTCAATAATCTTTCTCAAATCTTCTAATACACCATAGACCGTAGGGAGACCGCTTGCACGATCATAAAGATTAACGCGGTATTTATACAATTCAGATTGAATCTTTTCTATTTCATTATTCATAGATTATTCTTTTCAATGTAAAGAAAAATATCATTTGTCCTTTTCAGTATTTCATCAGCAGTAAATGGTTTACAGATATAATCCACTGCACCCTCTTTTAATCCGATAATCTTATCGTAGGCATCCACCCTTGCAGTCAACATCGCAACTGGTATTTTCTTTAATTTCTCATCCGATTTCAACATCTGCATCATCTGCCAACCATCAATTTCGGGAAGCATAATATCAAGCAGTATAAGGTCTATCTTTTCGGACTGAAGGATTACCAGTCCCTGTTTGGCATCCTTTGCCTTCAAGACCTTATACCCTCCATCTTTCAACACCCTCTCAACAAAATCAAGGATGTCGTCTTCATCATCAATGACCAAAATGTTTTTATTCATTCTACCCTCCCTGGGGTATGATAAAATAAAAATATGTCAACCCATCTTTGCTCTCAGCCCATATCTTACCTTGATGTGCTTCAATGATATTTCGGGCAATGGACAGCCCGAGACCAATTCCCCCATATTTTCTTGAAGTTGTAGCATCGACCTGATAGAATGGTTCAAAAATTTTCTTTATCTGATCATGATGGATGGTTACACCATAATTTGAGATTGTAAATATAAAATATTCATGATCTTCTTTTTTCTCTATATCACTAATAATCTTGATCTCTGTACCCGGAGAGGCAAATTTTATACTATTGCTTATTAAATTCTCAACAACGGTTCTTATATTTTCTTTATCGCCAAAGCAGTTTTTTGTCCTCAATGATTTTGTAATAAAAAGACCTCTTGTTTTTATCTCGGGGGTAAAATTTTTTATAACATTATCTACCAATTCCGAGATGTCAAACCAATCTAATTTTAGCTTAATACCTTCCAGGGTATATTTAGAAACTAAAAGAAGGGAATGAATTTCTCTATTTAATCGTTCTAAGTTTCTATGGATTACCTCAAGACTGTGTTTCTGGTCTTGATTTAGCGGACCCATTTTTTCTTTTTTCATGTAATCTACATAACCAATTGAAGCAGTGAGGGGTGTTCTGAGTTCATGGGATATATTGGCAATAAGTTGAGTTTTCTGAACATCCCCTTTTTTTAATTCCTCAATTAAATTATTCAATTCCCTTATATTATCCCTTATCTTTTCGGTCATAAAATTGAATGCGTTCGCAAGGTCTTCAAATTCATCACCGGTTTTTATTTTAATGAACTGGTTGAAATCACCCCGGGCAATTTTCCTTGCGGCGTCCGTTAAGACTTTTAAATGTCCGGTAATTCGATTAGAAGCGATAATTGAAAGTATGATACTCAAAATTATTGTGGATACACCCATTAACACACTACTTAATACAACTGCCGCCAACTCTTTCTTTAAGCGCGCACGCGAGAAACGATAAACAATAGAATAATTATGAACGCCATATTCGTCGATGTAGGGAGCAATAATACAGATATCGTTATCGGTATGGATATTCATTTCCATTTTCTTTATATTACTTATAATAAATGCATCTTTTACATATGTATTACTGGATATAGAAAATAAACCCTTTTCATACAAGGCCATGTCATAACAGACTCTTCCCGAAAGGGCAACAATCTGAATATTTTTCAAATCGCGATTCAAATCCTTCTGACTTATAACTGTCGAACGAAACTTAAAAAATGCATTTTTGAAATAGCGTAAAAAAGCCTCACCGATCTTGTCGTTTGATAAACGGACAAACATTTCGGCACCGGTAACTATTTCTGTATGCAACTCTCTTATCCGTGATGATGCCATAAAGATTCCCATTATACTGAAAACTACAACAATGATACAGGAAAGTAAAAAGATCAATTTTGTTCTAAATGAAAGCTTCATTTGCTAAACTCTATTTCTTTCAGGCGTATTGTTTGATCAATTCTGGGTTTGAATTCAATATCGTCTGACATTCCGTATATCCTCGGTTCCCATACGATTGGAACAATCGGCATGTCATCCAACAGACGGATTTGTATTTCTTTAATATAACTTAATCTTTGCTCAGAGTCTTCACTTTTGAATGTAAAATCAATTAGACTATCAATTGTAGAATTTGTAAAACCGGAGCGATTCATCAAACCAGTTCTCTTATCAAGGTCATAAGAGTAGAAAAACGGAGCAATCGTTCCTATAAAACCATCTAAATTTGTAACCAGGGATGAAATCAAAATAAAATCAGCTCTTCTCTCCTCAACCAATCTCCAGAAATCTACAATATCAAGGGCAAATTCTTCTACATCTATTCCAATCGCGTGTAAATATCCACTGATTTTATTAGCAATGCGCTGGACTGGCTTACCGTAATAAAAAGAAATCTTTGTTTTGCCAAACTCTTTACTTAGTGCCTTCGCACTATCAGGATTATATTGAAGTGGTGGTAGTTCAGGACAATAGCCAATCAACCCTCTCGGAATGAATTGATTTGCAGGCTCAGCAAGTCCATAATATAATTCATCATCAATCTCATTTCTATTTATTGCCATTGAAATAGCATGCCGGAAAACTTTGTTACCAAATGGTCTTTTTTGCAGATTAAATTGCAGATACCTTGTTGCGACACCAGTTATTACCTCCATTTTTATACTATCCTTCAGTTGATAGTATAGCTCTAAGGGCATACCATAAAGAATGCAGGATTCAGAATTTCTGAGGAGTCGGATACGCTCTTCTACCTCCGGTATAAATTTGAACACCGCCTTGAAGATAGTTGGTTTTTTCCCCCAATAATTTGGATAAAATTCACACACAATGGAATCCTCTGAAATAACAACAGTCCTGTAGGGACCGGTACCGACTGGATTTGAAAAATTATTAAAACCCTTGGGTATGATATATAACAAATCAAGTTCGTTTAAAAGAGAATAATAGGGAAATTTTGTCTTTATTACAATCCGATACGAATTAATTGAGTATATCGTATCAATTATTTTAACAAAACCTGACCTTTCACTTTCTTTATCAAGCATCGGTCGGTATAATGAATATACAACATCCTCCGCCTTCATTTCTTTACCATTATGGAATAATACATCGTCTCTTAAGTCAAATATCCAGGTTAAACTGTCACTTTGATACCATTCCTTCGCAAGACAGGGAGTTATCCTCAAATCTGGTGTATAATCAATGAGTGCTTCATAAATATTTGAAAGGATAGAAATCGTTACTATTTCGTTGCGCCGATGCGGGTCAAATGTCCTTGGTGGATGGTCATACAAGACAACAATGGTGTGGGTTTTCTTTGCGCAGAAAATAAATAATGAGATATTTAATATTAAAAACAGAAAGATAATTTTTTTAATAAAATTAATCATTTTTTCAATCTTATCTCTTTTATGATGATCAATTCATCCAGCCTTGGATTCCAATCTATTTTATCCGAAACGCCATATATTTCCTTCTCCCAGACTACTGGAATTTTGGGCAGGTCTTTTATCAAAATCTTCTGGGCATCATTGATAAGTTTTGCACAGGTTCGTAGATCAGAGATAGATATCATTTTCTCAATGATGGAATCCAAATCTCTGTTTGAATAATTACCATTGTTTAGAGTACCAAGGCCTTTATCTGGATTTCTGGTATGAAAAGAACTGCGCAGTATGCTCATTCCTTCATTTGAAAGAGGAACACTTCCAATCAGATAAAAATCCGATTTTTTATTATTAATCTTCTCCCAATATTTATCCACAGGAAGGGAATGAGGGTTTATCTTCAAACCTATTTTTCTTAAATCTTCTAAAATTGCTTCTGCAATAAAGGCGCGGGACTCCGCAAAATCAAAATTAATAACCGGTATTTCATTTAATTTCTTTAAAAGTTTCCTGGCACTATCAGGGTCGTAAATAAATTGTGGCAGGTTGTAATCAAAACCAAACAATCCCTGACTGATGAATTGATTTGCCGGTGTAGCAAAGTTATGATACACCTCTTCTGTAATGGATTTCCTATCTATTCCAAGATTCACTGCCTGGCGAAATTCAACCTTATTAAATGGAAATTTACTTAAATTCATCTCTATATACCTCACCGCAACACCTGATGTAGCAATTATCCTTCCTGCATTTGATAGTTGCTCTAAATGTGTTAATGGAATGAATGTTATTATATCCGCCTCTTTGTTCTTTAATAATTCAATCCGCTTTTCAACTTCCCGGGAAAAAACAATTGTCGCAAGCTCAAAATCAACAATGTTATTCCAGTAGTTATTAAATCTTATGAGTTCTATCTTATTCTTTTCTATATCTTTTACCCTGTATGGACCTGTCCCACAGAATGTTTTCTCTGATGGTTCAAATCCTTCAGGAATGATAAAAATATTCGCCAGGTCGTATAACAAAAATGGATTTGGCATCTTCAAATGAAACAGGATTTTGTTTGTATCTTCAGGAATTATAGTATCAATATAGCCCTTTAGTGCGGTATATTGTGAATTGGGAAGTTTAAAAGGTCGGTAGAGGGAGTATATCACATCAGATGTCGTTAATTTCTTGCCATTATGGAATCTCACATTATTTCTTATATAAAACCGCCAGGTAAGGGAGTCAATTTTTTCCCAGTATTCCGCAATACCTGGGGTTATCTTCATATTCGGGTCTGCGGTTACTAATGTTTCATATATGTTGCTGAGGATTGACATGTTTACAATTTCCTTCCTTAAGTGAGGGTCAAAACTTGAGGGCATCGCATCATAGACAATCGTAATTTGGTTATTATGATGAGAACAATTTATGAGAAAAGAAATGGAAATGAGTAACATAAAATAAATGACTATTTTGACATTTGATATTTGGTATTTTAAATTTTTCATTTATTTCCCCATCGGTATCTTTAACTTGTATTTTTTTGCAAACTCAATCGCCTCTTTATATCCGGCATCATAATGCCTTGCAATACCAATCCCCGGATCATTGGTCAACACCCTTTCTATTCTTTTATCCATCATCTCTGTTCCATCACAGACAAGGACTTGTCCAGCATGGATTGAATAACCAATCCCCACACCTCCACCGTGATGGACTGAAACCCAGGATGCACCAGAAGCAGTATTCAAAAGTGCATTCAAGACGGGCCAGTCTGCGATGGCATCAGAACCATCAATCATTCCTTCGGTCTCCCGATACGGTGATGCAACTGAGCCACAATCAAGGTGGTCTCGACCGATAACAATCGGTGCTTTTAATTTGCCTTCACGGACGAGTTGATTTATTCTCAACCCAAATTTATCCCTTTCTCCATAACCAAGCCACATAATCCTTGCTGGTAGTCCCTGGAATGGAATCTTTTTCTGGGCAAGTTCAATCCATCTACGAATTGAAGGGTTGTCACCAAACATTTTTAGAACTTCATTATCCAGCAAATAGATATCTTCTTTTTCACCAGAAAGTGCGGCCCAGCGGAAAGGACCTTTCCCTTCACAGAATAGCGGTCTAATATATTCAGGCACAAATCCGGGAATTTTAAATGGATCTTCAACACCGGCCTTTTTTGCCTGACCACGGATATTATTCCCATAATCAAAAGCGATTGCACCCATTTTCTGCATTTGTAGCATCGCTTCCATCTGTTTTGCAATTGACTCAAGGGATCTCTTTTTATATTCTTCCGAATTTCTACTCCGGAGTGCGAATGCCTCATCAAGGCTCATACCACCCGGCACATAGCCATTCAATTCATCATGGGCCGAGGTCTGGTCGGTTAAGACATCGGGTATGATATTTCTTTTTACGAGCTCAGGTTCAATATCTGCGCAATTTCCCACAAGTCCGATTGAGCGTGGAATTTTTTTCTCAACCGCTTCAAATACCAACTTCAATGCCTCGTCAAGGTCATATACCATCATATCACAGAAACCCTGTTTTACTCGACGCTCAATCCTTTTTGGATCCACCTCAATATCAAGTATCACACCTTCATTCATAGTAACAGCAAGGGGCTGGGCACCACTCATACCACCCATACCACCGGTCAAAACCCATTTGCCCTTTAGTGTTCCGCCAAAATGTTTCCTTGCACAGGCAGCAAAGGTCTCATAAGTCCCCTGAATGATTCCCTGGGTTCCAATGTATATCCAACTCCCAGCCGTCATCTGTCCATACATTATCAAACCGAGCATCTCAAGCTTCCTGAAATAATCCCAATTTGCCCAGGCAGGAACCAATAGAGAATTGGCAATCAATACCCTCGGTGCATATTCAAATGTTTTAAATATGCCGACCGGCTTTCCCGATTGTATCAACAATGTCTCGTCATTTTCTAATGATTTAAGTGCTTCTACAATCTTTTTGTAACATTCCCAATTTCTCGCTGCCTTACCACTTCCGCCATAAACAATCAATTCCTCGGGTCTCTCAGCAACATCGGGGTCAAGATTATTTTGTAGCATTCTTAAGGCACCTTCCTGTTGCCAGGATTTGCAATTCAATTTGAAACCCCGGGGCGCCTTTATTGGGTGATAAGAAAATTTCTTTAAGGTAATTGTTTTCTTCATCAGACCTCCGTATATAATTTTAATCCAAATTTATTGGATGTCAAGATAATTTTATATATAAACAAGTTTTTTAGTCTGAAGAATTTTCTTACTTTTTATCGCATATAACTTCCCGCATTGATATCTATTGTGCATCCTGTGGCATGGTCCATAAATCCACTGGCAAGGAACAGTACCGCAGGTGCTACATCATACGGTGTCGTTAACTCATTCAAGGCAAGATTTTTAATAATACTCTTGACGCCGAATTTTTTTATATAATTATCTATCATCCTTGTTTTTACAAAACCTGGTGCGACAACGAAGCATTTAATATTATCCTTCCCGTACTCTTTGGCAATTGTTTTACTCAATGTAACTATTCCACCTTTCGCTGCACCATAAGCCCAGTGGTCCTTATCTTCCCCTCTAAATGCAGCACGAGAAGCAATATTTATTATCCTTCCGCCACCGGATTTTTGAAAATACCTCACCGCCTCACGGCAGAGCACCGCAACCGATGTGAGATTTATATTTATGGTTCTATTCCAATCTTTTAACCATCCTCTGATTGCTCTGTGGATCGGCGATGATTCATAAATTCCGGCGTTATTTATGAGGGTATCGAGTCTTTTATATTCTTTCAAAACTCCTTTAATTAAAAAAATGCTGTTTTCAGGATTTGAAAGATTGGCAAAGAATATCTTTGAATTGTTGCCAACCTCTCTGGCAAGTTGATATGCCATTTTTCTATTACTATAATAATGGATTGCAATTGTCGCACCATATTCACCAAGCAATCTTACTATTGCCTCACCTATTCCACCAGTTGAACCGGTAACAAGAATCACATTTTTTCTTAAATCAATCTTCATAATATTAATATATCGAAAATTCCTATTAAATCAAGCGTTGATTATAAATATCTCTGTTGACAGAACAATAATTTTATGTAAAATTTATTATGTTCTGTCTTTTATTATTCTGTCAGATAAATGTCTATAATCAGACTGAGAATACCCTTATTACAAACCTGCCACAAACAATCGGGGAAGAAACAGAGACCGATTCTGATTTGGAAGACTATGAGGTATTCATAAATCATTACGCCCGTCTCTATAATATTGACCCCTTTCTTGTTAAATTAATAATTCAAAAAGAATCACAATTCAATCCCAGGGCAGTTTCACGAAGTGGTGCGATTGGATTGATGCAATTGATGCCTGAAACCGCCCGTCGTCTCGGGGTGAAAAATCCTTTTGACCCGGCACAGAATATTGAAGGCGGAATAAAGTTCTTACGCTCATTATTTGATATGTTTAATGGAGACCTTGAATTAACCCTTGCTGCCTATCATGCCGGTCCAAGTCTGGTAAAGCGATTAAGAAGGATTCCGCCGATACCGGAAACAATTGCCTATGTTGATTATATAATCTCGAGATATAGTGGTTATACACCAAAACCAGTATATTTTGTCATAACCGAAACTGGTGTACCACTTTTGACTAACCGTCCCAAATAATCAAGCAGAAATATTTTTTATAAAATCCTCTACTTCTTTAATCATTTTATCATATCCTATTTCAGAGTATATTTTCTTTGCCTGGGAAAGATAATTGGTGACACTTTGATTCTTATTTTCAAGAATCATCGTCTCAGCAAGTGCAAATAGACCATCTCCATGATAACGTAAGAGGCCCATTTCTGTAGCAAGGGCAATTGCCTTTTTTATATTTTTTCTTCCAGTTACTGGATCTTTTTCAATAACTGCCTGTGCTCTGCCAAGAATTATTAATGCCTTTATCTCACTGCTACGCTCACTTGAAGATTGGGCACTTTTTAGGCTTTCTAATGCATATTTTATAGCATTTGGGTCTTTTTCTTCCAAAGAGATTTGTGCAAGGATCGCATAATTCTTGGCGCGCAATTCAATATTATTATTGACAATAGAAAATTTGAGTACATTCAAAACTGAATTCTTTGCCATCTTATAATCTTTCAAACTTATATAGTACTCAGCATAACGGGTTAAAAGTTCTACCCCCATCCATTCTTCTTTTCTCTCTTGGAAAATTTTTTCTGCCTCATGAAGATATTTTTCACATTTTTGAGGTTCATCAAAATCAATCAATACACCCGCAATTCCCAAGATTGAATTAAAGATTACTCTAATATCATTTATTTCACGGGCAATGGCCAATCCCTTTTCATAATATTCTATCGCGTTTTTTAATTTTCCCATTCGGTCATTTAATGTACCAATATTGAAATGACCAATCGCCTCACCCCTTTTGTCTCCAACCCGCGAACGAATAGTCAAACTTTTTTCGTAATACTCGAGCCCCTTCTTAATATCACCGCTTAACTCATAATATATCCCAAGATTGTTAAATCCAAGGGCAAGAAATCTCTGATTTCCAATCTTTTGGCTAATTTCATTTGCCCGTTCACAATACTCAATCGCTTTTTTAATATTCCCCGCAGTGCGAAATACCGCCGCAATTAAAATATAATAAGAAGTTTGAATTAGAGGACTATACAAATTCTTTAGTTTCTCTTCATTTGATAAAAGTATATCCAGTGCCTTCTCGGTATCTCCCTTACGCCACAGAATCTGCGCCTTCATTCTCATTCCTGAAATTATTGACTCATAATCATTCAATCTTTCTGCCACGGCAATTCCTTTTTCGGTATATTCTTCAGCCTGATTTGTCTCGGATTTTGACTCCAGCAGTGCATCAGCAATTTGATATGATAATTGAGCAAGAATATTTGAATCCATATCTTCAATCCCTTTTATTGCTTTACTCATAATCTCAATACTCTTATCAATCTCGCCGGACTGACGTAGGAAATTGGCAATTTTTCCATCAATCTCAGCATGCTTTAATCCATCTTTTATAATCCCCTTTGCCTGTTCATAAAATTTTAGGGCATCAGATTTACCTCCATATTTTAAAAATAATACATCCGCAAGTTTTTCCAGTGCCTCGGCTTTCTTGTTGTCATCCTTGGCAATTGAGACTGCAAGCTGATATTGTCTGATTGCCTCATCATTGGCATAAACTTTTGTTGATTCATCACCAGCCTTCAGCGCATAATATGATGCCTTGTCATAGTCACCGCATTCGCAGTAATGATTTGCAAGTAAACTGTTAAAGCCCTCCAAGAGATTGATAAATTGTTTTTCAATTATTTCAGCGATTACTCTATGGTAAATCGCCCTTTCACTTTTCAAAATACTACGATATGTAACTTCCTGGAAAATCGGATGACGGAATGTATAATAGAGACCTTTCTCACGCACTGCGCTGATAAGTATATCGGCAATTTCAAGTTCTTCAAGATGACTGAATATTCCCTTTTCCTTAACGACCTCTTCTATCAATCGTTTTGGAAAAGATCTCCCAATTATTGAAGAAATCTTTAAAAGATATTTCGCTTCTTTACTCAATCCATCGCATCGCGCAGTCACGATTGCCTCAATTGAACCCGGTAATTCCGTTTTTTCTAAATCAACTTCCCCTTTTGTAGCGCTTGTTTCAGTAATCTGTCGACAAATTTCTTCAATAAAAAACGGATTACCGTTTGTCCGCTCGTAAATGCTGATTTTCAAATTCTCAGCAATCCCTTCACCCAAGAGATTATTTATTAAAAACAAACTATTTTCAAAAGATAGATTCGAAAGATTTATTACTTCAAGAAATTCTGCATATTCATCGGTTATACCTTTCAGAAAATGTTCGATACTTTTCTGCTCTCCAGTTCTACAACTGAAACAGAAAAGGAATTGACCCTTGTTTAAAAGTGGCAAAATAAAATTTATTATTTCTATAGAACCGGAATCAAGCCACTGAATATCATCTATTATCAAATACAATGGAACATTTAAGCATATTTTTTCAAAGAGGGTTGAGATTGCAAGACGGATCTGAAGTTGTAAGGAATGTGCGTCAAGATAATCAATTTTTTGCTTTTCTTCCTCGGTCAACTCCATATGTAATAATTTGAAGATGTATGGTGCTGACTCATCAAATTCACCATTCAGAATTGACTTTAATCTGTGAACAACTATTTTTTTTATTTCTTTATTATCATTAAGATTGCCCGGAATGAAATTACGACGTAGACAATCAGCGAATGCCTTGTAAGGCATAAGGCTCTCATATGAAATGCCCCTTCCTTCAAAAATCGTTGCATCAGGATTTGAAATCCCGATAAATTTTTTGAATTCATAAAGAAGACGAGATTTTCCCACCCCTATTTCACCATTGATGAAAAATATCTGTGATTTTTCTTTTATTTTTTGCACGGCACATTTCAGTTTTGCAATTTCCGGTTCCCGGCCGACAAGGTTTGAATGGAATGAACCGAGCCCATACTCTGAGCCCCACTTTTTACCAATTACTTCGTAAGGAATAATTAATGCTTCTTTTCCTTTTAACTTTATCGGCTCCATCTCAATAAAATCAAAGGCATGTCTTGAGCGCTGATATGTTTCGGGACCAACAAGGATAGTTCCAGGAGTAGCAACATCTTTCAAACGTTGTGCTACATTAACTGTATCACCCATCACCGTATATTCCATTTGGAGATCGGAGCCAATCTTACCTGCAATGACTTCCCCGGTGTTAATTCCGATATGTAGATCCAATTTTTTTATACCTTCTTTTAATTCTTCATTTATTTCCTCAAGGGCATTCTGCATGTCAAGGCTTGATAGTATCGCCCTTTCCGGGTCATCCTCGTGCGATACCGGTGCACCAAAAATTGCCATTATGCAATCTCCAATAAATTTATCGATAATCCCTTCATAACGATAGACCATCATCCCTAATTTTTGGAAACACTTATTCATTAATAAAGTCAATTCCTCGGGATCAAGCTTTTCAGAAATACTCGTAAAACCCGATATATCCGCAAAGACAACAGTCACATTCCTTCGTTCTTTTCCTGCAGTATCTTTTGTGCTGATAATCTTTCGTACTAAGTTTTCGGGAATGGACTTTTTTAGTAGTTCAATCCTCTCAGCAGTCGTATACGAGATTAGATTAAATCCACATTCGCCACAGAATTTGTTTGTTTCAGGATTCTCATACCCGCACTGCGGACATTTCATACAATTTTTTATTTATTCAAAATCCTACTTTTGCCTTCTCCAGGGTTTCAATAATGCGCCATATCGAACACTCGCCGGCCCTTTCTAATGGGCACTTCCATCCTGCATTTACATGCTTTGCCGGACACAATCTCGGCTTTCCAGAATCAGCAAATGGACATAGATAATATTCAGTCCTTCTTTCTTCACTCATGATAAACCTCCTTTTTATTGTTCCAAAATGGGTTTCTTTGATAAAGAAAATTTCTTTGCTTGTTCAACAAAGGTTTCAAGTCTTAATTCATCAATGGTATTTGCAACACCATCAAAAGATAAACTCAGTAAAGGAAATCCCGGATAATCATCTTTTATACCTTTATAAATGGTCATTACTATATTACCAGGCATACAGGTAAAGGGCATTACATTGATCACGCCAGAAAATTTTTCATTTATAAATTCTATTGTTTTACCAACGCTCAAAATCGCTTCTCCTTCAAATGAAGGGTGAATATATTTCTCAGCCAATTTTAATATTTCATTAATTTCGGGTTCCGGCTTAAGTCCGAGGATTTTATAAATGTATTGCTGTCTCCATTGCATATAGTAATTAAAAACCTTTGTAAAGATTGCCCGGCGGAATTGTTTGAACCACAGACAATTCCTTATCCTTGTGAAATTCGTGTAAAAGAACCATTCAGCTATTGATGGTAAAGCCACCTCACAACCCATTGATTCAAGTCTACTTTCTAAAAATCCATTGCTAAATTTCTGGGAGCGGATATAGATTTCACCGACAATTCCAATTTTGGGTTTTGGTATTTTATCAATTTTGATATGATCGAGTTCTGCACGTGCATTTTTAAGAGTCTGAATTATGCTCTTACCACCCTCGATCTTTTCGCAAATTGTTTTTAAAATATCATTATAGATTCTATCGGCTTCGCCGTTGTTTAATTCGTAGGGTCTGATTTGTCGCACTTTCGCCGCTAATCCATCAACTGCACAAATCCCATCCCAGGTAAGCAATAAAAATTTTAAACCCATTGGTCCGAGGTCATCAAAAAGGCTTGGTCCCTGATTTGGTGCATAGATTGTAACATTACTCATTCCCAATTTATCAAGAATTACTCTATGAAGTTTGTAGTATTGTCCAAATCGGCAGGGTCCGGAACCCTGTGCCATAAGAAAAGATGCTTTAGCCGGATTAAAATCAGACGATTTAATTCTCTTCAACATATCACCGGCGGTTATTATTGCCGGAAGACACTCTCTTCCACTTGTAAACTTTCTGCCCAGCATAATTGACTCTTCATCGGGTGGGTTCATTACTTCTGCCTCAATACCTGCGAATCTCATTCCACTGCAGAGCACCCTTGCCCCATCGCACATATAGGGAATAAAGACTTTCCGCTCTTTTTTCAGCAAACTCACTGCTTTTATCTTAACTGGTTCGATCTTTTGCTGGATCCCTTTTATGCTATCAACGAATGCCTCAAGTCTTGTGATAAATCCTGCATCACCCGAATGCTCATCAAGTTCTAAAACAAGCATTGGCTTGCGATTAATCTTTTCTTTCAAGAAGTTAATTAAAAATGAATCTGGTCCGCAAGCAAAATTTGATAAATATACAGGATACACATTTTCATTCTCCGCAATAAATTTCGCGGCCCCTAAAATTTTCTGTCCATAATGCCAGTACATATTATAAAAATCTTCCTTAAGACTATCATAATCAAGCACAATAAAATCAAGGGGTATTGGTAGAATTTTTAGATTGCGGATCTTCTGCATCAATTTCAGGTTCAGACCTTCATCATAACCATTATACGGTCTCGAACAGATCACGAAGGTTATGCCTTTGTATTCTTTAAGCACATCCTGCAATCTCTGTGATATATTTTTTCGCACAAGGTCTTGATAATCAAATGCCACTTTAACTGCCTCACTAACTTCTTTTCTATTCTTACCGAATTTTTTGGCAAAGTCATAAAGCCTTTGTTCAATCACCTCTCGTCCGCGATCAAAATATAGTTGCGGTGCATATATCGTTATTTTGTCTCCAAAGATTGCCATTGCCTGATATGGAAGTGACTGGACATAGGGACAGACAAAACTTCTTGAGAAAGATTTACTATTGGGTTGCATTGTAATAACGCTTGGAATAAAAAATTTTTTTATTCCCTTTTTGATCAGACTATCAATATGCCCGAGGCAGACTTTGACTGGAAAACAGGTATCAGCAATCGTCAGGGCAGTTCCCGCATCAATTATGCTACGATTTGTCTCTTCAGATAAAACTGGTTTAAAACCTAGTTCTACTAAAAATCTATAGAAAAAAGGAAAATGTTCATAAAAAATAAGCGCCCTTGGTATTCCAATTTCAATCCCTTCAACATCTTCAGTTTTAAAAAATAAATCATTGCGCATTTTATAAAGGTCAGGAAGATTTTTATCCTCACTTTTTTCTCGTTCTTCATATCGTTCACATCTTCCGCCATAAAAAAGGGGCTTTTCACCTTCAATCATAATCCGATTAATCTCACATTCATTACTACAATGTTTACAGACAAATGAATCAGTTTTATAAGATTTTTTTGCTAAATCAAAACCTTTGAATTTTGTCTTCTTAATATCACTATCCCTGACAATTAAGGCAATTCCTATCGCACCCGTTACATCATGGTTGGGCGGCACGACTATTTTTTTATTTAGCACCTCTTCAAATGCCGAAACAACTGCCTTGTTTGTCGCCACACCACCTTGGAATACAATATGTTCACCAATCTTTTTACTTCCGACCACGCGATTTAAATAGTTAAACACCGTTGAATAACCCAGTCCGGCCAGCAGGTTTTCCCTTTCTGCAAGGTTATTCTGATAGTGAATAACTTCGGAACCAATAAAAACCGTACATCTTTCACCAAGATTTATTGGTGACTTTGCTTCAAGTGCACGGTCTCCAAATTCTTCAAGTTTTACACCGAGAACCTGTGTCTGTTCTTCAAGGAAAGACCCAGTTCCTGCAGCACATACCTTGTTCATTTCAAAATCTACAATTGTTTTATTTTCAATGCTAATATATTTTGAATCCTGACCACCGATCTCAAATATTGTATCAACATCAGGGACCATTTCAATTGCTGCCCTCGCCTGGGCGGAAATTTCGTTTTTTATTAGATCAGCACCAATCAGCTCACCAATTAGATATCTGCCTGAGCCTGTGGTGCCAACGCCGATAATTTCTATTTTATCACCAATTTCTGAGTTAAGCTCAGCAAGTCCTTTTATCACCATATCAATGGGTCTACCTTTTGTCCATAGATATTTTCGGGCAAGAACCTTCCCTTCCTTATCTATGATGACAAGGTTTGTTGATATTGAACCAATATCAACCCCCAGATATCCTAAAGTCTTCTCCCTGGGCGGATGAACTATAATATATGGGCGCCAATCTTTGCGACCATTCAAAGGGGGTAGACGACCGATATATTCTGGTTGATTGAGCCATTTTTTAAAACTTTCAATTCCTTTTAATTTCAACTTCCAATTAGATTCCCTTGCTATCAAGACGGCACCGATTGCACCGATAGTTTTATGAAATTCCGGAATAATTAAATCACTATCACTTATTTTCAAAACATCCCGTATCGCCGCTGCCATTCCTTTATTGCCAGCGACCCCCCCGATGAATATTACGGGAGTTGTGACTGTCCTCCCCTTCAAGATCGCACTTTTAAAATTTCTTGCCAGGGCATAACACAATCCGGCGATCAGGTCTTCTATCGGAGTCCCTATCTGCTGAAGGTGGATCATATCACTCTTGGCAAAAACTGAACATCTACCGGCAATGCGTGCCGGTCTTTTAGAATTGAATGCAATCTCGCCAAATTTTTCTATGGACACACTCAATCTTTGTGCCTGCTGGTCAAGGAATATTCCAGCACCAGCAGCGCAGAGCGAGTTTGAAGAAAAATCTAAAAGTCCATTTTTTAAGGTAATAAATTTTGAACTGATTCCGCCGATTTCAATGATGGAACCAAAATCTCCGTATAAAAATTCTAAACCGCTGACTATTGCTTCAACCTCATTTACCCACAAAACTCCAAGGCTCTCAACGAGGACTTTGGGGATACTGCCGGTCAAAACTATTTTTTCCGGCTCTTTTAACTCACTGATTATCTTTAATAGAGTATTATAAGGACTACCCTGGTGATTTATATAGTCGGTTTTTACAAGATCGCCGTTAAAAAACTCAGCAATCTTGATACTCACTGAACCGACATCTATGCCATATTCATACATTTACGGTGTGTAAAAAATGCCTAGTGAAAAATGAAAATCATAATTCCCCTCTGTGCGATTCTGGGTATCCGGGTCATTAGCGGTAAGGTTATAATTAAAAGAAATTTCGGGTGTAATTTTTGCCTTTGGCAGTTTAAAATCCGTTCCGAATGAAAAGAGAAATAAAAAATCACTCTCAAGTTCATCAATGCTGTTTTTAATAGAACCGATATATGCAGTTCCATCAAGCTGAAAATTACCGGCAAAACCAAGACCAATATATGGAACAACAGGGAGTATCCCGGCTTTCAACTGGAACGCAATTGGAAGATAAAAATTGCTGTAATCAGCACCCATTTCAATATTTAATACCGTTCTATCAAATGCGGTCTTTTTAAACATCGGTGTCATCTGGATACCGAATACCGGAGAGAACTCAATCCCCATGCCCAACCCGATCTGGAATCCCAATCCCGAATAATTTCCTGCACCATCATCCGGGTCAAAATTTGAATGATTCATTCCGGCTTGAAAACCAAAAAATGTTTTTACCGGTAATTCATTTTGTGCCTGAACAAAAATTATTGGCATTGTGATTAGAATCAATAATTTTTTCATAATACCCCCAGATTGAATTTTTGTTATCTGATCACTCTTCGTTTTCTAAGTTCATTTTGAACTCAATCTTTTTATAATCTGAAGGAATCTTAAACAATTCTTCGCTCAAAGTCTTTTCGGTTAATTTTTCTATCACTGTTTCTGTTGTCGTTTCTGAAATAATCTTACCCTTGGTATCAAATGTTTTTGAAACAGTCAATGATTGCAAAACGAATCCCATATTAGCATATAAATCTTTTTCTTTGCATACCAATGAATCAATTGCTGCGATCCCTGTAGAAATCGATTTCTTACTGAAGTTTAACGAAATGTCCTCAAGGTGTTGGGTGGTCGTCCACAAATCCCTCGATTCTTCATTGTGTGTTTTCATCTTCATAACCATTATTTTCGTCTCCATATCATAGGAGATATTAATTTTAATATGTTTACAATCAACACCATTAAGATTTTCTTTTCCCAGTTCCTGGATTGCAATCTTGGGATTGGAAATGGTAAATTTGACAAAGTTATTAATTGAACCCATAAGGCTGGCGAGGGAGTCCGTGTTCATTACAAAATATTTCTTATTCTCAGGATCAACAATATAGATTTCATTTTTATCTGCCAGATAAAGCCAGTACATTCCACCCTTCATAAGTGGGTTTTCTTTTTCAGAAACCTCCACAAATTCTTCACGCACATTCCCTTTCTGGGCATAACCCTTTATAAGTATTTTTGACTCTTTGTCTTTTGTTTTCGCTATTGTCTGTGCCTCCCATTCTATACCCGCAAAAAGTTTATATGGCAATATAAAAAATGCAATCAAAAAAGAGCAAAAAAACCTCTTCAATTCAGCCTCCTTTGATTAATTTTACTCATAATTACCAAAAAATCAAGGGATTTCCAAGGTTGATTCTATACCCTTTTTATTTATCCCTTATTGCTAACGCAGATAGTTTACCCAAAAGTTTTTTAGGACCCGCACTTTTTCTCAAGTAGATAAATATCCTATATCTTCATCAGTTTTTCTTTGTAAATCTTATTGCCTGTATTCAATATTAAAAAATAAATTCCACCGGGAATCTTTTTACCACTTTGATTTCTACCATCCCAGACGATCGTATATCTACCCGAAGGCTGCGAATTATTATGGAGCATATTAACAAGATTATCAGATGTATCATAGATTGTAATATTCACCCTTGATGTACTATTAAGCTGATAACAGATTCTAACTTTATCATGGAAGGGATTGGGATTTAGTGAAAGAATGCCCTGCAGTTTTGATTCGTGTTCTTTCAATCCAACATATTCCTGTCCAGCAGAAAATATAAATAATGGCAAATCGGTCGTTGGTATACCAAGAGCATTTATGATCGCGGTCCGCTCACTTGAAGAGAAGTTTGCCGTAAAATAACCCTGCAGGTTTATACAGGTCGCTTGAAGAAGTGCACTTGCGCCAGCAAAACCCGCTTCAAGCAATTGATATCTGCTCGCGGTTGTAGCACAATAAACAAAATAATTGGGTGCAGTCTGAGGCAAAAGTGGGATCGCGTTTCTAAGCGGAGGTCTTCTATCGCCATCAGTTACCCTTTCAATCCGATGATCGCGAGAACTGGCACTTCCTGAGGGAAGTCTGATGTGATATCTCTCTACACCCACTGAGCGGACGATATATATCCTGCCTGTGAGATAATAATTTGCCACGGCGGATGGAACAGTGATACCGGCGCGATTATTAGAGGTCATATGGGGTGTATTACCATAGGATGCCCAGGCAAGTTGTGATAACTCGCTTAGCGTCAATTCGTTATTGGCGAAGAGATTTCCATACTTCAAGTTTGCCAGGGCATTTTCAAAGATGACCGTGCCATTGGTATTCGGGTCCGGTAAAGAACCATTTGAAGAATGGGCAACACATTCTGATGTTATTCCACTTACCGAGCTCATCAATCCATATACATTCACCATTTGAACAGTCAAGGCAGGACCCCAGGTGTTATTGGCATTGGTTGTCGCACTCTCTTTGGGACAAGATGCAGGTTGGTTTGAATTTGTATTCCAGAAAGCAATTGACGCAATCTGGGCAAATTGAATTGATGTACCGGCGTCTTCAGCAAGATCACTGGCAATTCCCACTTCAAATGCAGCATTTGATTCTGACTTGTGGTTCCCGGATGTATGAAGAACAATGTCATGTAGATTTGGGTCATAACGATAGACATTATCGGTTCGGGCAACATAGATGATGCGATTTGAGCCAATCAATGGGGCACGGGACGCTGCCCATAAGACATTTGCCAGAATCTGGTCAGAGAGACTGCTTGTATAACCACCATGGTATGAACGTCTGCTATTCAAAACAATCTCTGAGGAAAAATTGTTTTGCTGGGGTGTCGGTAAATATCTTGCATGCTTAAAGATGGATGTAAGCGGATTATTTAAAGGTCTATTTAACAATGAACCAATACTGCCGGTCAGCAAAATTTTTAAAAATTCTCTTCTTTCCATAATAACCTAAATAAATAAAGTTTATCCATAAATATTAGTTTGTCAATAAACGCGCCTGGAGGGATTTGAACCCCCGGCCTGCGGGTTCGAAGCCCGCCGCTCTATCCACCTGAGCTACAGGCGCACCTTAAAATGCATCTTCAATATACTCGTATTCTACACCATTCCCACTCTGGTTTATCGCCAGAACATCAAAATGGATTTCGGTTTCCATTGGTAGATGACGCTTTTTCAACCACAACAATGCTACATTTTGAATCTTTCTCTGTTTTTTTTTATTGACCGATTCCTGCGGTAATCCATATTCAAGTGTTCTCCGGAATTTTACTTCCACAAAGTGAAAAGATTTTTCTTTTCTCAATATCAAATCAATCTCACCATATCGACATCGAAAATTGTGGTCAACTATATTAAATCCTTTTTTATCTAAAAATTTTCGGGCGAGTTCTTCCCCCTTTTTCCCTAATTGGATTTTATTTATCATCGCTCAATAATTTAAATGTCTTCCTATGAATCGAGCAGGGACCATATTTTTTTATACATTCCCGATGAAGAAATGTCGGATAGCCTTTATGTTTATCAAAACCATAGATGGGATATTTTTTGTGATATTCAAGCATTATAGCATCCCTCTTTACTTTTGCCAGAATAGAGGCTGCGGCAATATTGATACTCAAAGAGTCACCCTTGATAATTGGATATTGTTCAATTGGAAGATTGTCGAGCCTTACGGCATCAAGTAAAACAACTTCGGGTCTTGGTTTTAATCCATTTATCGCCTCAGCCATTGCAAGCTTTGTTGCCTGCAAGATATTAATTTTGTCAATAACCTCCACCGAGACTATGCCGAAAGAAAAACTGATTGCTGAATTCTGGATAATTTTAAATAATTCTTCTCTCTTTTGAAGAGAAAGTTTTTTTGAATCATCAATTTCAGGATGGTAAAAATTTTTGGGCAGAATTACCGCCGCCGCAACAACTGGTCCGGCAAGGGGACCCCTCCCTGCCTCGTCACAGCCAGCAATAATATCAAATTTATTCCAAAACTCTTTATCAATTGCCTGTTTCAACTTTCTTTTCTTCCACTTTTTCTTCTTTTGTAGTTATTTCTTGGCTCTTTAATTTCTTCACCTTTTTATTTCTCAAATAGGTAAGCTTTGCCCGGCGCACCTTACCTCTTCTTTTAACCTCAATCTTGGCGATCATTGGTGAATTCAAAGGAAAAATTCTTTCTACTCCAATCCCCGCCGATACTTTACGCACAACGAATGTCTTACTTTCACCGCTTCCTTTTATCTGAATCACAACACCTTGAAAAGGGGAAATCCTTGTCTTATCACCTTCAACAACCTTTACATAAACTTTTACTAAATCGCCGGGTTTAAAATCAGGATTTTTTGTCATTTAACACCTCCAATAATATTTCAAGGTCATCTCTTGAGAAGATAACATCTCCAAAAAGTTCTGGTCTTTTTTTTAATGTTGTTTCAATTGACTTCTTCCTGCGCCAGCGGGCAATTGCCTGATGATTACCGCTTAATAAAATTTCGGGAACCGAATAATTTTTAAAATTTGCAGGGCGGGTGTAGACCGGTGCTGATAAGATGCCACTATGCAATGAATCTTCTTCTGCTGAATCAATATGTCCCAATACCCCGGGCAGTAATCTGGTTATTGTTTCCATAAGGACGATAGATGCTGATTCGCCACCAGACAATACATAATCACCGATTGAAATCTCTTCAAGAGATAGCAATTTATTCAATCGTTCATCGATCCCTTTATACCGCCCGCATATAAGAATTATGTCATTTTCCTTTACCAATTTCTTAACAAGATTCTGGGTTAGTACTCTACCGGTCGCGCTAAAATTGATAATCAGTGATTTTTCCTTTTTTATTGAATTTATTGCCTTCAAAAGCGGCTCCAGTTTCATAACCATACCTGCACCACCACCAAATTGGTAATCATCCACAATTCCGTCACTTGTAAAATTCCTTGGATTTATAATATTTACTTTGATCGCCCCTTTTTCCTGAGCAAGTCTCAAGGTTCCACAGGACAGAGGACCCTTAAAGTATTCCGGGAAGATTGAAATTATATTAAACTGCATGTTAAGGGTCTAATTGTAATTATAAAACAAAGAAGGTTATCAAGGGGAACCCGTGTCCCCTTGATAACCTTTCTTATTAAAAAGGCAAGAGAGGTCAGTGTGCATTACTCAATAATTTCCAATACCGCGCGTTTTCCTTGTTTCATTGCTGCCGCGGTAATGATTGTTCGAATTGCCTTTGCGGTTCTACCTTCTTTACCAATAACCTTACCAAGATCACCTTCGCCGACTCTAAGTTCATATATTATGCTCTTTTCGCCAGCGACCTCTTTTATGTTTACTTTATCGGGATTATCCACAAGCCCCTTAACGATATATTCTATAAGCTCTTTCATGATGAACCTCCTTTTGCTTTAGAAATTAATTTAGCCACCGTATTGGTAGGCTTGGCTCCTTTAGATAACCAGTATTCAATGCGATCCCCCTTTAACTGGAAACTTTTGGTTCTGGGATCGTAATGACCAAGGTTCTCTATGTATTTACCATCTCTTGCCTTTCTTGAATCTATAGCCACAATCCGGTAAAAAGGAGAATTGTGCCTACCCATCCGCGTCAAACGAATCTTAACCATACTATATTATATTGAAATTCTGAAAAATGTCAATACCTATATTACTATAACCTTATTCCTACCCGTCATCTTTCCTTGGTACATTGCTTTATCTGCTTTACCAATTAAATCGTCACGCGATAAAGCATCTTCAGGGAAGGTTGCTACCCCAAGAGTTACGGTAACATTGAAGTATTTCCCGTCCTGGGCCGGAAATGGCTTTTCTTCGATTGTCTTTCTGATTCTCTCCGCAATGATTGCGGCAGTTGGTTTATCGGTATCTGGCAAAATGATAATATATTCATCACCACCATAGCGAACTGCGATATCTCTTTCGCGGATCACACTCCTTGCCCGTTCCCCTATCAATTTCAATGTTTCGCTACCAACTAGATGTCCGTAATTATCATCAACCAATTTAAAAAAATCCACATCAAAGAATATTAATGAAATTTTTGCATTTGTTTTCATTCTTTCTTTTATTAGTTCATCAAGTTTCTGGTTACAGAATCTGGTATTATATAATTTCGTCAGGTCGTCTGTGATACTCGTCTCTTCCATTTTGCGGTAAATCATAGCATTACGCAAGGCAATTGTAACATGCTGCACAAGATTTTCAAATATTTCCAGGTCATCCTTGGTAAAAGGCTCTCCGCCAATTTTATTGATCACTTCCACAACGCCGATGATCTCATCACGACTTTTCATTGGAACACATAAAATTGATTTGGTGGTAAATTTTGTCTTTTTATCCACCCCATCATAGAAACGTGGATCTCTTGATACATCTTCAACAATCAGTGATTTACCTGTTCTTGCAACCCATCCAGCGACACCCTGGTTTATTTTCAATCTCATACCTATCAGCTTTTCACCTGCTGCACCCGCGGCTGCTTCAAAAACGAGTTCCTGTCTTTCCTTATCAATAAGGAGAATCGACCAACCTTCGGCCCTGATAAAATCAGCTGTTTTCTCCATAATTATCTTTAATATCTCTTTCGGTTCAAGTGAGGAATTAATTGCCCGCACAATTTCATTCAGGGTTCCCATTTCTTTAATTTTTCTCTTCAACGATTCCACGGTTTTAAGATTTGTTAGATACTGCTCACGCCGTTTTATTGCCTTTTTTATCAATTTCTTTAAATTATTAAAAGTGTAAGGTGCTTTGAGCATTCCTATTGTATCCGGGATGATTAATTGTTCATATTTTAATTTGTCGGCAATGGTCAGTGTCAGTATAATTGGTATATTCGCATTTAATTCATCAAGGACTTTTATTACCCGTTTGGCATTAATATTTAAAATAATTATGTCTACTTTATTTTTTTTTATTGTTGGAATTATCGCGGAAGGATATTTTACCAGAACAACTTCAAATTCAAGTTTTTTTATATATTCTAATATTTTCTCTTTATCAGCGTTGTTCGGTTGATATAATAAAATCTTCATTGTAAAGGAATAATTTCATAAAAAGGTTTTGCTTTTCTTTTTTGCTCATTATATAAATTCCCTGATTCATCAATCATTAGATTACCGGATTTTATTTCTGTCAATGCCTTTTTCTTGTCCAGTTCTTCAAGGATATGTATTCCCCTCGGTGCGATAGAAACCTTTAATTCAGGATAGACATAGCCATGGGGTAACTTTCTCACATCATCAAGAATTCTTAGATATTTTTCAAATGCGGATTCTTCTATCGGGAATTCAAAATTTTCTACATTTAACATGAAATTTATAAAGGTGGGTAGGTCACAAATGATCACCGACCTGCCAGGTTGCCTTTCCATTGAATATAGATGGGCATCAGCAAGGATGGGTCCCACAAGGTCTGGATCACCATAAGAATTTGCCGAGAGCACGACATCCCTCTCTGGTGTGCCTGATGCAATTCCGATACCGATTCTGAATAGACTTTTGAATTCCGGGGGTAAAAGTGCATAGGTTACTCCTTCTATCTCCATTGTTCTTTCCGCAACCGTAGCAAACCAATCACGATAATGCATAAAATTTGCCCGAATAAATTCTTCAGCCTTTATTACCATTTCTCGTGCACATAGGATTGCCCTTTTTGCTCCATCCAGTGCTGGTATTAACTCCAGTTCGGTGCCCGAGAAGATGGAGTACCGCAGGTTTATACCCTTACCAGTTGTAGATTCAGTATAAAGATGCCCATACAAACTCTCGGAATTCTCGGCGAACCAGATGATACCCCCATCGCCGGTGTCCTTTAATAAAAATCCGCCATAATTTTTTCCGATCGCCGCCATTTCTTTTGCAAATTTATATTTAATACGTTGCTCTTTTAAGGCATTATGCAATTTTATGCCCATATACGAAGAACCTCTGATGTCATATACAAGGACGGTGATTGCCTTACGGTATTGTTCAATAAAATTTTTTATATCTTTATTCAATTTGTTTTGATTCTGGCGAATAAACAAAATTTCTTTACCTTCAAGAAGGTAATATGTGAGATTGGCTAAATCTCTTATTACTCTTTTAGACTCTTTTTCCGGAGGGGGTAAACAATGGACGATATCAAAAAGGCAATTACCAATATAAACTGGAATTAAATCTTTTTTCATAAATGTTTCATAGGCATCTTTTACTCCGTCCAAATCAAGTTCTACGCCGAGTAATGCCTTTTTTTCAAATTTTATCAAAAGTGGTAAATCCCGGCTTTTCTGTTTGTGTAATTCTTCAAAATAATACATTATATTTTTTGCGAATAGCCTTTCTTCCTGAAGATTAAATGCCCCAAATTTTTGAGCAAAAGCATATTCCTCAAACAATTCGCCCACCGACTTTTGCTTATCGAGCACCCTTTTTGCTATTGTTGATTGGATCTCATCTTCTTCTTTTATGATTTTCTGCAACTCCGCCTTTTTCTTTTCGTAATCTTTTAAATGATGGATATTGCCCAAAAAAAGGCGCACCAGGCGGGAGAAAAGGTTGGATGTTTTTTGAGTTATAGTCTCAAAATCAGCTCCTTTTGCCACAAGATTATCAAGAATATCCTTTAACCCTGCGCTCGTTTCTGTATTAAGTGTGAAGATCTGTTCTCTTAACCGTTCAGCGTACAGGTCGATATTCCGTATCTCTTCGATAATTCGCTCTTTGTCACGCATAAGCATAGTTCCAATCTTTTTAAATATCTTAACCAGTGAAGACTCGGATAGATAGTCAATGTATATTTTAGGAATTTTATCTATTGCCTCGGTAAAGCTTGTGAATGTCATCCTTTCAATGTCAGCAAGTAAATTGGGTAGGATGTGTTCCAATCGGGCATTTATGTATGATTTATGGATTATCAAAAAGATATCACAGGAGAGCGAATAATTTTTTAATTCTTGATTGAATTCATAAATTGATTTATAGGTTTTGAGATTATCAATTAGCGATATAATATGTTCTGGACATTTCTCTTTTAATCCGGCGGGGATGGGAAGACCTGTTTTTCTATGCCCGATATACAAAGCCCACTCATAATTCTTATACTGATTAATAGGGGCACCGAGCCAGATTAAAAAAAGATTTAGACTTTCAAATATCTTGGACAATTCCTGAGGATAATTAAGAAATTGAAATCCCAACTTTATATCTGCTGTCAATTTTTGAAATCGAACCGGGTCTAAATACCTTTCTTTGATAAACTTCAAATATTGACTTTCTTCTTCAATAATGTTATGCAATCCCACGATATTTATTGTATTCATTTTGGCACCTCATAGGATAATTCAAAAAGGAATTTACCGCGGCCACCCTTACCATCTTTTATCTCGCCGGTTTCCTCTATCGCAATATCAGAAACACCCAGCAGGATTTTCAAACTGCCAGGATGATATATTTCTTCACCCATCTTGGAAATAAATATTCGGTAGAAATCAAGGATGAAGCCTCTACGGGATAACTTCTGGCCTATCCAGAATTCCAACTGCTGCTCTATATCCATTGATTCCGCAGTTAGTTTAACACCTGTATCACTCAAAAAAGAAAATTTATCAACATTCAGGAGAAGATTAAAAACTGTAGCATCATCACAAATAACCGTGGATTTTTCACGGCTTTTTATCTTTGAATAAAAATTTGATTCACGCACAAGCATACCCGTCAGGTCAAGTTCACCAAAGGTGTTGCGGTCAAGATAGACTTCTTTTGGATACTCTCCCGATGCGATACCCACACCAATCTGGAATATAGTTTGATATAAGGGGGGCAATGTTGCATAGGTTATACCTTCAAAATTGATCTTTCTATCTTCTGCTTCTTTAAACCAATCTTTGTAATGTCCAATATTTCCCTGAACGAAATTTATTGATTCTTTCACCATTTCTAATCCACAACGAACCGCATTGAGCGCGCTACAGGGCTCCGGGATCTTTGTTTTTTTAGTTTTTATCTCAAAGTTATTATTTGCAAAAAGGATGATGCCGCCATCGCCTGTGTCCTTTATGGGTAAACCGCCAAATTTTTCAATCACCGTCAACATTGTCTCTTGGAAAAGATTTCTTATTTCATTCTCCTTTTCGGCATTGTGTAATTTTGTTCCCATAAATGTTGAACCCCTTATATCATAAGTCAATACCGTAATAAGTTTTTTAAAGCGCTCCACATTCAACTTTGGTTTTGTTTCAATCGGAGGAATGGTTTTTATCTCTTTTTCCACCACCGAAACCTTTCCACTTAATGTTTCTTCGGCAACAAAACGGATATTTTCAGGAGAAGGAACACCGATCGCCTTTGGATAGTAATCAATCAATTCTTCTAAGAGCAGGGTTTTCAAAAATGGTTCAAATAGTTCTGTAATTATTGCATCAAACCGCTTCATAATTTCAACGGTATTATACCGTTCTTTTAAAAAACCGCTGATGCGCAATTCGTTTAGAAGATTTGCATATTCTTTATTGTTCCGGATCTCACTCGCCACATCCTTAACAAGATTCTGAAATGTCTCTTCTTCTATGGTATTTCTCTTACCCACAAGAAAGAGAAGATAAGGATCCCATTCATTTTTGGTAATAAATTTAGAAAGATCGGCAATTTTCAACCGTAAGAGTCCTTCAATCTCGGCTTCCTGCTTTTGATATTCCTGATATTCAATACGGTATCTTCTGAGGTCATAACCAAGAGAAGTTAGATTGCGTTTGAGTTTTTTAAGATGGATATCAAGTCCCTCTTCGGTTGAAAAATTTTTCACCTCATTTAATAAATCATTACTCAACTCCACACTCAGTTGTTCTATTTTTTTCTCTAACTCAGCTATCTGATTTTCAATTACAAGTTTTTTCTTTCTCATCTCATCATAAACTGACTGGGCAGTGCTCTGAATTGTGGTGATCACCTTTAACATATCATTTTCATCCGGAAATAAAAATTTGGTATTTAATAATTCAGTAATCTTTTCGCGACTGAATGCCTTACCAAGTTTTTTAATTTCATCAATCACTTGCTGAATTCCTTCGTTATAGTTTGTATTCAGCAAATTTTTAAGAATACTTGAAAATAACGGCTCCGGAAGTCCTTTTTTAAAAATCATTTTTGCCATTAGCTTTAATAACTCGGCCCTTGTGCTTTTAGGATATATAGGTACCATCTCATAAGAATCACAGATTAACCGGTCCTGGACCATAACATTTCTTGTCAGAGAGCGGCGTATATAATTGAATAATTGGTTTATAACCATTCCTATTCGTTCTGCAATGTAAGCCTTTTCCTCTACCGTTCTGTTAGCAATTTCTCGTGTAAGAATATCTCTTAATAATTTTCTATTCACAATCTCAAAGACAAAAATTTTATATGAATCAAGTTGAGTAAAACGTTTATATACATCAAATATTGTGTTGCTATATCGTTCAAAAAAATCATCCCACTTTCCAATCAATGATTCATCTTTTAAAAATTTTAAATAGTTAACAACAAATTCTTCTTGAAGAACAAATATTTTTCTTCCAAGAAAAACAATTTCCTTCCCTTCTTTATTGTCAAAATATTTTAATATTGGGTCATTATTTGATACCTTTTTTAATATTTCAAGATAGCGTTTAAAATTCAATACATCCCTATAGACTTTATTCATTCTTTGATAATAGGGCGTTTCGGTAATCAAAATTTCTTCAAACTCATTTCTTAGCATTATAATACTCCTTTGCAACGAGATGTTCTTGATAGGTCTTTGAGAAGTGGTGATAACCATCACCCCGGGCAACAAAATAAAGATAATCAACATCGGCAGGATGTAATACAGCCTTCAATGAGTTTATACCTGGCGAACATATTGGTCCCGGAGGTAAACCAGTATTAAGATAGGTATTATAAGGCGAATTATATTTTAGATCTTTCTCTCTAAGATAGGTTATTACGGTATCGGGATTATTTAATTTATAGGCATAGATAACGGTGGCACAAGATTCAAGGGGACGACGGAGTCTAAGTCTATTTAGGAATACCTTTGCAATTATTGGCCTTTCCTCATTGTATTTTGCTTCTTTCTCAACAAGCGAAGCGATTATTACTAAATTCTGCATCGAGTCTATGGGAATATCAGTAATGTTTTTAATTTTTGTTTTAAAATTTTCCAACATTTTTTTTATTATTTTTGCTTCATCCACATTTTCTTCCAGTGAATAAGTATCGGGGAAGAGATAGCCCTCCAGGGATGACAGATTGAGACCGAGATTTCTGATAAAATTGCGGTCATTACAAAGAGCGATAAATCTTGCTTTGTTTTGAATAATATTTTTCTTATACAATATATCCGCAACTTCACTAATTATAAGTCCTTCCGGAATTGTGACTGTAACATCACTCCTACCTCCTTTAATAAGTTTAAATATCACATAAATTGGATTTTTGTAAATAAAAAATTGATACCTTCCCGAACGAATATGATTTTCTTTCCCAAGAATTTTGAGCCAGAATAAAAATTCATAAGGATTTATGATGATGTGATCTTTTGCCAGGATGTTTGCTATCTCTTTTGCCGTGGCATTTTTGGGTATATTGATTTCTTTTTGAATGAAATTAACTGGTTGAAGCCAGCATAAAAATATGATAAAAAAAACCATAAACAAAAAAATAATTTTCTTCATATACTAACATTCTGCCGTAAAATTTTCTTTTTGTCTTAAATATTCTTCAAGCATTAAAGAAGCAGCAATCTGATCAAGGTTCTCATTTTTAATTCCATGATCTTTTAAAATTCTTGTCGCTAATTGACTT
>CBFGJP010000007.1:0-51675 GCA_965649105.1 Caldifarciminota bacterium
TCCCAATGGCTTCGGTGAGTTTGCGTTCCAGGTCTTCAATGGTAATGGATATGGTAGTGTCACCGAGAATAACACAAACAAAGCTTTATGCGGTAATCTTGCATTCATTCCCATTCCTGGGATTATGCTCAAAGGTTCTCTCTGGCAGGCGAAGACACCAATGATTATTGATTCGGTCTTAACCCAGGTTGATCAGAACAGATATGTTGGACTTCTGCAATTCAAATATGGTCCGGTAACGCTCATAGGTGAAGTTCTATTGACAAAGGACCACAATACTGATGGTCTTGGTTATTCAGGATTCGCGGAATTTGCGGTAAATAAAAAATTCTCTATTCTTGGCAGATATGATATGTTTGATAAAAATAAAGAGTCGGAGAATGATTCCCATACAAGAATGATCGGTGGTATTAATTATGCAATTGCTGATAATCTTCTTACTCAACTGAATTATCAGATAAAATCTTACGAGGACCCAGAACGCGAGGCCGAGGATGTAATTATGTTGCAGTTTAAGTATTCTTATTAAGCTAAGGAGTAGAAAATGAAGAGATTATTGGTAATATTTGCAGGGCTGATTATCGGGCTAAATGCCCAGACCCTGAATATCCAGGGTTCAACAACGGTCCTGCCCATTTCACAGGCCGCAGCGGAAATATATATGGAAAAAAATTCTGATGCGGATATTATGGTGCGGGGTGGGGGTTCAGGAACCGGAATTGCAGCACTCATTGACCACTCGTGTGATATCGCCAATTCTTCAAGACCAATGAAGACAAAAGAGATAAAACAAGCAAGGGAAAAGGGTGTAAATCCCGTGGGTACAGTGATTGCAATGGATGGTATTGCAGTAATCGTCCATCCAAGTAATCCAATCAGCGAAATTTCTATTGAGGACTTAAAGAAAATCTATACCGGTAAAATGACCAATTGGAGTGCACTTGGTGGAAAAGGCAATATCGTTGCAGTATCAAGAGACGCTGCCTCAGGGACTTTTGAGGTCTTTAATGAAAAGGTTCTTGAAGGAGCAAAACTCTTTGATGGTGCATTGATGGTGGCATCAAATCTTGAGGTAGCCAGGGCAGTTGAGCAGACCCCGGGCGGAATCGGTTATGTGGGTCTTGGTTATCTGAGCGATAAAGTTAAGGTCCTAAAGGTGAATGGGGTGACTCCTTCAGAGACAACGGTAAGAAACGGTAATTATCCACTTGCCCGACCTCTATATATGTATACAAATGGAAATCCATCCGGTCTCGCAAAGTCCTTCATCGATTTTATACTCTCAACCGAAGGTCAAAAAATAGTCCGTGATAATGGCTTCGTGCCACTCAGATAAATTTGGTGGCTCATGAAGGATGGTGTAGCAAATATGGTATTAATGTCCATAATTGAGTGGATAAGCCTTATTTGCTACCCATCCAATAATATAAGGTTATATGCTATTTAATCGTAAGATAACCGAGTCAATAATAAAGACATCCCTTCTTATTGTTGCCTTAAGTGCACTTGTATTCCTCGCTGGCATAATGATCGTTTTGATAACCCAGGGAACACCTATTTTAAAATATGTAAGTCTGAAAGAATTTCTCTTGGGATTAAAGTGGTATCCGACACACCCTGAAGAACCAGAATTTGGAATACTATCGATGATATATGGCTCCATCATTGTGACGCTTGGAGCACTTATTATTGCTACCCCCTTAGGGATTATGTGTGCATTATATATTGCCGAGGTTGCACCAAAATGGTTAAAAGAAATGCTCAAACCAGTGATTGAATTGCTTGCCGGTGTTCCTTCGGTGATCTATGGACTCTTTGGTGCGCTATTTATTGCACCATATATCCAAAAGATATTCAACCTCCCTACGGGATTTACTGCGCTTTCCGCAGCGATTGTTCTGGGAATTATGATTCTACCTACGATTACCAGCATTGTTGAAGATGCAATTACCTCAATTCCAAAAGAATATACTGAGGCAGCGCTGGCGCTCGGTGCAACAAAATGGGAGACGATGACAAAGATAACTCTACCTGCGGCATCAAGTGGTATTACAACAGGTATAATCCTGGGCATGGGTAGGGCGATTGGCGAGACGATGGCGGTCCTTATGGTTGCAGGTGGTTCGGCAAATATCGCATTCTCTTTACTAAAACCGGTCCGGACGATGACCGCAACCATTGCGGCAGAGATGGCTGAGACTGTGATTGGTAGCGAACACTATTATGCATTGTTCGGCATAGCAATTGTCTTATTTCTATTGACTATGTTGTTCAATATCACTGCTGAACATATTTCTAATCGCTTCCGCAGGCGATTTACTGCAGTAAGATGATGCATAACAATCTTCTTGAAATAAACGGGGTTATGAATAATTGGGTAGAAGATAAGATAGAAAAAAAGAATGTATCAAGTGCAAGAAGAAGACGGATTCAAAATATCGGGATTTTTGTATTGTTTCTCTCACTTTTAATTAGTGCTGTGTTTTTGTTTATTATTGTAATATTTGTAAGCCTTAATGGAGCAAGGGTCTTGAGTCTTGAATTCATTACCGCAATGCCCAGAAAATCAATGACGGCTGGAGGAATATTCCCGGCAATATTGGGAACATTTTATCTTGCCCTGGGTGCAGTTATCTTTGCCTTGCCCATCGGTGTGCTCTCGGGTATGTATTTAAATGAATATGCACAGGATAATTTCTTTTTGAGGATATTGAAAGTCGGAATAAATAATCTAGCTGGCGTTCCTTCCATTGTATTCGGTTTATTTGGACTTGCAGTCTTTGTAAAATTTTTTGGCTTTGGTGTATCCATATTGTCTGGTTCTCTGACCCTGGGTATAATGATCTTACCCGTAATCATAAGCACCACCATTGAGTCATTAAAAACTGTCCCTGATTCATTCCGTGAGGCAGCATTGGGCATCGGTGCGACCAAATGGCAGACAATTAAGGAGATTGTCTTGCCGTCAGCATTGCCCGGGATATTGACCGGTGTGGTTCTGGCTATCGGTCGTGCTGCAGGAGAGACCGCGCCGATATTATTCACTGCTGCTACATTTTTCAGCAAAAAACTTCCGAGTTCTATATTATCCCCGGTCCAGGCATTACCGTATCATATATATGCCTTGATGACTGAAGGAACATATCCAGAAAAACAAATACCGATTGCCTATGGTTCAGCACTAATTCTTTTGATGCTTGTATTAGGGATGAATCTGATTGCCATAGTCATCAGGGCCAGACAGAGGAGAAAAAAGGTATGGTAGATGTGACCGACGTAAAGAGTAATATAAAAATAGATAAGCCTCAATGTCTTATGGAGAACTCAAGTATCACAGTCAAAAATTTAAATGTATTCTTTGGAGAGAACCAGGCGTTGAAAGACATCAATCTTGAAATATATTGTAATAATATTACTGCAATCATCGGCCCTTCAGGTTGTGGTAAGAGCACATTTATTCGGTGTTTGAATCGTATGAATGATATTATTCCATCAGCAAGGATAGAAGGTGAAATATGGATTGATAACGCAAATATCTATGACCCGATGTACGATGTATATGACCTACGAAAAAAAGTCGGAATGGTGTTTCAAAAGCCCAATCCTTTTCCGAAGAGTATCTTTGAAAATCTGGCATTTGGTTTGAGGATTCATGGCATCACCAATAAGCGAGAGATTGAGGAGAAGGTGGTGAGTGCCTTAAAGTCTGCAGCATTATGGAATGAAGTCGCCGATAGACTTCATGATTCAGCATTCTCGCTGTCCGGCGGACAACAGCAAAGATTATGTATTGCCCGCACTCTGGCGATTGAACCGGAAATTATACTATTTGATGAACCCTGTTCTGCGCTTGACCCAATATCAACTGCGAAGATAGAGGAGTTAATGATAAGTTTAAAAGAAAAATATACCATTGTCATTGTCACCCATAATATGCAGCAGGCAGCCAGGGTTTCGGACTGGACAGCATTTTTATATCTTGGAGAGTTGGTTGAATACAATCAGACATCTAAATTGTTCACCAATCCCAAGAACCCGAAGACCGAGGCATATATAACGGGTCGTTTTGGATAAGGGGGTAATTATGTCAGTTAAAGAAATTAATCTTTTAAGGAAAGTTAATCAGCACAAAAATTCAATAAAGACCAGCCGTATTAAGCCAAAGATTTTAATAAGACACAAGAAAATAATTAAGCAGATTTTAAGAACCAAAGAAAATGATAGAACATATACAAAGGCATCTGAAATTCAATTAAAATTATTTTCAGAAAATTTGAATTGATATGCTGAAAGGAAAAATAGAAAAACTTAAAGCAAATATATTTAGATTTGCCGGTCTTGTAGATAATATGCTACGGGATACTGAAAAATGCGCTTATAATCGCGACCATTCGATTGCCAATAATATAATAACCAACCTTGAACAACTATCAAATCGTATTGAGGTAGAAAATGAAACATTATTTATTGAATTTCTCGCTCTTTTTCAGCCTGAGGCGACTGATTTGCGGACCGTTGTTTCATTATTAAAAATTAATAATAATTTAGAGCGCATTGCTGACCATTGTGTCAATATTGCCCAGCGTATTTCTGCCTATACTTCAATAAACAATTTTAAAAATTTAAAAAATATGTTCAGTACTGTTCAAAGAATGTTTAAAGATACTTTTAGTGCATTTACAAATAACGACCCAAGTAACTTAAACGAAATCATCAATCAGGATAAATTCGTTGATAAAGAACTCAAGGAATTGACTGATGAAGTCATTAACATAATGGATAGTTGTCATTCAATGTCAAACAATGCAATCTCTGCGTTATTAATAGGCAGAGACCTTGAGCGCATTGCAGATTTAACCGTAAATATTTGTGAGGACATTATCTATATGACCGAAGGTGATATTGTAAAGCACAGTTTGTATACAACATCTAAATCACATATTTAAAAATTGGTTTCTGATTTATGGACGGGGATGCGGGTATGGTCTTTCTCATCTATTTAGATTATCTATTGACCTTAAGAAATTATTGGTTATTATTAATTATTGATAGATATGGCAAAGGAAAGGATTGTAATAATTGAAGATGACCCAGCAATTCGTGATTTAATCCGCTATAATCTTGAGAAGAATGGTTTTTCTGTGGAGGGTTTTATTAATGGTTATGATGGAATGGAATATTTATCAAAAATGCCTGCAAACCTTTTGATTCTGGATTTGATGCTTCCCGATATTGATGGATTTGAAATTTGCAGGGAACTAAGATCAAAGGAGCAAACAAAAAATTTACCCATAATCATCCTCACTGCAAAAGGTGAAGAAGTGGATAGAGTGCTGGGGCTTGAACTCGGTGCCGATGACTATATAGTTAAACCATTCAGCCCCAGGGAATTGATTGCAAGAATAAAGGCAATACTCCGCCGAACCACTTCTGAAGAAACAACCGAAGAGGTTTTAAGATTTAATGAACTCGTTATGGATGTAAAAAAACACAAGATTTTCTATAATGAAAAAGAGATAAACTTATCCGCAACTGAGTTTAAAATCCTTCATACCCTTATGAAAAGCCCGGGCAGGGTCTTCACCAGGGATAACCTTCTTGATGCCATTAGCAAGACTATTCTTGACCGCAACATTGATGTTCATATAACCAATCTCAGAAAAAAACTTGGCACCGGTGGTAGATTTATTAAGACCATCAGGGGCGTTGGATATAAATTGGATTCAGAGTGATTTATCTAATTATTACAATTTTGATTATCATCATAATTTTTTTGCTTTCGCATTTATTTATTTACTACAAAAACTTAAAGGACACTATTCAATACACCGAAGATTTATTAAGTGCAAAATACTCCTCACGCATTTTAAAAAAATCAAGGGGAATTATCGCACATTTGATAGAAAACTTAAATGCCCTTGCCGAGAAATTAGAAGCGAGGGAATCAATCTCGGGTGGTAAAGAAGAGTTACTAAATATCATCTTTGAAGGGATGAAAGAAGGTTTGGTTTTGACCAAATTAAGCGGCGAAATTATTCAAGCAAATAGCAGTATTCAAAACATCTTTGGTAAAAAGGCATTCCAAAGCGACACGATAATTCAGGAATTAATAATAAATAGAGAATTTATTGAATTTACCAATAAAGCTCCGGATAACAAGATGATTGATGTGATAGAACTCCAACTGCCGGACTTGGGAAAAACATTTGCGGTATCAAGGTTTTATCTTAAATCCCAGCAATTATTTATTTACTTTTTCAATGATATAACTGATGCAAAGAACCTTAAAAGAATAAAAGCCGATTTTATCACCAATCTTTCTCACGAATTGCGCACGCCGCTGACTGCAATCAAAGGCTATATTGAGGCACTTGAAGACCCGGATTTAGATGAAGTAAACAGGAAAAGATTCATCAAAATTGTCCATGAAAATATTGAACGATTAACCAATATTGTCTCTGACCTACTTGTTCTTTCTGATGTTGAAAGGCAGGAAAGACAACTCAATATTGAGAAGATTGACCTTAATGAATTGGCGCGGGAGGTAATTTCATTATTCCGCAAGACTGCTGAGCAAAAAGGTATTTATCTCCATTTTTCACCGATTCCGATTCCTGGTTATTCAGGTGATAAATTTCTACTTCAGCAATTACTTATTAATTTAGTGAGCAATGGAATAAGATTCACAGAAAAGGGAGGGGTTGAGGTTGCAGTAAATTATGAAAAAAGAAAATTTTATATTAGTGTTTCGGATACAGGCATAGGTATTCCATCAGAGGAGATTCCAAGAATTTTTGAAAGGTTTTATACAGTTGATAAGACACGCTCAAGGTCCCAGGGAGGGACAGGACTTGGGCTATCAATCGTCAAACATATTGTGCAACTGCATCAGGGTGAGATCAAAGTGGAGAGCAGACTGCGTGAAGGCTCAAAATTCACGGTAATCCTTCCTGATTTAAATAATTAAGAAAATCCCAATTTGTATATAACTGTATAACTCTCTTATCATTTTTCATACTATATTATAGAAAATTACATTGGATATCCTGGTCGGATGAATTAACCAAAAATATTTTAAATTGAAGCAATTATTGACAAAATTGAATAATTATGTATGATATCAATATGTTTAAATTAATTGCAAAGGACCGTAATACCAAGGCAAGATTGGGTCTTTTGAAAACAAAACATTTTGAGGTCAAGACACCAAATTTTATGCCTGTGGCAACCCAGGGCAGTGTAAAAATGATTTCACCTGATGAGTTAAAAAAGATCGGGGTTGAGATAATCGTTTGTAATACTTACCATTTAATGCAGAGGCCAGGAATCCAATTAATAAAAAAACTTGGAGGTCTCCATAAATTTATGGATTGGGAAAGGGGGATTCTGACTGATTCAGGAGGGTTCCAGGCATATTCATTAAGCGAATTGAGAAATGTTGATGATGATGGTTTAACTTTTCTTTCACATATCGATGGTAGTCGGATACATTTAACTCCGGAAAGAGCGATTGAAGTTCAGCGTGACTTGGGAACCGATATTGCGATGTGCCTTGATTTTTTCACACCTTATCCTTCAGAATTCATTGAAGCGCGTATTGCGGTGGAAAGGACGGTAAACTGGGCAAGGCGGAGTTTGAATGTAAAAAAAAACCGCGTATATTCGCAATCATTCAGGGTGCTACTTTCAAAGAACTCCGGAAGGAATGCACCCAGCGCCTTCTTGAATTGAAATTTTCTGGTTATGGAATTGGGGGGTTGATGATTGGCGAATCTTCACAGTTGACAATGGAAATGGTAGAGGTGGTAAATGAACTTATTCCTGAAAATAAAATAAGATATTTAATGGGCTGTGGTTATCCTGAGGATATCCTTGAGGCAGTAAGTCTTGGGGTTGATCTTTTTGATTGTGTCCTTCCCACTCGTAATGGCAGAACTGGAATGGCATTTACATCAGAGGGTAAAGTGATTATAAAAGGCAGTCGTTATGCACAAGATGATTCGCCGCTTGATAAAAATTGTAGTTGTTATACCTGCAGAAATTTCAGCCGTGCATATATCAGACATCTTTTTAAGGCTGGTGAAGCCCTTGCCGGACGTCTTGTCAGTTATCATAATATAATGTTTTATATCCGACTTATGAGAGACATTAGATTCCATATCAAAAAGGGAAACTTTGATAAATTTTTACTAAATATCAAAAAATCATTTAATTTTCGACAGGTAGATAAAAATGATGAAATTGACTCTTGACATTTCAGCAATTATATATATAATATTCAAATTTAATTTAATAGGGGAAAAAAGCCCCATCTGGAGTTTGTGTAGAATTTGGAAAAAAGCAAAGGAGTGAATATGTTTGGAAAAAAGAAAAAAGTAGTTGGTCTTGATATTGGCTCAAGTCAAACAAAGGTTGTTGAGCTTTTGCCAGGCAAGACCAAAAGGCTAATAAATTACGGCATCTCTAAGATATTGCCGGATGCAATTGTTGAAGGGGAAATTATTGACCGGGAAGCGGTCCTGGATTCAATCCGGACTCTATTTGAATCCCGCAATATTACAACAAAAGATGTTGTAATCGGTCTTGCCGGCAGGGATGTGATAATAAAAAGGATTGTAATGGATCGTTTGAGTGAGGCGGAAACGAGAGAGCAGATCAAGTGGGAGGCAGAACAATATGTGCCATTTGATATAAACGAAGTCTCTCTGGATTTTGATGTAGTAAACCCTAATTACGGTGAGAATCAACAAGAGGTTGTACTTGTTGCTGCAAAAAATGAATTGATAAATAATCTTACTGCCCTTCTAAAGGAACTAAATTTAAATCCAATCATCATTGATACCGCTGCCTTTGCCCTTCAAAATGCATTTGAATACAATTATCAGCCGAGCGCGGATGAAACAATTGCATTGGTAAATATTGGAGCAGGAATGACAATAATAAATGTAATAAAGGGCAGTTCTTCCTTACTTGCACGAGATGTTTACTATGGTGTTAATTCTTATATTAATAAATTGCAGAAAGAAATTGGCTTTAATTATGAAGATGCTGCGAATGCAGTTAAGGGAACGATACCAGTGGGCGCATCGCCGGATTCAATTCAGGGTGTTTTTGAGTCGTTTGTTAATGACCTCAGCACACAAATCGAAAGAAGTCTTCAGTTCCTTTCCACAGTAACTGGTGAAGAAAGAGTGAACAAGATGTTTATTACAGGTGGGGGCGCACTGATTTCTAATATGGTTGATTATCTTAAAAGACGTTTGAATGTGAGTGTAGAAGTATTTAATCCTTTCAAAAATATTCTTTACGACCCTTCAATTTTTGCACCTGAAGGGGTTGAAATGATTGGTCCAGTTTTAACCCAGGCAGTTGGCCTTGCATTAAGGGGGGACTAATGATAAAAATAAATCTATCGCCCAGCCCTAAAAAGGCAAAGGCTCCAAAAGCGAAAGCCGCAAAACCAGGAGCACCACCAATTAAGCTGCCAGATGTTAAATTAGGTGCGCTTTACATCCTTGGGATTGCGGTGGTCGTCATCATTATTGCTCTTTTCCTGATAATTCAGTCCAGCAAAATCGGCGGGCTAAATCGCAATATAAATACACTGCAGACACGTCTTGATGAATTAAAGGTGTATGTAGCAACTGTCGATAGTTTGAAGAAAAGAGAAAAAGAATTGATGACGCTAATTAGTCCAATTAAGGAACTAAATAAAAACCGTTTTCTCATTGCTCATATTCTCGATGAAATATCATCACGGATTCCAGAATTTACCTGGCTTACAATGCTTAATGTATCGACACAAAATATTAATATCAAAGGAACAACCGCCTCAAATCTGCTGGTTGCTGAATTTATGAATCGGCTTGAGGAATCACCTTATATTGCTAATGTGGATTTGACAGTCCTCGAAAAAAAGACTGTTGAAAAACAGGAAATGATGGAATTTACACTCACTGCAAATGTAAAAATTGATTCAACTGGAGGTTCACGATGAATCTAAAAGAACCAAAAACCCAGCAGGCAATTGTATTTTTTGTCCTGTTGATACTGGTATTAATCCTATTTTTCAGATTCCCTTATACCTCAAATCAAAATAAGATCAAGACCTTGGAGGCAAAAAGAGATTCACTCCAGATTAAGGTTCAGGAGGCGGAAGCAGCCAAGGCGCGCTTACCCGAACTCCAGGCAAGGATAGCCAGACTTGAGGCAGAGTGGGAGATCGCCAAAGAGATGCTCCCTCAAGAAAAAGAGATTCCAAAATTAATCCAGCAAATTTCAAATTCCGGTACAAAGGCAGGTGTAAGTTTCTTGCTCTTTAAACCAAGTGGTCCTGTTCCAAAACAAAATTATTCAGAAATTCCCGTTCAGATCAAAGTCGCTTGTGGTTATCACCAGCTTGGAAGATTCTTATCTAATATCGGAAATCTATCCCGGATTGTGAATGTCCCATCGATAAAAATTAATCCTGGCAAAGACCGAAGCACAGAAGCCGAGTTGCAGGCGATTACTTATACTGTAGCAAAAAAACAGGAGGTGCCAAGTGGTGCTCCACGCCGTCGGTAGTTTTCTTAGTTTAATAGTTCTTTTAAGTCAGACCCCATCTACAGATTCTCTATTTCCTGTAGAGAGATATGAATATGAAGCTGCAGGACGTAGAGACCCTTTTGTTCCATTATTGGGTCTGGAATTAGGCGGTGGTAAGACTGGCCATTTAAGCCCGGAAAATCTGCGTCTCATTGGAATTCTCTGGGGTGATCGTGGTTATTATGCCCTCGTCAAGGATGGCCAGGATAACGGTTATATTTTAAAACGCGGTGACCGTGTTGCTGGTGGTCATGTGAGCGAAATAAATCGCCAGGCAATAATTTTTGAAATTATGCATGCCGGAGTTGTAACAAAATATGAATTAAGACTCCAAGAGGGAAAAGAAAGGAGGTAAATTATGAGATTTTTGTTAACAATTCTCTCAATACTCTCTCTACTGAATGGCGTAGTTATTAAAGATGTTATTGTGAAATCTGAGGGAGTAAATACAAAATTGATCATTGAATCGGATGGACCATTTATTGCCAATGCTTTCAGTCTCAAAGATCCGTCCCGAATGGTTGTGGATTGCTCCGGTGTATCAAGTAATCTCACAGGCAAGAGTTACGTCATCAATAGCGGTGGTATAAAAGATATTTCAATTACTGGATTTGCCGGGCAGCCAGATTTGGTAAGGGTTGTGGCAAAGTTGAATCAAGACTATTCATTTTTGACAACAACCGAAGGTAACAATTTCGTTATAACACTGCTGACCGGGTTAACGGTACCAATACCTACATGGCAGGCGCTAACTACCCAGGCAGCAGCCCCTGTTGCGCCTGAGGCACCCCCACCAACGGTTCCGAGTTCAAAACCACCGGTTAGTATAACCGGCAGACCAATCAGTATCGATCTTGAAAATGCGGATATTCTTACTGTCTTAAGGGCACTTTCTGAATATGCAGGAGTAAATATTGTTGCGGGAAAGGATGTAAAAGGAACCGTGACCGTGAGACTCCACAATGTTCCCTGGAAACAGGCATTGGAGATTATCCTCCGCGCTGCTGGTTATACATACCGTGAAGACCCCGGGGTGATAAGGGTTGATACAGCGGAAAATCTTGACAAACAGGATTTTGATTTGCCGCTTATTTCCAATATCTATAAACTTGAGTTTGCCAATCCTTCTGAAATGTTGACCAAAATTCAGGCTATGCTTTCGCCAAAAGGTAAGGCCAATGTTGATGAAAGAACAAATTCTGTCGTTGTTACCGAAGTAGAGCCAATCCATGATAAAATTAAACAGCTTGTGAAGTTGCTTGATACACCTACGCCCCAGGTTGAAATAATGGCAAAGGTTGTTGATGTAGATGCCTCTCAGTCCCAGGGACTTGGTATCAACTGGACATTAAAAGGGCTCGAGAGTAGATTATTAAGGGTTGATGTCACGAGCAATCCCACACCGGCAATTGCAGGATATGGGGTATTCAATATTGGAACTGTGCCATCCCTTGCCCAGGTAAGTGCGACAATCAATATGCTTGAGGAAAAAGGCAAGGCGAATACCATATCGGCGCCGCGGGTGTCAGCGGTAGATAACAAAAAAGCCTCAATCCTTGGTGGACAAAGGTTTGGTATTCCCACAAGGGATATGGCGGGTAACACTGTGATACAATTCTACACCGTAGGTACAAAGCTTGAAGTTACTCCCCATATAAACTCATTAGAAGAAATCACAATGGAGATTCATGCTGAAGTGAGTGAACTTGACCGTGCATCTGCATTGGCCGGTAGACCAATTATTACGACCTCCGAGGCCGATACGAGGGTGCTTGTAAAAGATGGCAATACTGTTGTGATCGGTGGTTTTATAAGAAAGAAAGAGACTAAGAATGTGCGGGGTATCCCGATACTCAAAAATATCCCTATCATCGGTGCACTTTTCCGTGAGACAACAACGACATACGAAGACAGGGAATTATTGATATTTATTACTCCCACAATAATAAAGTAGTATTAGGATAGATAAATTCACCAAATAAATAATGAACCCCGGAGCACAAATGTGTTTCGGGGTTCATCTAATAATAATGAGAATCCTTACAGGTTCATATAAAGGTAAAATATTGAAAGGCCCAAAAACCGGGATCCGACCAACAAAGGCAATCGTTCGTTCAGCGATATTTAATATTTTGGGAGATGTGATCAATGATGCCATTGTCATTGATATATTTGCAGGTACCGGCGCTATGGGAATTGAGGCATTATCAAGGGGAGCTCGATTTTGTATATTTATAGAAAAAAACCCTGGTGTACTTTTGAAAAATATTAAGGCGCTGGATCTCAATGATAGAATCAAAGTAATAAAACAGGATTTTCGTCCGGGATTAAAAAAATTGCGGGATATGGTATTTGACGTAGTATTTATTGACCCACCTTATAGAACCGGATATCTAAATGAAGCATTGAAACTTTTGTATTTTTATAATCTTCTCAAAGAAGAATCTATTGTGGTTGTTGAATATTCAAATTTTTATCCTTGTGCAATTGATGAGCGATACAAGGTTATTAAAGAAAAAAGGTATGGCAATACGCTTGTGTCTTTTTTAAAAATAAAAGGGAGTTGAAAATGAAAAAGGCTGTCTACGCAGGTACTTTTGATCCAATAACTTATGGACATATTGATGTGATAAATCGGGCAAAAAGGGTTTTTGATATAATTATCATTGGTGTTAGTGCCCGTCCTAAAAAAACCCTTTTTACCCTTGACGAAAGGATAAAAATGATAAAGGAAGTATTCAAAGATAATCAAGAGGTTGTCGTAAAAGGTTTCTCTTCATTACTCGTTGAATTTGTAGAATCGGTTTCCGCAAAAACAATTATCCGGGGTATTCGGGCAGTATCAGATTTTGATTATGAATTCCAAATAGCCTTAATGAATAGAAAATTGAATCCGCAGATCGAAACGCTCTTTCTTATGCCTTCAGAAAATTATATCTTCATCAGCTCATCGTTGGTTAAAGAGATTGCATCCTTGGGAGGCGATGTCTCAAAACTTGTACCACCGATTGTAATAAAAAATCTGCAGAAGAAATTTAATATTAAACCTTAATACTTCTTTCAATAAACATATGCCTTTTTATCTTCTGGGTAGTCGTTTTTGGAAATTCTTCTTCGCGAATCTCAAATTTTGTAATTCGTTTGTAAATCGGTAAATCTTCATTGACTTTTCTTATCTCATCACGGATTATTTTTTCTATGTCGGAAAATTCTAAATTGATGTTGTGGGCAATGCTATACTCTTCTAACAACTCATAATCAGGATATATCAATGCGCAGACTTCTTCATTTTTAGTCGCGAGATCTATTCTGGGTACAACAAGGACCTCTTTTACCCATTTACTCTGAAGCAATTTTTCTTCTAATTCTTCGGGAATGATATTCTTCCCCGTTGGAGTTACAATGAGACTCTTTTTTCTGCCGGTGATGTGTATATATCCGTCATTATCAATATAACCAAGATCACCAGTATAAAGCCATCCATCTTTTAGGACTTCATTTGTTGCTTCTGGATTGTTGTAATAACCAAGCATTATATTTGGACCCCTGACAATAATCTCACCGATTCCGTTATCGTCCGGTTCAAAGATTTTGACTTCAACTCCAGGCAAGGGCTTCCCAACCGAATCATTTTTTGCTTGAGACAATGGATTGACTGATATAACCGGTGCAGCTTCAGTCAATCCGTATCCTTGTAATATTGGAATACCAAGCATTTCAAGCCCCTGAGCAACCTTTGTTGATAATGCAGCACCGCCCGAGACGGCAAGGCGCAAATTTTCTAAACCCATCTCTTTTCGGACTTTACTGAAAAGGGGTTTACGTAAAAATTTTATAATTGAAGTGACACCACTAATGGTATTGAATAACAATTTTGTTGGAATTGAAGCATTAGCTATTTTTCGCTGAACACCAGCAAGAAATTTTTCAAAAAGAAGTGGCACTGCAATCAAACATGTTATTTTTGCTTCTTTAAAGGTAGCAACTAAATCGTTTGGTTTAAGACTGGGTGGATAAAATATAGATACACCACAATAGAGGGGATATAAAAATCCACAGGTTGCTTCAAATGTATGATGCATTGGAATTATTGAAACGAAACTATCGGTATGATAAACAGGGATCGCTTTCTCTATTGCCTGGATATTGGAGATGATATTCGTATGGCTCAGCATTACTGCTTTAGCAAGACCGGTTGTGCCCGATGTAAAGATTAAGATCGCAAGAGATTGGGGATTTATTTCTATTTGTTTTTCGCTTTTAACAGCAGGCAATTCTTTGATCTTTTTCATACTTATCAACCATTTTAAATCTTTTAGTTCGTTCTTAATCGATTCGATTTTGTCAATGTGCCCCTTCGAGCATAACACACCTTTTGCTGCACTTTCTCTCAGGATATGTAATAATTCTGCTTCACCAAGCATCGCATCAAGAGGAACACAGATTAAGCCCGCGCGCACAATCCCAAGATAACTAATTGCCCATTCCGGACTATTTTCGCCGAGGACCCCAAATCTATCGCCAGGTTTTAACCCAAGGCCATATAAATACTGTTTTAATGCCAGCACTCTATCTTTTAATTCTAAGTAACTATAAACAACATTACCTTTTTTAAGGGCAATCTTATCGGGATGATTTTTAACCGATTCCTCAAAGATTTCACCGATTGTCTTCAATATTGCCTCCCAAGATAATGATATTATCTTTTGCTTTTTTTAATAATACGGGCACCAATTCATTTGCCTTGTATTTTTCTCGTAATAAAAAAAATTCAAGAAGCATCGGTAAATTTATACCACAGAGGATTTTTAAATTTTTATTTTCCTTCAGAACATTTAAACAGGAGATTGCACAACTTCCACCGGGCAAGTCGACAAATATTATTTTTTCCTGATTATCAATATTTATTGATTTCTTCAGAATTTCTGTCAGTGATTCACAAGATAAATTGTCATTTGAAATTACCTCAACCATTTCCTGTTTGCCCAATATTTTCTCAATCGTGTTAAGCAAGGCCTGGCCGAAGTTACCGTGTCCGATAATAATACCTTTTATCATTCTATATCCTCATCAAAATGGACACTGGGTACTTCTTTTTTAAAAATAACTCTCTGCAGTTCATCATTATATTCTTTGGCAACATTTATTCCTCTTAACTCTAAAAGATAATTCATGGCAACGACTTCGGCGATTACTGAAACATTCTTGCCGGGAGTCAGTGGTAATTTAATATAAGGTATTTTAACGCCTAAAATTTTTTTCATTTTTTTAGTCAATCCAAGCCTTTCATATTCACCTTTAGTTTCTTCCCAGTAAACAAGTTCAATCACTATTTCAATACGCTTACGCAAACGGACGGCCTTAACACCAAAGATCCTAAAAATGTCCACTATTCCAACCCCACGAATTTCAAGATGATGCTTCAGTTTATCGCTCTTTTCAGCCCCCATTCCTATAAGCATTTCCCCTCTGCGTACAATTTGTACTAAATCATCAGCCACAAGACGGTGTCCCCTTTCTACCAAATCTAGCGCGCACTCACTCTTCCCAATGCCGGGTTTACCCAGAAATAAGACACCAACTCCGTAGATATCAATTAGGGTACCATGTAAATATAATGTCGGTGCAAGTTTATAATCAAGATATGTGGAAAGAGCGTGGATGAATGGTGTTGTTGATAAAGGTGTCCTTAAAATTGGAATTTTTCGTTTATTTGCTTCCTCAATAAATTTTTCATCAATCTTAAGTTTTTTTGTTACAATAACACATGGGGTTCCAAGTTTCATTATTGTAGCAATCCGTTTGGCTTTCGTTTTTTTATCCAGGGTTTTTATATATGAAGTCTCTGTTTTTCCAATAATCATTATTCTTTCGCTTAAAAAATAACCAATATATCCAGCAAGAGCAAGGCCGGGTCGAAATATATCGCAACTTGTAATTATTCTTTTATCAAGATGCTCTGCGCCAGTGATTATCTCAAAATAAAAATCATTTTTCTTTTCTTCATACAATGTTTTTGCGTTGATCTTATTCATACTCGTTTTGTTTTCGCCGAAATTCTTTTTCTTTCTTTAAATTTATCCTCGTATTTTTGTAATTGCCGTTCAACTTTCTTTGCCACATCAATAATGCCTTGATATATATCTTGAGTATTGACCTTACAGGTGATTGTAGAATGTTTAACCCGAAGTGTTAGTTCTACCATGCTAATGGATTTATCCTTTTCAAGAATAAGATTCCCATCAATTATGATGTGACTAAAGCGCTTTAATTTGGCAAATTTTTTGCCTGCAAATTCAGTCATTGCATCGGTCAATGTGAAGTTCCTCGCCGATATTGTTATATCCATTTATGCCTCCTTAAAATATAATTATATAAAAAAATTATAATATCTCAAGCCCTTTTATTAATGATTGTAAATTTTTTTTCAAATTACCTTCGAATAAATAAGATGCAATTGCAATTCCATCAGCACCTGCCCTTAAAACTTCTTTATAATTTTTATTATTTATCCCACCGATCGCAATTATAGGAATGTCGATTCTATTTTTAAGTTTACTGATCAAATCCAGACCACAAATCCGTGCATCATGTTTTGTTTTAGTGGGAAATATGGCACCAATCCCTAAGTAATCAGCTCCATTATCCTGGGCTCTCAAAGCTTCCGTTAGATTATGGGCAGAAACTCCTATGATAAATTTATTACCGATCAGATCTTTTGCTTGCTTTAAAGGTATATCTTCCTGACCAAGATGAACTCCATCCGCATTTACCGCTAATGCGATATCAATGCGATTATTAATAATAAATTTAAATTCAGAACCGGTTATTAATTTTCTTATTTTTTTTGCATAATAATAAAATGTTTTGTCGGATAGAGTTTTTATACGCAATTGCATCATTGTAGCACTGTTATCCTGCAGAATTTTTATCATTTCTTCCAATGGCATTTTATCAATATATTGTTCGTCAACGATTACATATAATCTTGGATCAAATCTCTTTTGAAACTTTTGCAAAACAATTTTTTCAATATCATATATTTGAAACCTTATTTTTTTAATAATTGTGCTCAATGATCTATTCCTTTGACGTAAAATTTCTTCAATTGTACGCGCCGATTCTTTTGCCCTTGAGAAATTTGCCAGAATGAGATCTATTTCATTTTTTCGCCTAATCGAATCAAATTTAGCCTTTCTTCCCGGGTCAATCTCACTCTGCCGGTAGGAAACTAAATCAATTAAAGGCAGGGATTTTTTTAGAAGAAAAAAATTGTTGCGCGTATTTCTTATCTTTTCAAGAATAGAATTTTCTTTTATTATAAATCTGATATAATCTTCAATGAATTTGAGGGATTCTGTAAGTCGATTGAGATTTACATCGAGAATAGATTGCCACTGCACAAAGAATTATATAAAAATTACATAAGGTGTCAAGTAAATATTATTTTTTTGCTCGCTTTCTCATTTTATTAATATACATCAAATGGTCTGCTTTCTTTAAAAGATCTTTGATATTTTCAGGATGCTTGGGGTCATAATATGACCATCCCGCACTTAGTGAAATTCTAAAAGGTAATTGTGCAGACTGATTAAATACCTCAATACTTTTATGAAGACGCTGATATAATCTCTCACCCTTTGTTTTTTTTATTTCTAAGGTTAAAACTACGAATTCATCTCCGCCAATACGAGCGATGATATCAGAACCCCGGAATGTCTTTTTTAGAATTTTTGTTGTCCAGACAAGTACCTGGTCCCCCATAGCGTGTCCAAATTCGTCGTTTATATCTTTTAAATTATCCATATCTATAAATAGCAATAAAATCGGTTTGTTGGCTCGTTGTGCAATTCTCATTTGATGTTCAGCAAGGGTCATAAATCCCCTCCGGTTGTATAAACCGGTCAATTCATCAGTAAAAGAGAGCGCTTGAAGAGTTGCTGTCATCTGTTTCCGCTCGGTTACATCTTCAACGACGCCGTCTATCCATTTAATATAACCGTTTTCATCAAAATTTGCCTTGGCATATACTGAAGCCCAGAATGTTGAACCATCCTTTCTTCTCATCTCTAATTCTTTATCCCGGACCTCCCCATTTTTTATCAACTCTTTAATAAATTGGATTCTATCTTTCGAATTTTTGTAAAACTTTTCTGCGGGAATATTTAAAATTTGTTTAATAGAGTCGTATCCAAATAACTTTACAAATGCGGGGTTGACCTGAATTAAATAACCGGGTGATTTGGCCGTCGAACGGTAAACACCCAAATTTACATTGTTCACAATGGTCCGGAATTTTTCTTCACTTTCCTTGAGCGCCGAAAGTGTCAATTTTTGTGGGGTGATATCCTGAGTGATAGTTACAACATGTTCAACTTTGCCCTGATCATTTTTTATTGCATAATAATGTTGGGCGATCCATTTATCAAATTTTGATTTTGGGTCAACAATATGGATTTCGGGTATATATATCTCACCTCCCCTATCAAAAATTTCTTGAACTTTCGGTATATACTTTTTAAGATATGGATAACGTTTTTTGACACTCCATCCTTTACATAACTTCTCGAACTCAACTATTTTACGGTAACTCAGATTCCATATTTTTTTCCAGGCTTTGTTATATGACACGAGTTCACCGGAACCGAGCCGCACAGTTATACCGACGGGCGAATGTTCAAAAACTGCTTTATTCAATATCTGATATTCGCGCATTCTATTCTGCAATATTTTTAACCGTTTTTTCAAATGTTCAATTTCCTTGAGTAAGTTTTCCTGGAAAATTTTTTTGTTGTTTTTTCTCTTCATTTTTTATTGCAGAATTTTACAAAAAAAAATCTATAATGTCAAGGCTTGCATGATACTTGACAGATTGGTTTGAATCCGTTATAATCTTTCGTGAGAAATCCAATTTTTCCCATCTTTTTAATTTTGCTTGTCTGTTCTAACCAGGAAAAAGTGGTTGAAGTAATTGACGGAGATACATTTAAAACCAATAAGGGAAAAACGGTTCGTCTTTTGGGAATCAATGCACCGGAGATGTTTGATCCCGGAGGGGATCTGGCTAAAGAATTTTTAATGAATTTAATCCTTGGTAAAGCCGTGGTCCTGAAAAAAGATGTGTCGGAAAAAGATGATTACGGCAGATACTTATTTTATGTTTATCTGGATGGCAAATGTGTTAATGAAGAAATGATCCGTGTTGGACTTGCTGAGACAAGGTTTTATCCACCAGATACAATGTTTAAAAGGGAATTCCAAAATACAGAAAAAATTGCTATCAGAAATAGAAGAGGTTTATGGCCATTTCCTGTTTTCCAAATACCTGATACAGCCGAGATCTTAAGCAAAGAGATAATCCAATCAAAAGCGCATAATGAAGTAATCTCATATCTTGATGCGCATAAATATTATGGCAAGATTAAAACAATAGAAGGTACAATTGTTCTTACAAACAATACTGGTAAGGTCTGTTTTTTGAATTTTCATAAAGATTGGAAGCGTCATTTTACAGCAGTCATATTTGCCAGTGATTTTGATAAATTCCCGAAAAATCCAGAAGATTATTATCTCAATAGAAAAGTAAGAGTGACGGGGCTTATTAAAGAATATAATGGCAAACCCGAGATTATTGTAAAAAGCCCCAATCAAATCCAGATAGTAAAATAAATTTATTTCAAAAAAATTTGTGGTACTTTTCTCTCGGGATGGATGATTATTTCAGTCTCAACGCCATAAACATCCTGAATTAACTTTTTATTAATTATCATTTCTGGTGCGCCAATTTTGTAAATACTTCCTTGGTGTATAAGAACAAGTTTTTTACAGAATTGACTCGATAGATTCAGGTCATGGTTCACGATTACAATTGTCATTCCATGTTGATTTAAATCTTTTAACAAATCCATTATCCTTACTTGATGTTGAATATCAAGATGGCTTGTTGGTTCATCAAGTAAAAGGATTTGAGGTTTCTGAACAAGTGCACGACAGATAACGACTATCTGCCTTTCGCCTGAAGAAATGGAATTTACCAGTCTATTTCTTAATTGGGCTAAATTAGATTTTTCAATCGCCCATTCAATTGCCGCTATATCATCTTTTTTAAAATGTCGAAAAGGTTCAACATAAGGGTATCTTCCCATTGAAATAACATCTTCAACCGAATAATTATGTTGAAAATGAGTTTCCTGCGGAACAAACCCAATTATGCGGGCTAATTCTTTTTGTTTGATCTTTTTTATATCTCTTTCTATAATTCTCACACTGCCGTTAAATTTTTTCAAAATGCCTGCCATTATTCTCAAAATTGTCGACTTCCCGGCGCCATTGGGGCCAATGATTCCAATAAATTCATTCTTTTCAATGGTTAGATTTATATCATTTAAGACAATTTTTGCGTTATATGAAAAACTCACATTTGATAATTCTATAATCTTCATCTTTTATTTCAAACGATATAAGTAGATAAAAAAGGGTACTCCAATCATAGAAGTAATGATACCAGTTGGTAATTCATAAAAAGTAAGTGAACGGGCGAGTGCATCCGCCAATAATACAAACGCCGACCCGAGAAATAATGAGCCGGCAAGGTTTTTAATATATTTTGGACCGAACAACATTCTCGAAATATGGGGGACAACAAGACCAACAAAGCCAATGGCACCGACGATTGATACAACAAAACTGACAAGAAGTGTTACAATAATAAATACTTCGATTGAAAATCGCTGTATATCTATGCCGAGTGCAATTGCTGATTCTATCCCGGTTGATAAGATATCAAATTCACGATAATATCGATAAAGGTAAAAAATTAAAATGATTGATGTCAGACAAATGATTATTATCATGGTTCTGTTCTGGGGTGTAATTACAGTACCTAAATATCCCATTAATAGATAAAGAATTTCATACAATTCTTTTCTTCCTGATATCATTATTATCATTACCAGCGAGCTGCAAAAAAAACTCATAACGACTCCGGATAGGATTAACCTATCTCGTAATAACCCGCCTTCAATTCGGGCAATGGTAAAGACAAGTATACCAATAATCAGGGCTCCGGCAAAAGAAAAAATAGGGTTTGCATAGCCAAATAATACAATGCCTAACGATGCCCCGAGTGCTGCACCTGATGCTGAACCGAGTGTATAGGGTTCTACAAGCGGATTGCCAAATAATCCTTGAAGTACATTGCCGCAGAATGCCAGTGTGCTGCCCGCAAATATACCTAATATGATTCTATAAATTCGCAATTGGATTATTACAGAACTTAATACGGCAGGACCGGTAAATAACTCCAAAAGAATGCTGAACAATAATATAAAGATCAACAGAATTATTTTATTCAAAAATCTTCTCCAGTTGTTTGAAACCGAACACAAGTCGGGGACCCGGTCTCAAGAGCCAGTCTTGATTTAAATTACTATACATCCTATGATTTTTGATCGCATTAATATTTTCCCAGCCAATGCGCTTTTCAATATCTTCAGGGTGCAGAACAATTATGATTTCAGGATTACGAATAATGACTTCTTCCTGATTGACAACAGGATAGTCTTTATTGACATCTGAAAATATATTTTGACCACCGGCCATTTCTATTAACTCATTTAAGTATGATTTACCACCGATTGTAATCAGAGGTTTTGCATTGATTTCAATGTACACTTTTTTCTTTATTCGGGATAAGGGTCTGATATTTTCTTTCATATAGTTAATAAGAGAATCTGCATTTTTTTCTTTTTTTATAAATTTTCCGAGCACCGATATTTCTTTATAAATATCTTCAAGTTTTTCTGGAGAGGTAACAAATATTTTTATTCCGTATTTTTCAAGTTGATTTTTTATTCTGGATTGTTCGGGAAGGTTTAAAATGACAAGATTTGGTCTGAGGCTTATAATCCGCTCAAGCGAAGGATTTGAAAAATCACCAACCTTGTAAATCTTTTTTGCGGAATCCGGAAAATCACAATAAGTCGTCGTGCCAACAAGGTATTTTTCTGCACCGAGGGCGAAGATTATTTCGGTCATCGCCGGCGATAGAGAAACAATCCTAAACTCATTAAAAGAAGAAGATTTTTCACAGAATATATAGAAAAGACAAATAAGATAGACTAACTTCTTCCACATATTTTTAGATTATACTTAATTGAAAGAAAAAATCAATGATTTAGCAAAACAGTTGACTTTTGAAGTATTTGGTGTATTATTCTATATGGAAGAACGTCTCAATAAATTAAATAAATTGAAGGAATTAAATATAAATCCATATCCATACCGGTTTGATAGGACCCATAACTTTACTGAAATAAGACAAAATTTTGAAATTCTATGCGGTTCTGAAATAGTTATTAAAACTGCTGGGAGAATAATTGCCATAAGAGGACACGGCAAAACCATATTTGCAACACTCAATGATGAAAGCGAGAAGATTCAAATCTATCTTAGAAAGCAAGACCTCGGAGAAAAATTTTCTGTTTTTGAAAATTTTGATATCGGCGATTTTATCGGTGTTGAAGGAAAGGTATTCAAAACGAGGACCGGCGAGATAACCATATTTGTTGAAGATTTCGTTCTTCTTACAAAATCTTTAAGACCCCTGCCTGAGAAGTGGCACGGATTGGATGATATAGAATTGAAATATCGTAAGCGATACCTTGATTTAATTGCCGACACGATTGACTTCAAGTGCAACGACTGTGGTCATGAATTCTCATGCGTAGAAGTCGGCGAGGTAAGATGCCCGGCTGTGAAAGATAAAGTTACTAATGAAAGGTGTGGTTCTAAAAACATTAAGAAAATCTCAATGAGCCCGCGTGAGATATTCAAAAAGCGTTCAAAGATCATTTCCCTTCTCCGAAACTTTTTTGATAGTAGAGGATTTCTTGAGGTTGAAACCCCGGTTCTACAACCCATTTATGGTGGTGCTTCGGCAAGGCCTTTTAAAACCTTCTATAATGCTTTAGGGCAAGAAATGTATCTGCGCATCGCGGATGAACTTTACTTAAAGAGATTAATTGTTGGTGGCTATGAAAAGGTATGGGAATTATGTAAAGATTTTAGAAATGAAGGGCTTGATAGATTTCACAATCCGGAATTTACAATGATTGAGGCATATCAGGCATATACAGATTATTTTGGTATAATGGCGCTCGTGGAAGAACTTTTTGAGTTTCTTATTAAAAATCTCTATGTCGATAATCGCATCACATTTCAGGATAAGACCGTTGAAATAACGAGACCTTTTAAAAGAATTAAATATACTGAAGCATTGAAAGAGAAACTGGGCATTGATATTCTTACAATTTCTGAAAAAGAATTTAACGAAATATGCCTGCGTTTCGGGATTAAGACCGAGGGACAAACGCTTGGAGATAAGATTGATAAATTATTTAGTGAAGTTGTGCAAAAAAAACTGATAGAACCGACATTTGTTATTGACTACCCCAAAATTATTTCGCCTCTTGCCAAGCAACATCGCGATAATCCTGAACTCGTTGAGCGATTTGAATTAATTATCTTTGGGCTTGAGGTCGCCAATGCGTTCAGTGAGTTGAATGATCCGATTGATCAGAGAAAGAGATTTGAACAACAATTAGCCCAGAAAGAAGAAGGCATTGGTGAAATAGACGAAGATTATCTTGAGGCACTTGAATATGGCATGCCCCCGACCGGTGGATTGGGTATAGGTGTTGACCGTTTATGTATGATACTTTTAAATCAGCCTTCAATAAGAGATGTGATACTCTTTCCGCAATTAAGGAGAGAGGATGCTCGTTGAGTTATTTGTTGCCCAAAGATATCTGCGTTCACGACATCGAAAATTTTTTTCTCTTTCTACTGTTATCGCGATCGGTGGTATATTCGTGGGAGTAAGTGCGCTGCTAATAACCCTTTCTATAATGAATGGTTTTCAAAATGAATTACGAAGGCGTATTCTTGGTGGAACACCACATATAGTAATTCGGAGATTTTTTAATGAGCCATTAGAAAATTACCAGGAGATTATGGATAAACTAGAAGGATTGTCATTTATTAAGGCAAAGGCGCCATTTATCATTACTAAATCCCTGGTTCGAAACAAGAGAAATGTTGATGGTGTTGTGATTAGAGGTGTAATACCGGAATTAGAAAAAGATGTTACCGAAGTGAACGAACATATTATTGATGGTGTATTTGACCTTGAAAACGGTTGCGTGATTGGTATTGAACTCGCACATAATCTGAAGGCAAGTATTGGCGATACAATAATTATCACTTCTCCTTTTGTGGAACAAATCGGGATTCTACCTCGCTCCAAGCGATTGATCCTTAAAGGGATTTTTGATTTTGGGGTATATGATTTTAATGCAACAATCGTTTATATGAATCTTAAAGATGTTCAAACATTATTTGACATTAAGGATGCAGTCAGCGCAATTGAAATGAAAGTAGATGATGTTTATAAAACACCTGTTTATTCAAAACTAATTGAAGAAAAAATTGGCTATCCATTCCGTGTTCAGGATTGGATAGAATCAAACCATTCCGTATTTGCAGCATTGAAATTAGAAAAGATTGTTACCTTCATTGTATTAACTTTAATTATTATTGTTGCCGGATTTAATATTGTTGGCACTTTGGTTAATATTGTTAAGAAAAAGACAAAAGAAATTGGCATCCTGCGTTCGTATGGATTTACCAGAAGACAGATTATGCGAATTTTTATCTTCCTGGGTAGTATAATGGGCATCATAGGAACAATTTTAGGGATATTATTTTCACTCATTGCCTGCTATCTCTTAAATAAATATCAATTTGTAAATTTGCCCGGAGATGTATATTTTATTCAGACTTTGCCCGTGGAAATGTCATTAAACGATTTTATTGCGGTCTCAATTGCTGCAATATTCATAAGTTTCCTGGCAACGATATATCCTGCATTTCGTGCGGCAAGCCTTGTGACCGTGGAGGCATTGCGAAATGAGTGAGATACTGGTTGCCGAAAACATAGAAAAAATATATTATTTGAAAAACGAGACGATTAAAGTCCTCCGGGGCATTGATCTCAAAGTAAAGAAAGGACAATTTATTGTTATCTTTGGCCCTTCGGGAAGTGGAAAATCTACTTTACTTAATATTCTGGGTAGCCTTGATCGACCTACAAATGGTCGGGTACTATTTAATAATATTGATTTATTCAAGAATGATGACGAATCGCTTTCAAAGATAAGGAATAAACATATCGGCTTTGTCTTTCAATTTCATCACCTTTTACCGGAATTTACAGTTATGGAGAATATTATGCTTCCTGCCTATCTCAATGGGGAGAATATAAAATCGGCAAAAGAAAGAGCAATAGAAATCCTTGATATGCTGGGGATTTATGATAAGAAATCGCGCTTACCTGACGAATTATCGGGTGGAGAGAGACAGCGAGTGGCAATTGCCCGGGCTTTAATAAATAATCCACTTTTAATTCTTGCGGATGAACCTACCGGAAATCTTGACTATGAAAATACGAATAAACTAATGGATATGTTTATTCATCTAAAAAATGAAGAAAGGACAATAATACTAGTTACCCATTCGATGGATATTGCAAAATTGGGAGATAAAGTTTATAATTTAAAAGAAGGAAGGTTAAATGCTTTGTGATGATTGCAAAAAAAAGCCGGCCAGTATTTTTTTTAAGGATGTTTCGGGCGGACAGATAAAAGAAGTGCATCTTTGTGAAGATTGTGCCAAAAAAAAGGGTATTTTGAGCGATAAGAAACTATCACCCCTTGAAGTTCTCCAGAAATTACTTAAGAATACCAGTCATGAAGACGAAAAGGTGATATGCCCAATATGTTTTATGAATCTTGCAGAATTTAAAAAAGTAGGAAGGTTTGGATGTGCAAATTGCCTTATCGTGTTTGAGCCATACATAAAAACGCTGATTAAAGAGGTGCAGAATAGTGAGAAACATATAGGGAAAAAGGCAAAAACCGGGGGTAGAAGGGCGATAGAGGTCTTTAGATTAAGGGAAGAATTAAAGCGTGCTTTAGAAAAAGAGGCTTACGAGGATGCGGCTCAGATAAGAGATAAATTGAAAACACTGGGTGTTGAGAATGTTTGATAATATTAAGTGGCTGGTCTCTCCTGAATTAAATCAGGAATGTGAAGAGCAGGAAATAGTTGTTTCAACCCGGATAAGGGTGGCAAGGAATATCGAAGGAATTCCATTTGAAATAAAGATGAAAAATCAGGACGCAGAAAAACTTGTTCAGGTTGTAAAATCTGCGGTGGAAATGAATTTTAAAGGAAAGTACTTAGATTTAAACAAAATGAAACCACTTGAGAAAGAATCCCTTTTTGAATCCCATCTTATATCGCCAGCGATAATAAAAAAAGAACAACCGACTGCGGTTTTTATCAATGAGAAAGGCAATATCACGGTAATGGTAAATGAGGAAGACCATTTACGCATCCAGGGTTTATCTTGTGGATTGAATTTGACAAATATCGCGAGTGAAGTATATGAATTTGAAGAAATCCTCGGTCAGGAACTTGGCTATGCCTTCAATGAAAATTATGGATTCATTACTTCCTGCCCCACCAATCTCGGAACCGGGCTAAGGGCATCTGTTCTTTTCCATTTACCAGGGCTTGTTTACACTAATGAGATTGAAAAAATTTTAAAAAGCACATTCAATCTCGGAATGACAGTTCGTGGTCTGTATGGTGAGGGGACCGAGATAAAGGGTAATCTATTCCAAATATCAAATCAACATACCTTGGGCTTTAAGGAAGATGAATTGATAGAAAAGATAAACAAATTTTCTCGGATGTTAATAGATCTTGAAAAAAAAGCAAGGGACTTGATACTTGAACGGGCAAGGTATGAACTTGAGGATAAGGTACATCGTAGTATTGCAATATTGCGATCCGCAAGGCTCATAAATAGCGATGAAGTTTTAAATCTTCTTTCGGCAGTAAGGCTTGGTATTGGATTGGGCATAATAAGGGATATTCAAATAAATATCATTAATGAGATAATGCTCACAACAAGACCCGGAAATATTCAATTATATTATGGTGAGATTCTTGAAGAGCAGGAAAGGGATGTAAAAAGGGCAGAGTATATCAGAAATCTTCTGGCAAAAATAGAGACACCATCATTTTAGCACAAATTTTGTGCATCATTTAACAAATTTTAGGCAATAAATTTACAATCTTCTGAGATTGCAAGTACAAATCCGGGCATAATTTTTGCATTAAAAATGGTTAAAAGGAGTTGAGTATGAAAAAATTTATACTGGTCCTGTTAATAATATTTGTAATCGGTTTTGCATTAAAGATTGAGACTGTGCCAAAACAAAGAGAAGATGAGGTTTTAATAAAGGGTCCGGTTGATAAAGGGGGATTCGCTGGATTAACAATAAAATTTACTTATTTGAATGACCAATTTGGAATGTTAATGGGTGTAAGGGGAGGTGTCACGTTCAATCACATTTTAGGCGTTGGCGGTGGTCTTTATGGCACGGTGAATAGAATAAATGTAAATACGAATTATCCAATGAGAAATTTCAATATGGACTTTGTCTATGGTGGCCCTATAGTCGAACTGATATTTGGTTCAAGAAAATTGGTACATTTTGGAGCCCATACTCTTGTGGGAGGTGGTTCGGCTCAATATAAACTTCCCGCCTATGAAGAACCATGGTATGAAGATTTCTTCTTTGTCCTGGAACCATCGGCCGAAATCACACTGAATGTCACAAGGATTTTTCGCATCGATTTTGGGGTTTCTTATCGTTATATTTATGGAACTGATCTTGATGGAATAAGTGATAGAGGTCTTAGTGGTGCCACCGGATATCTAACCTTTAAATTTGGGAAGTTTTGAAGATTTTCGTTAAAAAATTATAGACCTTTAATTTTCCGTTTTCTCAATTCCTTTTTAATGAATGCACAGAATTTGGGATTCATCCCAAGATATTCAGGCGGTATTATTCCGCATCCCGGATAATCTTTTATACATCGGGCAATGATGGCACAGGTATATGCGGTCATCCGCGCCATTGAGGTAATTTTATTCTTTCTATCGTAGTAGTCAATGATACAATATTTTTTCATTTTTGTTCCGGCCTGCATTTGCACGATCAAAATAGTAAGGTCATCATCCGGTCCTTTACTCAATTCTTCTTTAAGGTATTTAAACATAAACTCGTAGCAAGAAATCTTAATGTTATTAATCTTTATTTGCTTGTTGGAGAAAAGTCCACCCTCAATAAGCGATTTAAAGATTGTGGCATGACCAGCATACCGAATGGTCTTCTCTTCCATATTTCTTATTCTGTTCATTGTTTTCAACAATGTACGTAAGCCGTCAGTATAAAAAGCCTCCAATTTGCCAATGTTAGGAATATAAAATTCTTCTATTCCGGTGAGTGCGGGCAGTGTTACTATCTTGTAATTTTTATAAATCCTTGCAGGTCTAGTGTATTCTTCAATTAAATCACTGGGTGACCAGGTGATGTGATAATTGAACGGTGGGATTGGTTTTTGGGGAATGCCACCCACCATTATTTTTAAATTTTCAATCTTTCCCATTTTCTTATATGCTTCACCCACGAGAATATTGCTCAACCCTGGTGCATAACCAGCATCGGGTATAATTCTTATCCCTGACTTTTTAGCATCGTTATCGAGCAAAAAAGGATCAAAAGGAGAGTATGACATATCAGCCATATCAACCCCGGCATCAATTGCACACTCCATTGAGTAAAAACCCAAACGCGCCGGCAGAGCACCTACTATTAAATCATAATCGCTCATCAGTCTTACCAGTCTTTTACGGTCTTTTATATCAAATCTTATCTTTTTTATGCCCGGGCAAGCCAACTTTTTAAGATTGTTTTCATCAATATCAAGAACGGTAATTTCAGCGTAAGAACTTTTTAAATCTTGGGCAACAATCCTTCCCTGCATTCCACAACCAAGAATTAAAATCTTCATACGGTCCTTTTGAGCTTGCCAAAAATAAACTTCATTGTTAAAATTCTTTCCGATGAAAATATCCTGGTAGCAACAAGGATTAAAATGATCGCAAAGATTAATAAATATAGATTACCAAGTATGACAGGAATCTTCAGTCCAAGCAGGAGAAATTTAAAGGCAAAGAATGTATGAGAGAATGGAATTAAAAATGTGAATATCTTTAGACCCAGACTCATTGTATTTGGATCAAATGTCAGGGCAAAGAAGTATGGAATCAGTATCATTATTGTTAGTGGCATTATCGTCGTCTGGGCATCTTTGACATCCTGAGCAAATAATGCCAATAGTGTTGCTAACGCAAGGGCATTAACGATTGATAAAAATATACTAATTCCCAATAAAACTTTGCCTTGTGTATTAAGGCTTAGATTTATACCTGATTTTAAATCCGGGAAGTCAGATGGAGTACTCGTCATTGCATTACCGATTGAGGACATATAGCTACCCATTGCCAGAACAAAGAAAAGTGCAAAACATATCGCTAGTACAACCGCCGCAAGCATCTTGGCAATAATGATGGTAAATCTTGAGACCGGAACCGTGAGGATTGTCTCCAGGGTCTTGTTTTCCTTTTCTTGAGCAATTGAAGAAGCAATAATTGTGCCAGTTATTATAATCAACATTAAAAGGGCAACTGGAACAATAACGGTTTGAGTAGAAATATAGCCTATGATAAATGCCGCATTGCCAGGCTGGATGATATCTTGCAAAACCACAAATTCTTTAGCCTTTATCGGTTCACGGAGCATTTCTAAATTTAAATCGGGATTTATCGCTTTTATAAGCAATTCGGCTACTTCTTGGTTAATTGTTTTTAAAAAATTTCTTATATTTACCCGTTGGGCAGAAGATGTGATGCTTAAGGAAGTTATTATTGAATAAATTTTGATCTCGGCACTCATTTTGTTTTTTAATCTTGATTCGTAATCTTCAGGAATTATTAAGACCATAAAAAGGTTCTGTTCTTTTGCAATCCTTACCGCCTGGGTATCAGTCTCGGCAGAAAGAACCATGATTAAATTTTTTGTATTTTTTAAAGATTCAATCAATGCGAAGGATGAATATGTTTTGTCTTTGTCTACAATGCCAATATTAACAGGTTTCATTGCCCTTCCCACTTCGCTCTGTATAACACGACCAATAAAGAGTAGTATAAATATCGACATAAGAAATGGGAGTATCATCTTTAATGTTAACAGGTCTTTTATTTCTTTTTTGAAGATGTTAAAAAATTTCCGCATCGTTAATTTCTATAACTTATACTTTTCACGAATACCTGTTCAAGATTATCCGCCTGGTATTTATTGCGCAATTCTGAAGGGGTACCGGATTCAACTATTTTGCCCTGATGAATGAATGCAACCCGATTGGATAAAAATTCTACCTCAAGCATATTATGGGAAGAAACAATGACGGTTGTGCCGGTCCTTACATAATCAATTATAAGATTTCTCACTTCAAGTGAATTTATCACATCAAGTCCTGAGGTTGGTTCATCAAGTATGACAAGTTTTGGATTATGCATCAGTGCCCGTGCGAGGAGCAACTTTCTTACCATTCCCTTGCTGTAGTTTCTAATAAAGTCGCTTAGACGTTCGCCAAGTTTGGCTATCTCAATCGCCTTTTCTACTATTCTCTGTTTTTCTTGAGAGTCATTTGCATAAAATCCTGCCATAAACTTGAGATAATCAATACCCTTAAGATTTTTATATGCACCTGCTTCTTCAGGAAGGTAACTTATCATTTCTCTTATCTTCGCGCCTTCCTTTAGAACATTTAAACCGAATATTTGTATAATTCCTGAAGTGGGTTGTAAGAGTGTTGCAATTATTCTTAGGGTTGTTGTTTTGCCTGCGCCATTCGGTCCGACCAAACCAAAGATTTCCCCTTCGTCAACATCAAACGAAATTCCAGCAACGGCGTTAATTTTACCAAAATTTTTATATAAGTCTCTAACGATTAGTGCAGGCATAGGTGATTATAATTAAAAGATGATTGTAGTCAAGTAATGATAAAAATACTTTACAAAAATAGATTTATGTATATAATAATTCAATGGTAAGGGCTATTGTTTTAATTCTTGATGGAGTGGGAGTGGGTGAATTACCGGATGCAGATAAATACAACGACCAGGGAAGTAATACCCTGGGTAATCTGGCGAAGGCAGTGGGCGGATTGAATTTACCATTTCTTGAAAATCTTGGATTGGGGAATATAATTGAAATTAAGGGGGTAAAAAGGGTTGAAAAACCAAAAGCATTTTTCGGTAAGATGGCGGAAATTTCTCCAGGCAAAGATTCAACGACTGGGCACTGGGAATTGATGGGGGTGATACTAAAAAAACCATTTCCTGTTTATCATAATGGTTTTCCTGAGGAGATAATAAAAGAATTTGAAAAAAGAATTGGTTATAAGACACTGGGAAATTATCCAGCCTCAGGTACCGAAATTATAAAAAAGTTGGGTGCGGAACATATAAAAAGGAAAATGCCGATTGTTTATACCTCAGCCGATAGTGTTTTCCAGATTGCCTGCCATATTGATGTCTTCAGTATTAATGGATTGTATAGATTCTGTGAGATTGCGCGCGATTTATTACAGGGAGAACATGGTGTCGCCCGTGTTATTGCCCGCCCATTTGCCGGAAAACCACCCAATTTTTATCGCACAAAAGACAGAAAAGATTTTTCTTTAAAACCGCCCGAACCCACACTCCTTGATTATGCAAAAGAAAAAGGATTTGAAGTGATCGCCATAGGAAAGGTAGACGATATATTTGCTAAACAGGGTTATACAAAATCCTTTCATTCAGTAAATAACCTTGAGTGTGTAGATTCAGTAATAAGCGCATTAAAAAAGTTTAATCAGGGTTTGATTGTGGCAAATTTTGTTCAATTTGATATGGATTGGGGACATCGCAATGATCCGGTGAATTTTGCGCGCGGATTGGAAGAAATTGATGCCGGGATTGAAAAAATTGTGGGCAACCTTAAAGAATATGATTTATTATTTATTACGGCTGACCACGGTAACGATCCAACCACACCATCAACCGATCATTCAAGGGAATATGTTCCAATTATTACTTATTTTAATGGAAAGAATGGAAAAGAGATCGGCGTGAGGAAAAGTTTTTCGGATCTTGCGAAAACGATTGCACGGTATATGGAAATAAATGGTTTGACAAATGGGGAGGATTTTCTGGATATCATAATGGGATAGAAAAATAAAATGAAGGTATCAAAGGTTCTGATAAAAAAACTCAAGGAGACAGTAAAATATGCCTATGCCCCATATTCGAAGATCCAGGTGGCTGCTTTATTATATTGCCCCAACGGGAAGATCTACACCGGAGTGAATATTGAAAATAGTTCCTATTCACTTACAGTTTGTGCAGAACGGGTCGCAATTTTTAAAGGTATTACCGAGGGTGCTAAAGAATTTTCTTTACTGCTTATATATTCACCCCAATATGATTTTATTATTCCTTGCGGTGCTTGCTTGCAGGTTTTAAATGAATTCGCGCCGGAGATAGTCATTGCGACTATGAATAAAAATGAAGAATTCAAATTTTTCCCATTAGCTACGTTGTTAAAAAATCCATTTAAGCTTAGGAGTTAAATATGTATTACATCGGAATTCTTATCAGAGATTTAAAGAAAAAGCAATTTCAAAATCTTATTGAAAATCTAAAGAGATTTAATTCAAAAATTGAGCAGGCAGAAAAACATCTCATGGTTTTTGCCAATGATGATATAAATATAATTAATTGCTTGGTTAAACTTAAAGAGGCATATCCGGAAATTCGAACGGGTATATCGCAATACATAGGTATTGCTAAAGGATTGGCACGCATTGCTCAGATGGGCGAAATATTAACATCTGCCGATACCGAACCAGCCATCCTTGAAAGTTTTGATATTACATCCCTGGGAATGCTTACGATAGAAGGTATGAAGACCGAAATTCTTGTCTGTCGTATTGATAGCCCAAAAGGGAAGGAAAAATTTCCAGAATTAAAAATCCGTTCAAAGATTATTCCCCGGCCGTTAATGATCGATGCTTTCAAAAATTTCCTTAATGTTACAAAAGCCGCATTGATATTTGCGCCGGATGGGACAGGTAAAACAGTATTTGTCGATCAATTGATTGAAGAATTGGGACCGGGAAAAGAAATTTTGAGAACGACTGCTTCACCCTATCTTTCTAATATTACATTGAAACCAGTTTGTGATATTTTGACTCAGTTATTTAAAATTCAGATAAATTTTACCCTCGCGGAAAAACAAAAGGTAATCGAAAATAAACTAAAAGAAATTGGTATGAGGGATATCGGCACAAGTTATTTAGCAATCCTTGATTTTCTAAATATCGGTGAAGATGAAACAATACTTAGAAAAATGGAACCAAAGGTTCGGATTGAGTTGATTGTAAATACAATATGTGATGTAATGGCGAATCTTTCGCACCTAAAACCCTTGATTATAATTGTTGAGGATATAGAAAATCTTGATCCATCTTCGACAAATTTTTTACAGCATTTTATCACTAAATTATTGGACGAAAATATTACATTTATTTTTACTTCTAATCGTGCCCATGTAAATTTAAAAGGGATAAAAGAATTTGAACTCTTAGAAATCGACCGCTCACAGATCGAAGAATATCTTGTCAATGAAATTGGTGAGAAGGTGAATTTTCAATCTACAACAATCTTCAACATTGCTCAATATCTTGCTTTATATTATGAAGAACAGGTTGAATATTTTTATACACTTTACAATGGCGAAAATCCACTTGTTAATTTCAGTCTGCCATTCGCTGATTATAAGGCGATTATTAAGCGCCGTATAGAATTACTCGAAGAAAATAAAGAATTATTATATGCCCTTGCGGCTTTGGGTTATGAAATTGATCCACAGGATTTCCCAATTGCGGAAAATATTCAGGAACAACTCGAATATCTTGTGGAGCACAATTTTCTAAAGAAAATAGATGGACGATATTTCTTTACTTCGCCCCTCCTGCATCAAGTTATCTATGATCTGATCCCGGATAAAAATGCACGCCACTCAAGACTTGCGGATTATTATCGTCGACGTGAAGGATATGAAGAATATGCATTGTTTCATTATATGAAATCCGAAAATTATAAACGGACAATGGAATATCTGCTGAAAGCCACCCGGGTTGCAACGAAAAAAGGTGGTTATGAATCAGCCATAAATTATTATCTCCAGGCATTGGAACTATGCAGAAGAGAAAAGGATGTTGCTGACCTTGAGACACTGATTGCAATAAACGAAGGTCTGGCTGATGTATATCGGTCTATGGGTGATGAAGAGCAGGCGATGAAGTATTATAAAGTTGTGCTGGATAGTTATAAAGAAATTCTGAAAGAATAGTTTTTAAAAAAGGGCTGGGATGTTTGTATCAAAGAGTTAGTGCCGAGAATAAATGATTTTTTTGCTTATACTCCAACTAAATAACGATACACTTCACTCTGATAGTTTAAATATTATTGATTATTCAGCAAAAACAATTAACTACAACCTTGACAGTGGAATTGTTATCTTAAATGATTCGGCATATATATCGTATCGTGATATACATTTATTTTCTGATAGTGCCTATTACTATATAGATAATAAAATACTTGAGGCATTCGGTTTATGTCGTTTGAAACAGGTAAATGATTCAATAAAAGGCACTCACTTAAAATATAATCTTGATACCAAAAAAGCAATGATGGATACTGGTAAAACCAAGATTCAGAAAGGATTTATTGAAGGTAAAAAGATCTACTGGGTGGAAGAAAAGGTTGTTAATGCCTACGATGGGAAATATACAACCTGTAGTGATTCCCCACCCCACTACTATTTTTATGCACCGAGAATGAAGGTTTTTTTAGGCGATATGGTAATTGCACGCCCTATTTATCTTTATATATATGACCTGCCGGTCATCGGCGCGCCTTTCTGGTTTGTGCCGATATCTTCGAAGCGAAAATCTGGGTTATTGCCATTCAAAGCCGGCAATTCTCGGGTATACGGAAAATTTATAAGGGGTTTCGCTTACTATTATGTCATTTCTGATTATGCCGATTTGACCCTTCAGATCGAGGCAATGGAAAAGAAGGGTGTGATGCCCCATCTGGAAGGTGTGTGGGATTACAGTCCTTATTCAGCAGGAAGTTTTCATATTAATTACATAAAAGAAATTGACACGAGGTTGACCAGATACAGTATTGAAGCGCGAAATAACTCACCATATTTCCTTTTCGGCTCCAATTTCAATTGTGATGTGAAATACATGAGTGATAATAGATACCGTTCTGATTATGCGGAGACGACAATCATCTGGGTAGATAAAGAAATAACCTCTCAGGCTACTGTGAACCGTGATTTTGGTGAGATTAGAAACAGCATTACCTTTGAGAGAAAGGTTGACTTTGGTGATACCACTACCTTTGAAAAGATTCCATACTATACCGTTACCACTCCCTCAAGACAATTATTCTCTTTTCTCAGTTATTCTCTGTCCGGACACATTAGTTATGACCGGAAATTCTATCCCGGCGAAAAAGTTGAAGCGGGCGGTGCAAATATTCATACGAGTCCCTCTTTCAAACAGAATATTTTTGACCTTTTCTCCATCTCACCCGGTCTTGATATTGATTTTGCAGTTTTCAAAGAAGATACGGCGGGTAATAAATATCCAGCCCGACTCGGTTATTCATTTTTTACTAATGTTAGTACAAATTTATACCGGGTATATAGCGTGGAAATGCTGGGAGTAAAAGGAATTCTCCATAAGGTGATGCCAGGCATTTCGTATAATTATACACCAGATTTCAAGTTCAGCAGATTTCCATCGGTATATGGCATTCCCAATTATGCACAAGCGCATAATATCGGTTTTGGTATAAATCAAGAATTTGAGGCAAAGGTTGGAGAAAAAAATGAAAAGAAAAATTTTGCCCAAATTTCTGTAAATAGCGGATATAATTTAATAAATGATACAATCTCACCGATAAACTATTCTATAAATTTACCATTAAATCCATTTCCCAAACCTGTGACTGTTTTTAGCACACGTTTTAGCGGCGCGTATAATCTCTACACGAAAGAATATACATATATAATAGATCAAGGAACATCGATAGATATGGGATACTTAAAGATTAATATTAGCCAGACTTATACAAAAGGTGGAAAATACCAAATAAGTTTTAATGGTGAAATAAAGCCAACACAAAATTGGTCTGTCTCATACAACGGCAGGTATGACTATGAATTAAAAAAGTTCGTTGATTATAGTCTCACCCTAACAAGAAATCTCCATTGCTGGGAAGGGGTTTTCAACTTCTCTCAGTTTGAAAATGACTGGCGTTATGATTTCAAAATCAGGATAAAAGAAATTCCTGAAGTCGCCATAGGCAGGGGATTGCTTGGATATCTGATTGAATAAACACAATATCTGATAAAAATAGTTTTTAATTTATTAGGTTGTAGTCGAGATTTTAATCAATAACTATCACCTTTGCATATTTTTTAAACTCCAAATTCCTTTCGCATCTCAGACTCATGCGGATAAAATAGACACCCGCCGGTAAATTCGTGATATTGATTTTATGACTGCCCGCTTTTTTCATTCCAGCATCTAAATGCCTTACCGTTCTCCCGGTAGCATCATAGATTCGAAATTGCACATACGCATTTGTACTTATTGTGTAATCAAATTTTAATTCCCGCATTGGATTGGATAAAAATATTATCCTATTATCAAAATTGTCTTTTGAAATTTCTTCGATACCTGTATGGATATAAGATTTACAGAGAATCCATGTATTCGGATCAAATTTGACTGAATCGACATTATGACCTACCATTAATTCAATATGGGTTGGTGAACCAGTTATCGGAATATTCAATAATGTATCGGCATTTCCCATAAATAATTTAATCTGCACAGGCATATGAAAAACCGGTGGTGCATTGTTTTGAATCTGATGGATATTGGTGACAAATTGATAATTATTGCCCGAAGGTGTACAACTCCAGTAGATATCATAAATTGGATAACCCTGTCCATAGACCCATTCATCAAAAAACCAGGTTAAATCCGTTCCATAGATTTGATTGAATATCCGTTTTAAATCTTCAGTGCTGGCACAGCCATATTCAAATGAATCACGATAAACCGCAAGGGCATTGAAGAATTGTTCTTGATTCAAGTATCTGAGCATATGAACAACCCAGGATGCCTTGCAATAGGTGTGTCCCCAGTCAAAAAGTTGGCTTAATGGTGGATTATAGATGGGATGGCGTGATTGGGCATCCGCAGTAAAATAGTCATTAGCCCGATTTTTCATGGTCGTGATAAAATTATTATAACCAAAGCGATACCAATTATAATTTGCATCACTGTATGTAGCAAACCCTTCATTGAGCCAGATATCCCGGAAGTCAATGCAGGTGACCATATCACCCCACCATTGATGGGAAAGTTCGTGTGCCATGCCATTTTCTGAACTGTTTAATATCCACCAGCGATGGATTGTTGTCTGGGTTTGATGTTCCATTCCGCCCCAGGCATAAGGATATACTGCGTCCTGACCATATCGGTCGAAGGGGTAATCACCATAAAGTGAATCAAATAGATACATTGCATCAGGAAGATGCTGGAATGCAATTATGGATTGCGTTGAGTCTTGGGGCCAGACAAAGTGTTGGATTTCCACTGAATCACCCCCTGCGTCATGATACCACTGAGACCATTTTGCAAATCTGGAAACACCGAAGTGCATAAGATATGTGGCAATTGGACTTGTTTCTTCATAAGTCCAGGTCTTAGTGTTATTCGGATTGTTAACCACACTCACCAATTGACCATTGGCACAAACTACAAAAGTATCAGGTGTAGTTACACTAATAATGCAACCCTGTTCCGCTTTATCAAATGGCTCATCATAACAGGGCATCCAGCGCCTTGCATCCCACGGTTCACCAAGGGTATATGCAAGTGAATGCAATGTATTGCTATTATAATTTTTGGGCCAGTAGCAAAATCCGGTTTGATAACTTGTCACACTCCACGAGCCGTGAAAATGAACTATAATATTAAAAGAATCACCATAATTAAATTGCTGGGGCAGATTGATATGAAGTGTTTCATTTGCGGTTGAATATGTAGCATTAATACCGTCCACCTTAACTGAATCAATAATCAAAGTGTACGAATGTAATGTGGCAACATTCAATCCGTTAGTGTTGCTTTTGCATTTAATTTGGTTTATCCCTTGAATTGAACGGGATGTCATTGGAACATCCACATTTAACTGATACTTTAGTACATCAAAAGAATGCAGCGATTCGGCAAATACAGATTGTCGCTGCGCAAATGGACAAAACCATTTTCCTTCAACATTAGCATCATGCCATTGTAAAAATGTGAAAAGAATGATTATCATTTAATTCTCCTTTTTATCTATTATAACGATATTCTTAATTAAATCAATATGAAGTTGTTATTTCCAAAATCCAAAGAAGTAACCGATAGCCCGGATGATTATATAGGTATGAATTACTGTACCTATTCCCAGGATGATAATCCAGATGATGCTGGGTTTTATTTTTCTAATGACTTCATGGTTATATAACAAAATGCTGCCTATAAATGTCGCCGCCATTGAGAATAAAAGGCTGACAAAAGATAGCATTGCGGCGATTGTAACATAGGCAAAGGGATTAGCGCCTTTTATAAAATATTGAATGGCAATAAGAATAAAAGAAATGATGATGTATATAAACCACCAGAGGAAGTATACGCCTTTTATATCATTTTTATAAAACTTTCTTAATCGCTCAGAAATATTCCAGGTGATATCCGCATTCTGTCGGACAAGTGCTTCAGCCGTGGTTAACTGGGTATTAAAGAATAAAAGCCAGGATACCAGTAAAAATAAAAAGAAACCGATTTTGCCCAACGGCAGTGCAAAAAACTGCGCCTGATGTTTTACTACGTCAAAACCTTTTGGAACCAATCCTGCAGGTCTGAGGATAGAGTCTGAAAGCCCAACAAAAATAAAGATTGTGAACAGGCTACCAACAAAATAGCCAATCCACAAGACAAAATGTGAACGTTTTATCCATATTTTCAACCGTGAAATATTTTCACCGTTTTTTTCTGGAATATAGCCGGTACCAAACGGGTTAGCTGATTTTCCGAACCAACCAGGGATTGCATCACTGTAACCAGCCATTCCCCAACCTGCATCGCGCATCCAGTATGTATACCAGATAAGCGTAGGACCAGCACCGACCCAGGCGATAGTTGAGCCCAGAACCCACCAGTCCATATCCTTGGGAATACGCCCGATAAAAAGACTAGAAAACATATGAATAATCGTTTCCCATTTGATTGCTATAAATGCGGCAAATATCAATATCACCCAGGCAAGTATTGTTGTCCAGGTGGCAATGTGTTCAATATATTTGCGGGCAATCCTTGAAAGAAAAGCCACCAGAAAGACGATTATAAATGTAATATATGCCCAGAAAACCGTTCCAGTTCTTACATCAACTGGCCAATTTAAAATTTCTCTCAAGGCTGAAGCAGCAGATGTTGCCCAGGCAGGAAGCATAAATGCCAGGAACATAAAAAGACTGATAGAAATGATTGCACCTGGATAAGAAAGAATTCTTGCATTTCCCTGGACTGCATGCTCGCCCGATACTACAGTCCAGCGGGCAAGTTCCTGCGCCCATGCGGTTTGGAAAAATAGTGTAAGAACCATTAAACCAAGCCAACCTACGCCAAATCGGGATGTTAGATGTGGATATAGTATCACTTCACTCGTGCCTAATCCAAGTGCTACAGTCATCATTACCGGACCGATCCAGACCATAAAATCTTTTTTTGAAGGTGGTATCGGAACATCCAATTTTGTATTAATATTCAAGAGTCCAAGCCTTATTTCACTCATAAATAATTATATTCAATTTTCCCAAAAAATCAACCAGAATTTTTTGCATTTTTTACTTGACAGAATAAAAAATGTGTGTATAATTTTCAATAAAAAAGGAGGCAAAATGCCGAAATGTGGGGCGAAAAAAACTAAAAAGAAAAATAAAAAGAAAAAAAAGTAAGCTGATGTAAAATAAAGGGGGAGGTTTTATCTCCCCCTTTTGCTTACTTGATTTTATAAGAATTTTGATTATCATATTTTATGAATAAAAAAATTAAGCTCTTAATTTCTTTATTTTTAATTTTTGCGTGCTCTGCAATAAAGGAGCGTCTTGCAATAAAAGAATGTAAATTCACTTTCCTTGCGGCAAATGCCTATGACTTTACATTCTCCGATATGAAGATTGACTTTGAATTAAAAATTCAAAATCCCAACAATGTTGATGCGATACTTGATAAACTTGATTACACATTTTATATAAATCAAACTGATGTTTTTTCCGGAACAACTGGTAGGGGGTTAAAAGTACCAGCCGGTAAATCAGAAAAATTTACAACGGTGATAACTCTTGAATATACAAAAATTGGACAGGCAATTGTTGAGGCGATAAGATTTAAGACTGCATCTTACAGTATCAAAGCGAAAGCATATATCAAAACGGTAATCGGGGAAATCAGTTATCCGGTGGAAATTTCTCTAAAATAAAAGGCGTAGACAAATTGGTAAAAGAGAAGGCAAATTCTTAATAACCTCTCCGACAATTTCGTGGGTATTTATGTCAGTCACTATCTTTCCGGAAAAAAATTTTTTGCCGACATCAAAAATCCTTTTATAATCATCTTCATTCAAATGCAGATAGATATCCCGCACTTTTTTATGAAATTTTATTTCCGAAAGAATCTCTTTTTCAATTTCCTTTTCAAAAAAATCTTTTTTGTTTTTTAATCTCAATACTGCATTTCTTCCCGCAATGATACCAGATTTAATTCCGTTGGCGATGCCTGCACCGCTTAAAGGATCAGTAAATCTTGCTGCATCACCAACCAGGAAAAAATTTTCCCCCGAGAATTTCTTTAAAATCTTTGCGGGGACACCACCAAATATTTTTTCTTTAATGGTACCGTCAGGGAAATCCTTTTTTATCCATTCATCCAGAAACTGTTTTGCCTTTTTTCTGGTTAGCAGTGGCGATATGCCCAATCCAATATTTGCTGAAGTTTTTGATTTGGGAAATATCCAGGCATAACCGCCAGGCGCAATTTTGTTATCGAATATAAGATATGTATAATTGGACTCAATTTTTATATTCTCAATTAGATATTCTGCACATACCTCAATTTCATTCAATCCAAGCCGGGTATCAATGCCGAGCCAAAGTCCAACATTTGATGATATTCCATCAGCACCAATAATAAATCTTGAACGATATTGTTTTATCCTGCCATTTTCATTCGCATAAACAACACTATTTTCAATTTTAATAACCTTTGCGTTTGTTTTTAGCAGTGCACCATTGCTCAATGCGGCACGAGCAAGTTCATTATCAAAGATTTTTCTGTTCAGTATCCATCCCACATTTGGATACTCAATTTTGAATTCTTCGCCCGTGGGACCACGGATGATTGACCCTTTAAGAGAAACTGCGGTCCATTCGGGTTTAATATCTAAATAACCTTTTATTGTGCTCCTTGAAAGTCCTTCAGCACATTGTAGTGGGATTCCGATCTGCGCATGTTCTTCAAATAATACGACCGATAGACCCTCTTTTGCTGCCGTGAGTGCCGCACTGCTCCCGGCAGGACCAGCACCGATAACAATTATATCAAATGCTTCCACTAATTATTAAATGATCGGTATGACACAGATAAATTTTAAAGGTTTATCGGTATTATTAACAAAACCATGCTTTTCATTGGGTAGAATTAAAATCGCTGTTCCTTTTTTTACAGGAACCTCTGATACTCCATTATTCATAATTCCTTCACCTTCAATGAAAAATATTTCGTGTTCCATATTGGTATGCGAATGAACAGGGATTTCTCCACCGGGTTCAATCGTAAAGATACGCATTGCATAATGAGGTGCCCCATCGTTTTTGGTAAATAACCATTGAAGACTTACATCCCTTGCACCAGGCATTTGTGAAATTTCAGGATTAATTTCTTCAATCTTTTTAATCTTCATAATATGATTTTACAGATTTTTTTTAAAAAATCAATAAAAAATAGCATATATTGTGGTTTTACAGGTAGTTCTAAAAACTCTGCTTACCAAAGAAATCTTTCTGGTGGTATTATAAAATTCCACAATTTGTCTGCGGATTGTACCTGGGGATTTAGAATCTAAAATTCTTTGATAATAATCTTCAATGGCGGTCATATTTTACCTCCTTGGATTAAAAAATTTTTTGTCGAGCATTTATATATTAATATCAACTTAGAATATTCTTTTAGGATGGATATTATTTCTTGAAATTCTGCAAATATATTATCTTGACTTGGGCTATTGTCTGTATATAATATTTTGGGTGTTCGGAAATTCAGTAATTTTTAGTTTATATTCCTTTTTGGGAATTGTTCTTTGACAACTTAGTTTGATTACATCGCCCGATTTCGGCAGAACTAAAACGAAAAAGCACTTCAAGGACTACATTCCCAAAAAGACAATCACACCGCCACTCACCGCAATCGGACACCGATACTTCACACGCCCATGCTTCCTTTCTTGACCCCGCATGTTGACGGCAATATATGGTTCCGCTTTTAAATCCTTAATAACCGTTTTAAAGTTTTCATTGGCGTCAAAGCCAGCATCCCCAAAGACTTTCTTTGCCTGGCACTACTTCTACCGCAATTGGGAAGATTGGTTCTTTAACACTGACGACAAGAATCACCTTATATCCGAAGAAGGAAAAGGTCTGGCGTTTGAAGCCCTAGCTTCCCTCTTAATGGCATCAAAGATTTGTTTTATTGGGTCGTCAGGTGTGATGGTTCGGGCGATGTCAATGGGAGTGTAGCATTGGGAATTTTAATAACACCATTCGCTATCCTGCCAGAAGGTGTGGGAGATTGGTAGAATGTCAATCCCGATGCTACAGAGACAATTAAAAAATGAGGGTTGTGCAAATGCTGAAAAAATTGGTGTTTCGGAAATTTCGAGCACTCGCTTTATAACATAGAAGGTATAATGGGATATACAATTCTTATGCTTGCATTACTACAAATTTATAACGACAGCATACCCACTCAGAAGATAGTAATGAAGACATACACAAAAGATGTAATCATCAATGCAGGTATAAGTATTGGTTTTGGATTAGGGGCATACTACTGTAAAAATACAGCTGATGAAGCATATGATGCATACAAAAGTGCCAGTACAATAAAAAATACCGTAGAACAATGGAACAAGGTTGTATTATATGACAGATTAACAATTTTCTTTGGTGTGGGTTCCGCAGTCTTTTTAGCAAGGGCAGTGTATTATCAGTTCAAAAATGTAAAACAAAAAAAACTTGGAAGGTTGATGCCTGAATTGAATTTAAGATATGCCATGCATAATAAACTCATCGTTGGGTTTGAGAAAAAATTATAGGGAGGTAATATGTTCCGAAAGATGATATTCTTACCTATTTTATTTTTTTGCTATTGTTCTGAAAGGCAGAGAACAAATCAATTTGATGTTACAAATAAGGGGTTCTCTACTCCAACTCCCTGTTATACCTATGGTTCCCCTGTTTATGACCCATATAGTGGCTATTTAGTCGCAGTTAACATTTATATTGAATTTACTGACCCCTTGCCCCGCACATTCTCTTTTGACCATAAGTTTCATTTCAATGGGCAGGATATTCTGGACTTTGGCTGGACCGTAAATTCAGGTGCTAATAACTATGGAATACAGATTTCCTATGGAGGCGACCCTTTCCCTATAGGTGATTATTGTCTGAAAATATACTGGGGTGAATTCGGTTATGGAGCTTTTGTCTTTTCAGTGATTCCATTAAACAATGGCACAAAATTTATAGGTATAACCCAGGAAGATAGGGTTGATAAAATCAAGGATTGGTGTTCTATAAATCTGGCTCAGTGATTTCAGAGGCGAAATAGACTATTGACTTCTAATTTAACATAATTATAATAATCTGTTAAAATAACAAGGAGTCTTTACTATGAAAAAAATCGGAGTATTTATCTGTCATTGTGGAATAAATATTGCTAAGACCGTAGATGTTGAGGCACTGACTGAAGAGATAAAAAAATATCCTGGTGTTGTACATGCTGAAAACTATAAGTATATGTGCTCGGACCCCGGGCAGAATCTAATTATTGAAGCAATAAAGCAAAAGAATCTTGATGCGGTAGTCGTCGCCGCCTGCTCGCCGACCTTGCATGAGAATACCTTTAGAAATGCAACCGAACGCGGTGGTTTAAACCGCTACACCTGCGAGATGGCAAACATTCGTGAGCAATGCAGTTGGGTGCATGAAGAAAAGAGTGTTGCGACACGAAAAGCAGGTGATATTTTAAAGACGATGATTGAAAAGGTCCGGTTTGATGAATCATTAGAGCCCATCTTTGTTGATGTTACAAAAAAAGCCTTAGTGATTGGTGGGGGAATTGCCGGGATTCAGGCGGCGCTGGATATTGCGAACGCGGGCATAGAGACAATCCTGCTGGAGCGTTCACCTTCTATCGGTGGCAGAATGGCTCAGCTTTCTGAGACTTTTCCCACCCTTGATTGTTCCCAGTGTATCTTGACTCCAAAGATGGTTGAGGCGGCTCAGCATCCACGGATAAGACTTATGACATATTGTGAACTTGAAGATATCTCAGGGTCAGTGGGTAATTTCAAGGTTAAAATCAGAAAAAAGGCTTCTTATGTTGACAATAGTAAATGCACGGGTTGTGGTGTATGTTATGAAAAATGTCCGATTAAGGTGCCCTCTGAATTTAACGAATTTTTAACTACAAGAAAGGCAATATATACTCCATTCCCCCAGGCGATACCGAACAAGCCAGTCATTGATGCCAAAATTTGCACTTATTTTGTAAAAGGTGGTAAATGCCGTGTCTGTCAGATTGTTTGTCCACCCCAGGCAGTGGACTTCAATCAAAAAGACGAAATTATTGAAGAAACGGTGGGCGCAATTGTAGTTACAACAGGGTACGATATATACGAACCAGAGAATTTGAAAGAGTATAGTTATGGCACAAGCCCGGATATCATCACCTCTTTACAATTTGAAAGACTTTTGTCTGCATCGGGTCCGACCGCAGGTGAGGTGCGTAGGCCCTCTGACGGTAAGGTTCCCAAGCGCGTTGTTTTTATCCAGTGTGCGGGTTCAAGGGATAAAGAAAACCACCTTGAATACTGTTCAAAGATCTGTTGTATGTATACCGCCAAGCATGCGATATTATACAAGCATCGCGTCCATGATGGTGAACCTATTATTTTCTACATTGATGTGCGAACGCCAGGTAAGGGATTTGAAGAATTCTATAATCGTGCAACTGATGAAGGTGCGATATATATTCGTGGTAAGGTTTCCAAGGTCTATCCTGAGAATGGAAAATTGATAGTCCTAGGTGCAGACACACTGGTTGGAAAGAAGATTGAAGTTGAGGCAGATATGGTCGTTCTCGCAATGGGTATGGTGCCGACAAGAAATAACGAAGAATTTATCCGTAAACTAAAGATTCAATGTGATGCCAATGCCTTTTTAACCGAGGCACATCCAAAATTGAGACCGGTTGAGACGAATACATTAGGCATCTATATTGCCGGCGCAGCCCACGGTCCAAAGGATATCCCTGAGACTGTTGCCCAGGCATCTGGTGCCGCAAGTAAGGCAATCGGAATTCTATCCCAACCCAAGATTACATTTGAACCTCTTATTGCAACCGTTGATGAAAATCTTTGTTCTGGTTGTAGTGTCTGCATCGGTGTATGCCCATTTGGCGCAAGAGAAAAAGATAGAGAAAAGAATATCGCCAAGGTCATTGATGCTTTGTGCCAGGGCTGTGGTGCCTGCTGTGTAGCCTGTCCAAGCGGTGCATCACAACTCAAAAACCTGAAGGATAAGACAGTTATGGAGATGGTGGTTGCGGCAATAGCGAGGTAATTATGAAGTTCTGGCGTAGGCCACTTGATGCAGATAAAATAAAGGTTCCGCAAGGTGAAATCCATATAATCAAAGACCGTTGTAAGGGATGCGGTTTCTGTGTAGAATTCTGCCCGAAAAAGGTTTTAGAGCTATCAAAGGAATACAATCTTAAAGGCTATCATCCGCCCTATGTGAAGAATCCTGATGATTGTCGGGAATGCCATCTCTGTGAAATCATCTGCCCAGAGTTTGCTATCTATGTGACATTGGGTAAAGAAAGGACGGTTGCAGAAATTCTTGATAAGAAGGATTCATAAAAAGTTGTTTGGGTATTTAGGTATTTGACATATCCTAAGGAGGTCTATGAAGGCAGACCCGAAGGGTGTATTAACTGGTGCCCATTATCTTGATGGGGACTATGCCGCAGCCGAGGGTGCGCTTGCTGCTGGTTGTAGATTTTTTGCCGGCTATCCAATAACACCTTCAACCGAGGTTGCCGAAAGAGTTGCCCAGAGATTTCCTGAGGTTGGTGGGGTCTTTATTCAGATGGAGGATGAGATAGCGTCTTCCATTGCGATCCTCGGTGCCTCCTGGGCGGGTAAGAAGTCAATGACTGTTACTTCAGGCCCGGGTTTTTCTTTGATGCAGGAACACTTTGGACTTGCCGCAATGCTTGAGACACCCTGTGTTATTGTTGATGTTCAGCGGGGTGGGCCCTCTACAGGATTACCAACACTTACTGGGCAGGCAGATATGATGCAGGTCCGGTGGGGCTCACATGGTGATTATGAGATAATTGCCCTTTCGCCAAATTCTCCACAGGAGGCATTTGACCTGACGATTGATTGTTTTAATCTTTCCGAATTATATCGGGTTCCGGTATTTTTAATGATGGATGAGTGTGTTGGGCATATGACTGAAAAAGTGGTCATCCCAAAACCGGAGGATATTGAACTTGTAGAAAGACGGTGGTATACAGGACCAAAGGATGCATATCTTCCTTTCAAACCCGATGAGGATTTAGTTCCCCGAATGGTAAAGGCAGGTGATGGATATAGATTCCATGTCACCGGTTTGACCCATGATGAGCGCGGTTATCCGGTGATGAACTGGCAGGCACAGGAGAAATTGGTGCGTCGGCTCGTGGAAAAGATTCGCAAGAATGCGGATAAGATTATTCGTTATGAAGAAGAAGGAACTGATGGCGCGGATGTGGTAATTGTCTCTTATGGAATTTCAAGTCGGGTTGCCTACAAGGCGATTGCCGATGCCCGGAAACAGGGGATTAAAGTTGGATTTTTAAGATTGATTGTTGTCTGGCCATTTCCAGAAAACAAAATCTACGAACTTGCAGGAAAAGTAAAGGCGCTCATAACTGTGGAAATAAACTATGGTCAGATTGCCCTGGAAGTGGAAAGATGTGCGAAGGGTAGATGTAAGACATTACTTGTCCCCCATGGTGGCGGTTGGGTCCACAATCCGGATGATATATTGAATGCAATAAAGGAGGGATTGAAATGAGTGAGATTGAGACCAATATCCCACCCACTACTCAGACAAGCGCTAGCCATCCTAAAGAAGGTCTGCTCAGGATGGACCGGATGCCGCATATCTGGTGTCCAAGTTGTGGTATAGGACCGGCACTCAGTGCATTTTTGATTGCCTTAGAAAAATCAAATCTCAGTTTAGATAAGGTGGCGGTTGTCTCCGGTATCGGTTGTACGGGCAGAGTTGCCGGTTATGTGAAACTTGATTCTTTCCATACGACACACGGCAGACCAATTCCATTTGCGACGGGTTTGAAACTTGCCAATCCCGAATTAAAGGTCGTGGTATTCTCGGGCGATGGTGACCTTGTTGCAATCGGTGGCAACCACTTAATCCATGCAGCAAGAAGGAATATGGATATTATGGTTATATGCGTGAATAATTTCATATATGGAATGACCGGTGGCCAGGTTGCCGCAACCACACCCGAGACTGCAATCTGCTCAACAAGTCCTTATGGGAATTTTGAAACTCCCTTCAACCTGCCCCAACTAATGGACACCTGCGGTGCTGTCTATGTTGCACGCTATACTGCACTTGACATAAGACGACTTTCCAATGCCATCCTTGAGGCATTCAATAAAAAGGGATTTTCTTTTATTGAGGTAATTGCACCCTGTGCCACACTCTATGCACGGTTGAACCGCCTTGGAACAGGACTTGATATTTTGAAGTACTATCATGACAATAGTGTCATAAAACACAATGCCGACCCCCGCGAACTTGAAATAAAATTCCAGGGTCCGATCATCGTGGGTAAGTTTGTTGACCGGGAAAGACCAACATTTTTGGAGGCAATGAATCAAAGATTCAAAACCGTCCTTGGTGATAAATATCAGTTATATGGAATGGTTGATGAGTGTGTGCCGGAGTCTGCAATAGAAGGTGGATAGGTTGTCTTATAATACATACATTTTAGATAGAATTCTTTCCGAAAGGAGCAGGATCTTAGAAGAGGAGCGTGGAAAGCTTCTTGAAACTACAAAGATGATTCTCATTTCAATACGAGAGAAATACTGCATAAAAGAGGCATACATTACCGGTTCGCTCATCAAAGGAGGATGGAGCGAAGATTCTGATATTGATGTGGCGGTCTCTGGTGCATCTCAATTTATCTTTGAAATAATGAAAGAATTGGAAGATGCGACAGAAAGGGAGGTGGATGTGATCGACTTGGACTGCCATCCCTACCCGGAGGTTGTGCGAGCAAGGGGCAGGAGAGTTTATGGATAAGAATAGATTAGTAATATTAAAGGCAGAGATAAGAGAACAGATGAAGATTATAGATGGAATTTACGAGAGGATTGAAAAAAGAAGGGCAGATTTCAAAAAAGATGCTGTTGGGATAGAAAGTATGGCATACCAGATCCATAACCTATATGGGGCCTATGAAGAGTTATTTGAGATTGTTGCAGACCATTTTGAAAATGAAATCAAAGGGGCAAGATACCATGCCGATTTGCTCCACAGGATGAAGATGGAAATTGAAGGGCTGAGGCCACAACTCATCTCTGACGGGTTGTATCAACTATTTGATGAATTGAGAAGATTCAGGCATCTTTTTAGACATGCATATAATATTGAATTGAATTCCGCACATGTGGAGAGGGTTCTTGCCACCTCCCTCGAGATTCGCGATAGGTTTAAATCAGAACTTGAACTTTTTTTAAGGGCTTTAGAGACATAACAATTGGAGGTGGTTTGATGGCAGAATCAATTGAAATTCGTTTCTCTGGCTATGGTGGTCAGGGGATAATAAAGAGTGGCTATATCGTTGGCAAGGCCGCATCAATATTTGATAATAAGCATGCAACAATGACCCAGTCGTTTGGTCCTGAGGCGAGGGGTAGTGCCTGCAGTGCCCAGTTAATCGTCTCTGAAGACCGAATCTTATATCCTTATATTACAAAACCCCAGATTCTTGTTGCAATGTCCCGTGAGGCATATGAAAAGTTTGAACCGGAACTCGATGAGAATGGTATATTGATTGTTGATGAGGATTTGGTGAAGCCAAAACCACGGGCTCAGATAAAGATATTTTCTGTTCCGGCAACGAGGATTGCTGAACAACTTGGCAATAGGATTGTCGCTAATATTGTGATGCTTGGATTCTTTACTGCCGTAACAAATGTCGTAAGTTATCAGGCAATGAAGGATGCAATCCCGGGCTCGGTTCCAGACAAGGCATTACCATTAAATCTAAAGGCATTTGAAGAGGGGTATAAGTACGGACAGAATTTAATTAAGGGCAGTTAAATTTTTTATTGTAGTATCAGTATAAAAAGGGAGATTTATGGCAAGAGGGGTTTTGGTCATCGGTGGTGGGATTGCCGGGATTCAGGCGGCGCTTGATTTAGCAAATGCCCGGCACAAGGTGTATCTTGTGGAGAGCGGTCCGAATATAGGTGGTCGAATGGCTCAAATCCACAAGATATTCACCTCTATGGACTGCACCGCTTGAATTCTCGGTCCCAAGATGATGGATGTCGGTCGACATCCTAACATCACACTATATACCTTATCCGAAGTAACTGAAGTAAAAGGGGAGGCAGGAAATTTTACTGTCAAAATTATCAAACATCCAAGGTATGTAGATATCAATAAATGCACAGCCTGTGGTGATTGTATGAAGGTATGCCCGATTGTTGTGCCCAATGAATTTGATTTAGGATTGAAATCAAGAAAGGCAATATATACACCATACAGTCAGGCAGTCCCTTCTGCCTATGTCAGGATAAGGGAGGAATGCCTTGATAATGTGCCGGAGCGGGCAAGGAAGATAATGATAAGATTAAAGGAACGAAGGGAAAGGGATGTCGCTCCCTGGGAGCTCATTGTCTGCGGCAAGTGTATTCAAAACTGCAAAGCAAAGGCAATAGATTTTGATGAACCTGAAGAAGAGATTGAATTGAATGTTGGTGCGATTGTCGTTGCTACTGGTGTTGAATACTATGACCCAAGGGAGGCGAGCGAGTATGGTTATACAAGATTTGAAAATGTGGTGACGAGTTTTGAACTGGAAAGGCTCTTAGATGCAGCAAGCCCCACTGGTGGAGAACTTTTAACATTTACCAATGTCCGACGACCCAAGAGGATTGCCTTCATCCAGTGCGTGGGTTCAAGGAATATGAAGGCAGATATTGATTATTGCTCAAGAATCTGCTGTATGAATACAATAAAGGATACACTCGTTGTTCATGAGCACTATCCAGACGCGGAGATAATGGTCTTTTATATTGATATAAGGGCATTCGGTAAGGGATTTGAAGAGTTTTATCGGAGGAGCCTTGATGCGGGTGTAAAATATATTAAGGGCAAACCATCAAAGATAACCGAGGACAAAAAGACGGGAGAGATTATCCTTTCTTATGAAGACCAGTTGAGTGGCGAGATAAGGCATATGGTTGTAGACCTTGCCGTATTATCATCAGCAATG
>CBFGJP010000008.1:0-49894 GCA_965649105.1 Caldifarciminota bacterium
AAGCCTTGCCCCATCTTTTTTTTGTTCCTCCAAGGCACGGGCGAGCATATCCTCAGTAACAAAGCCGTGTTTGACCAGTATTTCACCCAATTTCATGATATAATATAATATCAATATTTAGAAAATTGTCAATAGGGAATTGCAGAAGTAAATTGTGGAATTTTATTGTATAGGATTTTGAAAAATTACTATCCAATGATAATGAAATTTTCATTATCAAAAATAAAAAACCACAAGATATTCAGGGTGGGAGGCAATGGGATGGGGTATGCGAAAAGGGAGGGTGGTTTTAGTGAAATTGGGGAATTGATATTTAATGATGTGCATCAGACGATTCCGGTGCGGACACCTCGTTTTGATGGTGTGGTGGAGAATTTTCATGATCAGATAGAGGATTAGTTTTATGACATTGATGGGTTTTCTGACGAGAAACAGTTTTTAGGTAAGGCATACATCTATTCTTTTTGATTTAATCTTGTGCCTCCGAATATGACTTTCAAGAAGGCAACCTAACAGATGGTTCAGGAGAGAGGTATTGATAATCCCAATTTTTTAAATTTTCCGCCGGTGGTGCTTGATGATTTAGCGATTGGTGCCCAATGGTTGTTATTGGAACGGGAATTTTTTCTATCTGAGTATGCTAAACTTATGCCTTCTGTATACTGTAGGTTACAAAAGAAAATCAAGTGGATACCATACGTCCGACGGCCTCAGAATTTAACATCGCAATTGACTTTTTTCTAATTCAGAATATATTTTTATCTATATGCTCAACGGAATCGACCAAGTTGTAAATGAAAATTTTTTTCTTTTTAGAAATAAAAACCTTGCTTTATTAACAAATTTATCAGCAACTGACCGGAAATTAAGACCTACAATTTATCATTTTATGAATTGCAACAAATTTAATTTGAAATTTATTTTTGCGCCAGAACATGGTTTATTCAGTGCCTTACAAGACCAAATATATGTTAAAAGCCATAAACAAAAAAGAATTCCGGTTCTAAGTCTCTATAGCAAAAAACTTGTACCCCGACTTAGTATTCTAAAAGAAATTGATGTCCTGGTGGTCGATTTAATAGATATCGGTACCCGGTATTATACATTTGTCTGGAGCACTGTATTATTACTGAAACAACTGGCAAAATTAAAGAAAAAAACTGTTATCCTCGATCGTCCCAATCCTTTGAATGGCTTGACCGTTCAAGGTCCGGTCCTTGGAAAAGACTTTTTATCATTTGTTGGGTTATATCCTCTATCCGTGAGACATGGTATGACGATTGGAGAAATCTGTAATATGATAAACATTGAAGAAAATCTTGATGCTGATTTAGAAGTCGTAAAAATGAAAGGCTGGAAAAGAAAATTCTATTTTCCCGATTGCGGTTTAAAATGGACTGTTCCTTCACCGAATATGCCTTCATTTGAGACGGCAATTGTTTATCCGGGAATGTGCCTCCTTGAAGGAACAAATATATCCGAAGGCAGGGGGACGACCCGTCCGTTTGAGATATTCGGGGCACCCTGGATAAAAGAAGAAGAACTTGTGGAAAAACTTAACAAAAAGACTATTAAGGGTGCAGAATTTCGTCCTTTGAAATTCATTCCAACCTTCCATAAATATTGTGGCAAAATATGTGGTGGTGCGCAGATTTATGTAAATGATCTCAAAATTTTTGACCCGGTTTGTGTCGGGCTTGAAATCATTTCTACAATTAAAAAACTTTATCCAAAAAAATTCACCTGGCGTAAGCCACCTTATGAATTTGAAAAAAAGAAGATGCCCTTTGATATATTGATTGGGAATTCCTGGATAAGAAAGGGGATTGAAAAAGGCGAATCAGTGGATTCAATGAAAGAACGATGGCAAAATGGTCTTGAAGCGTTTAAAAAGATGCGCCTGAAATATTTATTTTATGAATAACGGAGAAAAATTTTGCGGCACCCTGAATCTATTTCAGAGTCTCGTTTCATTTAATCTATTCCCATTTAACCATTTAACTATTTAACCAATTTATGAAGGGCATCATCCTTGCAGCAGGTTTAGGCAAGAGGTTGGGAAAGATAACAAAAAAGATCCCCAAACCTTTATTACCAATAAATGGGGCTCCAGTAATCAAATCAATCATCAAAAAGTTAAAAAGGGCGGGAATTAAGAATATCGGAATCAATCTTTTTTATAAAAGTGAGATTATTAAAAAATCTTTAAAAGACATACCCGGCATAAAACTTGTTAAAGAAAAATATCTCTCGGGAACCGGCGGGGCATTACTAAATTTTAAGGAATTTGTGTCTAAAGAATTTTTAATCCATAATTGCGACATAATATCAAATATTAACTTAAAAAGTGTCATTAGAGAGCACAAAAAAAGAAAACCCCTTGCAACGATTGTGCTGGTAAGGAATTATAAAACAAATCGGGTTAGAGTCACAAAAGGACGGATTGTCAAATTCTACAAAAAACGTATGGATAATTGCTATACTTATACAGGAATTGCGGTGCTTTCAAAGAGAATCTTTAAATATTTCCCGAACAACAAAAAAACCTTTAGCCTCACTGAGGTCTATAACAATGCTATAAAAAATGGCGAGATTCTGTATCCCTATGTTGTAAATAATATCTGGTATGACATAGGCACACCAAAAACATATCATTTTCTAAAAAATACGATACAAATTTTTTGAAGATTAATAATCTTCTCTATCGGTTCGTGAAAATAACCTTCTATCCTTTCTTATAATTTCCTCATAATAAATCTACCAGTCGTGTTTTGGGAAAAGTGAAATAAATTAATATTATATAACTCTAAATTTACTAAAAAGTGCCATTGTCTCATTAAACCTTTTTCTATCGTAATTTTTACTTTGACACTTTTACAATTGTCAAAGTGTCAAAGTGTTAAATATTGACACAGAATTAAAAATAAATAAAATTATTGTGTGCGAAGAAAACCTGTTCCAGAAACTCAGTATCGTGGTTCAAGATTTTGTCGGATCTTAGGAAATCCTACAGCCTATCAGATAATAAGGCGTTTATCAAAAGGTGCTGCAACACCATCAGAACTTGCCGAAGAGATAGGTCTGTCTCTATCCACAGTTAGCTGCACCCTACGGACCTTACGGAATATTGATGTAATCCGTTATGAAATTACTGATAAAAACAAAATGTATTTCCTCAAGGATGACACCATTGCCGAAATCATTAAAAGAATTGAACTATTCGTCAGAAATATGCGCTTCTTGCATTGATAGTTTGACACTTTGACAATTGTCAAAGTGTCTAATGGTAGAGCAAAATGGCAAAAGAAGATATTTTATCGTATTGGAATTTGGAAAATTCCATTACAAATTCTAAATCCGAAGCACTGGGAATGCGTAAGTGGTTGAACGGTTGCGAAATAAATCCCCCTTTAATACCCCCTTTTTCAAAGGGGGATATAGGGGGATTTCGGTTTCGTTTGACGAATTACGAAGACGATAAACGAAACGCTTTTCCAAACCGAAAGACGAAACCTAATCTATATTTTAAGCCGGATTTTGGATTTATCTGAGCGATAGCGAGGATTATGTTCTTGGATTACAAACTTGTTGAAGAAATCATTACGGGTGGCTCAGATAGAAGATTTTATCGAATTAAAAAGGATAATAAGACTTATATTCTTATTGAGGATAACAATATAAATGATTATGTAAAAATATTGAAGCATCTCCTAAAAGCCGGTGTCGGTGTTCCTGAGTTAATTGAATCTAAAGACAAATATGCAATAGTGGAGGATTTAGGAGATGCGTCGTTATACAATCTGATGTGTGCAGGATGGACTGACTGGATTAAATTTTATAAAATGGCGATAGAAGAACTTGTTAAATTACAGGTTGATGGTTATAATAATGCACCGGTGGATAATTATTATGATAGTGAACATATAAAATGGGAACAGGACTATTTTAAACAATTTTTTTTGAAACAATTTTGTAAAATGGCTGATGATAGAATTTGTGAGATTGAAGGGGATTTAAAGTCATTGCATAAAAAAGTTGATGCGGCAATAAAGCCCATAAGTAATTTCCTGATGCACCGTGATTATCAGTCACAGAATATCTTTATCAAAAATGGTAAAATTAGAATTGTTGATTTTCAATCCGCCAGGATCGGACCTCTGACTTATGACCTGGCATCTTTATTAAGGGACGCCTATGTGAATATTGACATAAAGAGTGAAGAATATCTGATTGGATATTATTTAAGTTGTCTAAAGAAAAAAGGAGTAAATATTTCAAAAGATAATTTTTATGAGATTTATAGACTAACTGCAATCCAGAGGCATATGCAGGCGCTGGGTGCATTTGCCAATCTCTCTCTGAATAAAAACAAAACCCATTTCAAAAAATTCATCCCCCGTGGTCTTGAATTACTGAGTAATAAATTAGATAAAACTGAGTTTCACAAGTTATCCAGCTTCATTTCCACAGTTAAACAATTAAACAATTGTTTAAGTATTTAATTATGGATCTACTAAAAGTCAGCAAATATCTGGAAAAATGTATAAAATACAAAAGGATTCCCGGGACTGTGTTATGGATTGGGAGTGATAAAGATTTGTATATCTATGAGGCCATAGGCTATCGGCAGATGTTCCCCGAAAAAGAGAAATTAAATAGAGATACCATCTATGACCTTGCCTCTTTAACAAAGCCCCTGTGCACGGCAATGGCAGTTATGCTACTGTTTGAAGAAAAAGAAATTAATCTCAATGATTACATAGAAAAATATCTGCGTGAATTCAAAAACAGACCGAATGGTAAAAAGTCAATAAAAGAACTTTTGTCCCATACCTCAGGCATACCAGCCTGGTTTCCGCTCTATTTATTAAAACCTCACGAAAGAATAGATTATCTAACCACGGCAAACACAAGTAAAAAAGAAGTCATTTATTCCTGCCTAGGATACATCATCCTCGGTATGATGATTGAAAGAATCACAGACCAATCTCTGGATATGTTCTGTAAAGAGAAAATATTTAAAAGATTAAACTTGAAAAATACAATGTTCAATCCTTCAAAAAAGATAAAAAAAATCGCCCCTACTGAAATGGGCAATGAACATGAAAAACAAAAGGCAAAAGAGTATGGAGATATATCAGAAATCAAATGGCGTGATTATTTAATCAAGGGCGAGGTGCATGATGGGAATTGTTTTTATGCGCTTAATGGGGTTTCGGGCAATGCGGGATTGTTTTCAAATGCCGAAGACCTGGCGAAAATAATGCGGGCATATTTAAATGGTGAGATTGTAAAACCGAGTACTTTGAGATTAATGATTAAAGATTGGACCGGGGGCAAAGAAAAAAGAGGACTTGGTTGGTGGGTCAATCCTTATCCCGGAATTTTATCTAGTTCAGCATTTGGACATACCGGTTTCACCGGCACAATGGTAATGGCTGACCCAGGGAAGAATTTAATAATAATATTATTATCCAATAGTGTGCACCCCGGGGTTAGACTTGGAATTATGCCGAGAATAAGAAAAAGGGTAGTGCAATTGGCTGCCTTAAAGACTTACAACTTTTACACCTAAAATCTTCAAAAAATAAAATTCATTTTCTAAAAATTTTCTATAATCTCCAGAAATGAGAATGAATATGAACTTGGAATAAAAAAATATAAAGAGGCAATTGGTCTATTCCGGGGTGAACCGTTCAAGAAGAATTTTGACAACTGGTCTGTGGATATGAGGTTTAAGATTTTGAGCCAGTTTGAGACCGAGGCGATAAATTTTGCAAAGAGCTGTCTTGAGCACGGCAACAAAACCGATGCCCGAAAGATTTTGCAAAAGGTCTTGAAGATAATTCCGGATTTAGAAGAGGCAAAGAGATTGTCGGATAGCCTTATAGTCTGATTGTGTTATAGTCAAATGGGTAAATGATGGAGTAGGAATTCATCTCCCGTAAAACATCTAAAATAATAATTATAGCACAAACTTTTAGAGCCTGCGGACCGGACTGATAAAAGATTATAATCCAATGAAGATTTTTATGGCATTCAAAAATTGTTCAAAATCATTTAGATTTTCTTTTATTATGCGATGGATTTCTCGATTATCTATGTCCCAATAGATATGTATTAAACGATTGCGGAAACGAGCCATCTTTTCAAGTTTTTCAGTTAAACTCGCATCAAAGGCTCCAACTTCAAACATTACTCGGAATGTATCAGCATAATCTTCTGGAACGCGGTAGCGATTTTTAGAGATAATGTGATTGCAGATATCTATTAGTGCCTCAATTGCAACAACAAGATTATATTTGGCACTGCTTATTTTATGCCTATCTGAAAGAAAATCGTCCATAGACAATTGGGATAATTCTCTCAAAGACTGTAATGCCACTAAAATTTCTGAGATAAGCCTTGTAATTCTACCGCTATCGTATTTAGGCATTCAATACCTCTTTTAGGTATGCCCGATGCAAAGGCTCAAAATCAAAGTACATTGAAAAAGTTAGCGTCTCAAAATCAACCATTGAATCTTCGTCCTTAACCAATATTGGCAATCCATTCTTTATTACCTGATATTTAAATGAAACAGGAGCATTATTTAAAGTCTTGATCTCCAACTTGTATCCTTTGATATTTTTTGAAAGTTTTTGCTCAAGTTCAATTTCGTATTCAAGGAGGGTTCTCGGAGATATTTTTTGAAGATCAACAAAAACTGCAATATCAATATCATTAAACATCTGTTCAGTAATGAAAGAGCCGAATACATAAGCAAATAATATATGTTCATTCATGAGTGTTTCTTTTATTAGAGCAATCAATTCTGCCTTTTTATCTTCATTGACTTGCTTTTTCCAATACTTCATAAATGAATTATATTGAGATTATTCGCAATGTCAACATTATGAATGCTAAAAAGATTTTGCAGAAGGTATTGAAGATAATACCTGATTCAGAAGAGGCAAAGAGATTGTCTGATAGCCTTATAGTCTGATGGTCGGACAATCTTATAGGCGGATAGTCGGATGGTTTTATAGTTGGATGGTTTTATGGTTATAAATGGAGTAGGGATTTTAATCCCGTTAACTGGTTGTATTGGAATTTGAAAAACTTGTCCTGATGAAAATCAGGATCCCAATGTAAATTCTAAATCCGAAGCACTGGGAATGCGTAAGTGGTTGAACGGTTGCGAAATATATCCCCCTTTTTCAAAGGGGGATATAGGGGGATTTCGGTTTCGTTTGACGAATTACGAAGACGATAAACGAAACGCTTTTCCAAACCGAAAGACGAAACCTAATCTATATTTTAAGCCGGATTTTGGATTTATCTGAGCGATAGCGGGGATTATGTTCAGTTAAGCCGTAAGCCTTTTATCTCCTTGGAGTTAAGGCGTAAGCCTTTTGTCCCTGATATTCCTAATCTATCCGCCGCAAATAGATCAAAACTGTAGCGTCCATTTTCAAATGGACGGATATTTTATTGTATAGGAATTTGAAAAATTCCTATACAATGATAATGAAATTTTTCATTATAAAGATAAAAGACCAGAACATAGTCAGGGGCTTCGCCCCTGAAACCCCAAGAGATTCTTCACTCCGCTTCGCTCCGTTCAGAATGACAAAGGAGTGAAGGGTTCGCTCAGAATGGCATTTTCTTTTTGTCATTCTGAGGGTCTCGTTAGAGACCCGAAGAATCTCACCATTATTTTTAAAGTATTGGAATTTTTGAAATTCCTATTACCTCAAGATATTCAGGCAAGGCGAGGTGTGGTGGATTTTGCACCGCTTAAATGTTTGCTATATACCGGGGGTTTTCAGGGGGTATCCCCTTGAATATCTTACACGGCAATAAATTGCCTACTCCACACAGGAATAAATTCACTATTCCGATGTGTTTCGGAGTATTTTTTTCGCCCGAATAAATTCGGGCGCTACTTTTGGCTTTCTTCGTCCGACTAAAGTCGGACGCTACAGGGTATCTCAATCCGCACGGGACTGAAGTCCTTACTCCGATTATAAATCAATTTGTATTAAATAAAAAAATCATCTATTCATCTCCGTTCTAACATTCTAACATTTTAGAATCTCAACATATTAAAATCTTTGGATACTACAAGTGTATTATCAATATTTCGCCGATTGGTGTAATGCCGAAATGCTGTTTTCTATTATCGGTCATAACTTCCAAAAATATCTTTACTACCTCTGCATCAAAGATATCGGTAAACTTATGGTTAAATTGTCAGATGAAATTAATATTTAGCCAGTCTCTTTACCTCGCTTACAAAAAATTTTTTTATATCCTCCCAATCTACTGGGTTTATCATCTTCGGCATTGCCTCAAATTCTGCATCATCAAAAAATACGAGGCTTTTCTGGATATGGATAATATTAGATGCTAAATTTTTGTATTTTCTATCATAAAAACTCAACAGCTCAGTTAATTTATAACCCGAATTGCATATAAAGTATAAATCAATAAAATCTCTTTTTAAACCACGGGTTGCTATCGCATCAATTTTCATCGCAGCAATGTCTCTAATATCAGCAACATTTAATGACTGATATTTCAACGAAGTGAAAAGCAAAGGATATTTATATACAAAAAGACTGAATCTTATCCCTTTGAAATTTCCCAAAACTGTTCCTTTACTTGCCTGCTCTTCCTTAAATACGCCCAACCGGGATAATTTACTAGCAAATATTTTAGGCATAAAATCCTTGGGTGTGAAGAAATCAAAGTCCACAGAAATACGATGCCCTAATTGAAGGGCAACTGCTGTTCCTCCGGCAAGATACGCATCTTTCAAAATCTTTGAACTGCCTAATATGGCCAGATTTTCTTTTGCCCTTTTGGTGAGCGTCTCTTCAAACATTGCACCCTCTCCCGTGGTAAATCTAAAATAATCGTCCAGTAGTTGGCGCTTTTTTGTGAAAGGCCACGACTTTTAATCAAAACCTTTTTTATTTCCGACTTCTTAAAGTTCCTCCATAACCATGCCACAGCCTTCTCGTCTCCGTATTCCATAATTCGTTTGAGGACATAGACACGGTGTTTTTTAAAATCTAAATTCTTATAATCTATCTCCCAAAAATATTTTTTTAAGAATTTAGGCACTCTTATCATAGGTATATATTATACCCAATTTTATCATTGATTCAAGGAGAAAAAACATTTAAAACCATTAAAACCTAAGATTATCCCTAATTCAGAAGAAACAATGGAATTGGTTAAATGGAGTTAAGGCGTAAGCCTTTTATCTTAAAATTCTTACGAATTAATTCCTTTTTATCTCTTTTTATCCTTTCAGGAACGCTTTCCAAACGCGCCATATCGCTTTAATCAAACTTACAATAACTCAATGGCGTGATGATAAATCTTATAATCATATGAAATAGAAATTTAAACAAAAAAGGGCAAGGCTTCAGCCTTGCCCTACATTTATTTTCCAATTTGTTAATATTTGTGGATAAAGGCAAAATAACCAAAGGTCAAACCTGCTCCGTCCCAGCATAGATCCTTCCAGGAAAAGTGTCCTTTTTTCTTTTTATCATATATTTCCTTCCCCAAACCGATCAAGGCAGTAAAAGATATTGAATAAACCTTACTTTGATTTTCATCTCTGTTTAAACGGCAGACAAGCGTATGATAACTCAAGCCTACGATTGATGCACAGGCAGAGAAATGCAAAAATTTGTCTTGTGATACCCAGGCATCAACTCTTTTGATTTCTTTTAACACATCTGATCTATATTTTAAGGAGTCACCAAGAGAATCGTTGTTTCGGGCAGTGACAAAAGAGGCGAAACATAAAAAAGAAAACAAAATTTTATTCATATCACATTATAAACTAACAGGTATGGCTGTCAAGGACAAATTTTTTACTTCTTAACTTTAACCACTGATCTATCTCTTTAATCACGCGCAGGCTACCTATTTCTTTTGCAAGACTTAGGGCCCTTTTTATATCATTATGCCATTTTTTGTTCTGGTAATAATTTAACCTGGCTTTTAGAAAAAAAATCTCTGGATAATAAACCTTCATCTCTGTCTTATCAAGCAGACGTTTCATAGTTGCAAAGACTCTGGCACCTTTTTCTATATTTTCCATTAATGAAAAATCAATCAATGCCCGCCCGATATAAAAAACCATTTCTCTGTCACTTGTTTGGCTAAAGATTCTTTCAAGTTCTTTTAATATTGTCTCTTTTTGTTCATTACTGCACATATCTGTTCTACAATTTTGCAATTGCATTTTTGCAAGGAGCAAAAAACTCCGTGCACGCATACTCAATCCGACTTTATCCAATCCTTTTATTTTTTCTGCTAATCGGAAGGCTTTTTTAGTATTGTTTTGGAAAATTAAATATCTCAATTCTTCGTAGATAATTTCGGTAAGTAAATTATACTCTAATAATTCTTCAGCTAAGTGCTGTGCCTTATTGAACCAGCACCACGTATTTTTGTCAGCCTTGTCATTTTTTAACAGGGCAATCATATATATATTTTCAAGGATGCCTTCACGGTCTTTAATTTCTGTGGACAGAGATAGAGATTTTAAGAAACACTTATAGGCACTTTTGTAATTCCCCAATAATTTATACGCCTTACCAATCCCTGCAAGGTTGAGCGCTGTACCAAATTTATAGGACATTTTCCTACTCAGTTTATATGCCTTCACATATTCTCCAATAGCCTTTCTACACAATCCCAGCGCCAAATTGGCATTCCCAATATTATGTGCTGCCTCGGCAATGCCCATATTGTAACCGATTTTTGAAAAAATTGAAAATGCCTTTTTGTGATATAAAAGGGCATTCTGATAGTCGCTCTGAATGTTGCCAATATTAGTATAGACCCCGGCGATCTGACCTATATCACCAATCTTCGTAAAATATGTTAGACTCTTTTGATAGTATCTCAAAGATAAATCAAATTTGCCAAATTTTCTGTTGATTATGCCCAGTAGATTATAAACCAGACCCAGACGTCTTTTATCCTTAAGATGTAGGGCAATGCGCGCACTCATTCTAGCAAATTTCAGTGCGAGATTAAATCTCCCAGTTTGGAGGTAGAATATACTACGATTATAAAAATTGTATGCCAGGGCAATACGAATTCTTTCTAATTTTTGTTTATTGTGTCTGATGAGATTCTGAATAGATTGGTCTATGTTTCTTAAACGGCTCAAATTTCCCAATCTCATTAATAAGAATGCTTTTTGATTGAGCAATTCTATTTTTTTAATATCATCAAAACATTTTTTAAATGCCCTGTTTACATACTCAAGGGCAAGTTGGTATTTACCCATTTTTTCCAGAACTTCGCTTATGCCGATGTATGCAATGATTTGGTTTTCATCATATCTTTGAATAGTCCTATAATCTTCTATTGCCTTCCTGTAATTCCCCAGAAGGTGATAAATATCACCTCTTCCCTGCAATGCCCTTATTAAAAGGGCAGTGTGATTTACTTTATTCCTCAACGATTGCAACAATCGCCCCAAATTATCTACAGACCTGGATAGTTAATATTAAATTTTTTTTTATAATAAATACGCAAAAAAATAAAAATTAGAAATGTGGCGATAAGAAAATATGGGAAAATAACCCCCACCAAAAAAATAAGCAATGGTCCACCTATCCTGATTGATAGTTTTATAAATTTCTCATCACCTTTAATTCCCGCAATCAAAAACAATGGAAGAGATATCAAAGCAGGAATCAGGCACAGGTAATCCCTGACAATAATAGAAATCAAAATGCAAAAAATGATTAACACCATGGCAAGGGCTGCAGAGACAAGTTTGCCTAAAAATACCCCGGTGGTCAAATACCCACATTTTTTATCTCCTTCCATATCAAGGATTGTTGTATTAATAAATATTGCACTAACCGCCAGGACATAAGGCAAAGAATTTATAACAGTCTGAAAAGAAAATTTATTAAATGTTAACCATCCTACCGAGAAATTGACAAATCCATAACCGATTCCATTAATCAAAAAATCTGCGAAGGGAATTGCCTTCAATTTGAATGGTGGGAAAGAGTAGAAAATCCCAAATAGAAAGGAAATTGCCATAAATATAATGATATTTAGAGAAAGTTTGATTGATAAAAAAACAGTTACTAAGAGCAACAGGCCAATTTCAATGTAAGCATTTCTCATTGAAAGCATACCTTCGGCAATAAGGAGATGTTTCTGATTTATGGCATCAGATTTTCTATCTGCTATTTGATTGAGTATATATAGAATTGAAATGAGGGCAGTGTATGCTGAAATAGTTGTAATTACGGTTTCATTAAACTGGAATCTTTCACCCCCTGCTTTATAATAACCGATTAAAAAAAATGCCCAGACCGGAATGAGAAGAATAGGTCGGGCAAGAAAGATATAATCCCAGATTGAATTTTTACATTTCACGATATCTGATTTACAGATGCAAAAAATCAACCTGCACCAGTAATTGGATTGAATTCTTTGAATTATTCTTTATATGCTTACTATTCTGAATATTAAGATATCCTGCAGAAAATTCAAGAAAAAAGAAATTTTTGTAAAAGTATCTTATCCCTATATTTATATTTGCTACATTCTGAGAGATACCTGAAAGAAAATTATCATCCGGGAAAAAAGTGCCAGGGATACGCGGTTTTTCCGGTATTGGCCAGATAGAATTTACACTGTTTTCACCCTTCCGGAGATAAGAACCTTTAATATACAAATCAAGTTTTTCATTTAGATGATGAATATACTTAGAATAAAACTCATCACAATCAGGACCATAAGGAAAACCAATCGGATAACCATAGTACATATATCTCTGATATGGCGCATAAATGCAATATATCCAGCTTGATAAAAGATGATATTCCAAAACAAAGAAATTATTTTTTAAAAATAAATCAGCAAATTCGGCACCAAAGTTTATACCGAAGTGATTTGGTTCTCCGTTAAGGTCAGGTTCAAGTTGATAATCGTCAACCAATAGCGCCGAATAAAAAGCAAAATTTTTCAAAAAGACCTTGGCGTCAAGGTGGAAAAATAAATTTGCATCTCTATCCCAGTTATGTTGGAGTGTATGAATAAAAACAAGGGGATTAAAATGATAGGGCATTAAAACATAATTTTCACCTCCCTGGGTTGCCCCTTCAGAAAAACTACAGTTAAACCAGTTTACCGGAGTAAAGTCAAGTCTTTTTATAATTAAATATCTTCGGGCATTTATGAATGTAGTAATAGTATCACCAACATATTCAAGTGGCTTGCAAACCATATCATCCAACCGACTCAAATAATAACTCAACTGTATATACCTTGCAGTAAGTCGATAACTAAACCAGTCCAGTGGCGGTCCATAACCCGAAAGGAGCATATTATATCTTGGAGAAGGACCGATAGAAAACCTTTCCCTGCCGATAAATATCCCCAGATAGTCATTATCATATCGTGCATAGACCCTTTCATAGTCTGCAGAGAAAAGATTTTTAAATACTTTATCAGGCGGAAGGCTATCGGTTCCAAATTTTACATCGGGCTGCAGATAAAGCGAAAATTTATGGAAACCATAATTCGCCATTGGTTTAACCCTGGTGGCTTTTACTGTATCAAATTTTGAATGTATTGATAGATTTGGCAACCAAAGCTGGTTGTAGATTATTTTCGCAAGACTACAGCTAGCGGTAGTGTCAAAATCTAAGATGTGGTAGGGCCTTATACCGGGGAATCTGGTGAAATGAAAATTCCTAACCTGAAGTTCTTCCAGAACCTCATTCTGCCAGGAGTCAATTGGATAGTAGATAAAAAAAATAAATAAAATAGTCATTGTATAAAGTGTTATGGTATAGCTACCAGTATGGTTTCATGGCATAATATTAGGTGTGGTATAGAATATAGTCAATAAACTTATGACCATACCAAGATCTGTGCCCATAAACCTAAAACTATGCTTCAGTATGCTCCCTTTCCCAATATTACCGCGGGTACGGTCTGGAATAACAGTTTTATATCAAGGGTGAGGGAACGATTCAAGGCATATATTAAATCTAAAAAGATTGAAGAATCACAGGGCATACTACCCCTGCCATAGACCTGCCAGAGACCGCTTACTCCGGGCTTTATTTTTAATCGATCTCTGTGCCAACCTTTATAATATTTAACCTCATAAGGTATGGGTGGCCTTGGTCCAATCAGAGTCATATCTCCCTTCAGGACATTGAAAAATTGAGGTAATTCATCAATGGAGGTCCTTCTTAAAATCCTGCCCAGCCTTGTAATTTCATCGTAGTTAATAATCTTACCTTTTGATATTTTATTTTCAATGAATGCTTTAAACTCATTCTCCCTTCTTTCATAAGAATTATTATTATACATTGAACGAAATTTGTAAAGCGTAAATTCTTTTCCATCTTTACCACATCTTTTTTGTTTATATATAACAGGACCCGGTGAGTCCAGTTTAATAGCAAGCGCAACAATGATAAAAAATGGGAACAACACTATCAAAATCATTAATGAAAGGACAATGTCAATTATCCTCCGCACAATTTTTTGCCATTTTTTTTCACCATTTATCTTTAGTGAAATTAGTGGTAAATTCTCAATCTTACACCATTCCCATTTCAACGGGAGTTCATTGAATAAACCTGAAGCAATGTGGATTTTTTTACCGATAAAAGAATATTGCTTAAGTTCTTCATATAAATTTCCGAAATCTCTTGCTTCGCTGTACAGGAAAACATCGTAAGTTACTGATTCATTCTCTCCAACAGAAGAATTAATTAGATTAAATCCAATGATAGGATTTTCTTCAAAGAATTGACTAAATTGAATAAATCTATTTGGAGGTCCAATATATTTGCACACCGTTCGGCGCTCGGGGCTGGAAAAATAGCTGACAAGAATATTGGGTATGATTAGTAATCTGAAGAAAGATACAATTAAAGGATACGAAATAAAGAAGAAACAGAATATAAATCCGCGACTGTTGTTTAAAAAATAAAATTTGGTAAGAAATCCAACAATAATGTATGTAATAAAAGTAATTATCCAGACATTGATGAGTTTGAAAAAAACGCGACCTGATTGGACGTAGTAATAATGGTTATAAAGGTCATAAAGGTAACTAATCAAAAGAATCACGAAAACAAGGAATAGAAATGTAGTTAATTGATTGGGAATATAATGCCCACCGCCGTGATATCGGAGAAATTTAGCAAAGAAATAAGAAGTAACAATTGCAACAATATCGGTGAATAATAGGATAATTTTAAGCATAAATACTTAAAATTTCAAGTCTGCATTGCCCATTCTCTTATTTTGGTACAAACATATTCAATCTCTTGCCTGGTTAATTCCGGGAACATCGGCAGTGAAACGATCTCTCTGGCACATTTTTCCGCAACTGGGAAATCTCCCTCTTTGTATCCAAGATGGCTATAAGCCTTTTGTAAATGTAATGGCTTAGGATAATGAATTCCAGTACCAATGCCATTTTCTTTTAGAAAATTTTGGAAATTTTCTCTATCAGGAATTCTTACTGTATACAGGTGGTAAATATGTTTTCCGTACTCCATTTCCTTCGGTGTTATTATTTTTTCAATACCATTCAATAGTGCATTGTAGTAATAAGCAATCTGGCGGCGGTCTTCATTCCAATCATCAAGATAATTCAATTTCACATTAAGGATAGCGGCCTGGAAACCATCCATTTTAAAATTCCAGCCTTCAAATTCGTGATAATATCTTTCCTTCTGTCCGTGGTCAATCAACATTCTCACCTTTTCTGCCAGCCCTTCGTTGTTTGTAAGAACCATGCCACCCTGACCGTAAGCTCCCAAGTTTTTGCTGGGATAGAAACTGAAGGCACTGAGATCTCCAATCGCACCAGCTTTTTTATCTCTATATAATGCACCATGTGCCTGAGCAGCATCTTCAATCACTGCAAGATTATATTTTTTCGCTATTTTCATAATCTCATCCATATCCGCAGTCTGGCCATAAAGATGGACAGGAATTATCGCCCTGACATTTAATTTCTTTTCCTGGTCCCTTAAAATATTCTTTTTCTCAATCCATTCACATTTCTTTTCAATATACTCTTGTATCTTTTCTGGGTCAATGGTATAAGAATCTTCTCTTATATCAATAAATATTGGTGTGGCGCCGGTTAGACTGATTGCCTCAACCGTGGCAATAAATGTGTATGGCACAGTAATTACAGCATCGTGCCTTCCAATATCAAGTGCCTTTAACGCTGCATAGATTGCACTGGTTCCCGAAGATATTGCAATACCATATTTTGTTCCACAATAATTGGCAAAATTAATTTCAAATTCTTTAACCTTCTCTCCGGCAACAAATGCACAGGAATCAATTGTCTTTTTAATAGCCTCATCTATTTCATCTTTGATCATTTCATATTGCCGTTTTAAATCCATAAAAGGTACCTGCAATTAATCCTCCTTTCTAACTCACTTAATTTTCTTGATAACCCTTGCTGGGACACCAGCAACTATTGTATTGTCGGGCACATCTTTTGTGACAACGCTTCCTGCCCCAACAATTGCATTCTCTCCAATCGTGACACCGCAAAGAATCGTTGCGCTGGAACCCACTGAAGCACCCTTTTTTACAAGAGTTGGCACAACTTTCCAGTCAGCTTCAGTCTGCATAGAACCATCCGGATTTGTTGCTCGTGGATATTTATCGTTTATAAAAGTTACATTATGTCCAATAAAGACATTATCTTCTATTGTCACACCTTCGCAAATAAAAGTATGAGTGGATATCTTACAATTTTTTCCAATTTTTGCGTTTTTCTGAATCTCAACAAATGTTCCAATCTTGGTATTATCACCAATTTCACAACCATATAAATTGACAAAACCAAAGATCTTTACATTTTCACCTAATTTTACATCTTTTATTATCTGGTAATTATCAACTTTATTTACAATATTCATTTTAACTCCACAATACAACCATTATTTCTTAAAGATTTTTGGGCGGCATTCAAAATTTTAATAACCTCAAGACCGGTTTTACCATTTGATAAAGGCTCTTCCCCATTTTTTATCGCATCTATAAATTCTTTTACTAGCAATGAAAGGGGCTCGGTTGTATCAAACTTGGGTGCATACATATCTCCGGTACGATATTCAATCAATGTCTTATAAATACCTTCTTTCGTTTTTACTTCAACCCCCTTGTCATAAACTTTTATTTTCTCTACCGCTTCCATATCATCATAAACGATCATTTTTTGAGAACCGCCGATTAGTATTCTCCTAACCTTTACTGGAGCAAGCCAGTTCACATGGAAATGGGCAATGCAATTATCATCAAAGAACAATGTCATATAGGCAATGTCTTCTATTGTATTATAATGACCAATCCCAATAGCAGATACATCTTTAGGAGTTTTATTTAAAAGATATAGCATTATTGAAATATCGTGAGTGGCGAGGTCGTACAAAACATTGACATCATGTTGAAAAAGTCCGAGATTTATCCTCACCGCATCAAAATAGAGGATTTCTCCAATTTCTCCTGATGCTATTATCTCTTTTATTTTACGCACTGCCCCATTATACATAAAGATATGATCAATTAGAAGTTTTAGTCTCTTTTTACTTGCGAGTTCAACCAAATTTTCCGCTTCCCTAACAGTCACAGTGAATGGCTTTTCGACTAACACATGTTTATCATATTCTATTGCCATCTTTGCAAGGGAGAAATGGGTGCTCGCCGGAGTTGCAATACACACGCCGTTAATTTTAGGATTGTTTAAAATATCCTCATAGTTATCTACAATTTTTACAATTGGAAACTGCTGTTGAATATTATGCAACCTTTTTGCATCAATATCAAAACAATAGACCTCACTCACTGATTTATTATTCAATAGATTCCTAACCAAATTTGGTCCCCAATAACCAACCCCAATAACCGCCAACTTCATCTTTTCTCCAGTTAAATTATTATATTAAAACTTTTCCAAAAGTCAAGGTCATTCTTAAGCAGAAACCTTTTCAATATAGCTTATGGTACCTTGTTTTTCAGCCGGGCCAGCAATAACTATTTTATTATGCTTATCTGTTATTAGGTTGGAATTATTTCTATCTTTCCACCATTTACAGATTTCTATGGGTTTACTAAACCATAAATTCTCTTTTGATAAAACAAAATCTAAGAACTCATAATAATACCTTTCAACCTCATTGCTGAAATAATCAGGATGAACGATAATTAGGGCAAGGCCATTCATTTTTTCAATCCAGTTGATTTTTTCCTTCCAGATATCTATATTTTTTTTTCTCAAAATCACAAATAGGGTGTGGTCTTGAGGCATAGTAACAGGAATTTCCAGGATATTACCGATAAAAAAAGGGAAAATTGACAAGCAACCACCTGCTTGAGGCCCGTACGGATCAGTATCAGGAAAAGATGAATCATATTCAAATGGTAGAACCTTCATCCACTCAAAATTTCTTAAGAGGGAGGGTGAACGAAAACCTGTTGCACCCCACCTTGAAGCATAGCAATGAATTTTTTGTATTCTATCGTCAAATATTTTTTTTGAACTAAATAATTTGCCATCATGTTTTAATCCATGAATTCCTATTTCAAAATCCTGTTCTTTTAATTCATCAATTAGTGTATCAGGAACCGAATATCTTTCTGGTACAAAAAACCATGCTGAACGTAATCCGAATTTCTTTTCAACTTCGCAAATTTTATTAATCCTCTTAAGACCTTCAGCAGTTTCTACATCATGTGTTAGACATAAGGCGAAAGATTTGTCCTTAGGCCAAAACCAGATAAAAGGAATTTTTTCAATGTCCTTAATATATTTTAAGCTCGTTTTTTTAAAATCTTCAAGATATGGTTCAATGGGCCAATTGGGAAATTTGTTTTTAATTGATTTCGCCTTTAATCTTCTTAAGGAAATTTGCAAGAAACGGGGAATCAAAGGTTTAATTGTATAAAAAAATTTTAAACCTTTAAAATCGTCCATTTTTTGATATCTTTCAAAAAGAAATCTTTCAAATTCTTCATCTGAAGGTAGTAAAAGTTTTTCATGTTCTCTTGGTAACTTCCAAAATCTTATCAATTCACCCATAAATTATTGGCATATCTTTTGGGGCTGTGTCATAATCCCTAATTTGTCATTCTGAGCCCACCGAAGGTGGGCGAAGAATCCCGTTTTTTCATTACCTTTATTGAGATTCTTCGTCGCTTCGCTCCTCAAAATGACATTGCGACACAGCCTATCCAGAGTTATCCAAAGTATCTGTAAAATAAACTCCCGGCAATTTTTAATATCATAATTGGCATCTTTTTTGAAATTGAACTTGCGATTTGATATTTCCAACTGCTTTCTTTTGTAGAACTCGCCCCTTTAATTTCTGGCCAGTAATAATAGGGCAAATCAAAATCTTGGGCACCCCAGTGCCGCTTGAAAGCCATTAACCCCTTGTTATCAGGTGAAGTCCTACCTAAGTCAAGTGTCTTATAACCATTTTCAACCCCCCACTTGATTACACTCCATAATATTAAATGATTGGGCTGATATGCGCCATAATTTGTGTCAGATGCATTAAACTTGTGGTATATAACATCTTTAAATGTAAAAAATATACTTGCACCGATTGGTCTATCTTTGTATTTGGCAATTAACAAAAAACCATAGCCTGCATTGAAGATTTCAGTTAGAATATTTTTGAAAAATCGGTAAGGTTGGGGGATAACGCCGTGTTTTTTGCGAGTAATTAAATTAAGTTTATAAAAAACATCCATATCGGATGGTTCAATAGTTTTAATTATTTCTACACCATAGCGCTGCGCCTTTTTAATTGGGTATCTTATTGATTTTTGTTTAAAATCTTTCCAGAGTGATTCTAAACCTGGGGTAAGGTCGAGTTTGAACAACTTATAATAATTATAAGTTTTGAAATTGAATTCTCTAAATAAATCAATATTACCATTTCTAATTTCAATATTTTTAAAGGATTTTTCTTTTATCATTTTGATAATTGTAGAAATAACATCTTTTTCCTGAATGCCGGAGAACAAAGGTGGACATTCATCAGTAAACGGCAAACATACAAGGCGCCTGCGGTTAAATTCCTTTTTGACAATAAAGAAAGGTAAACCAAATTTAATCTTCCCATTTGATTCTGCCACAAAATAATAAGGTTCGTATCCATAAGTTTTTTGAATCACCCTTGCCCAATTTGAGGTATGGAAGATTGTCCCCTCGGGATGACTCCGGATGAATATATCCCAGTCTTTGTTGAAAATTGGGTTCGTTACGCAAATCTCTAACAAGTTATTATTTTTTCACTGATATATTAGAAAGATTTGTGGCACGGAAGAGCTCAGCTGAAATAAAATAAAAAATGTAAGAGGCCGCATCAAATCGCCATACAGGGTGATATAGTGGACCAATGAACAGATAATAGAAAATGATCCCCGGGTACGCAGTTTTTAACATACCGAATAATTTATTCGGATTATGACTCTCATTGAGAATTTTTTTTCTAACATCTAAAAAAAGTGCAATGAGTATAAAATAGTAGAGGAGCAAACCAATTACGCCAACATCCAGTATTGTGGAGGCAATTTGATTTGGTGTATCTTTTGTGTTAGTTACAACCTGGGTTATCCTGCCCGGTCTTCCAAAAAAGTTACCGACCAAACTTGAACCTGGCCCATCCCCCAACAAAAGAGTAGAGGTGTTGGTTCGTATATTCTCCCAAACCTGCAATAAAATTCCTAATCTGTATGCAGAATACTTGGTTTCTGTGGCTACCTCACCTTCAAGTGTTAGATAGGTGGTCTGCAGAATAGTCGCAATATTACGCCCATGTAATTTCTGCCAGTTATTGTAAAATATTTGGAAAAAAATAATTCCAATCAACAATGCGATAAATATAACTGAATATTTCTTAATTCGGCTCTTGAAGGGATAAAAATAGAATACTAATAGAATAGTCATTGGTAGCCAAAGGACGATGGATTTTATTTCACCAAATAGAGCGAATAGGAAAAACACAATAATTCCTAAAATATGCCATATTGTAAATCGATTGTGTAGGCCATGTGAAACAATAATACAGGAAGCATAAATACTATAAATACCAAGATTCGTTGTCCCCCAGGCACCGAGAGACCAGGAAATATCGTCGCCGGTAATCCCGAGGGCATAATGCCGATAAAGAATCTCAGGCACCTGAATGAATAGCAAAATTAAAAACAAGACTATAAATTTTTGCGCTGTTTTCTCCTCCCATTGTATATTTATCAACAAAATAAAGAAAAGTGGGTAGCGTAAGTAAACGGCAAGATATCCTATTGTCTCAATCCAAGAAGTGTTATTTATTACCGCTGATACGATGGTGAAAAAAACAAAAACTGCAATTGCGGGCAGAATTTTCCCAACAATCATTGTTTTAGAAAGATTCCTTCGTCTCAAAACTTCAATAACGATTACTATCGGTATTAAGACAATTGTAAACCATCTGATGTACATATAGTTCTCTAATAATCTGCCCTGCGATGTCTGCTCAGGAAGATACCAGACTAAGGGAAGGAGTAGCAGTGGTAATTCTTTCCATTTCCTTATAATAAAAGTCAATAGAAATACACAAATAACAAATCCTAAAACTAATTGCAAAAAGGCTGTGAAATTCATAATTGCTTCTTTGATTGATGATGACAGTTGATATATAAATTCTTTAGTTTATGCCAATCGTTCTTACGATATTTCATCCATGCTTTTTTTGCCTTATCTACTGCAATGTTATAATGAAACATAGTCCATTCAATACAATTAGCAAGTTCTTGGTAATCATTTGGATTATAAAAAATTAACTCATCATCATAAAAAAAATCTCTGACAGCCTTTATTGATGAGCATATAACCGGTATCCCCAAGCAGATGTATTCAAATAACTTGTTAGGCAATAAGTAGTCGTTGAGTACCGAGACAATTCCAATATCCGCTTTTTTTAGTTCTTCAGCAATCTTTTCAAAAGGAATAAAACCCTTGAAGTGAACATAGTCATCAAGACCCAAAGACCTGGAAAGCGCTATTAATTCCTTTTGGTACTCACCAGTACCAATTATAATGCATATTACTTTAGGATACTTTTCTTTCAAAGCACTTATGGCTTTAATTATATTCTGAATGCCATAGATTTCGGTGAGTGTTGAGTGGGTTATGAGATTTATACTTTCCTTTGCATTATAGATATCAGATTGACTAATCTCATAACTAAACATTTTTTCGCCAGCGGGATAAAATATTTCTTCATCTGGAACATTTAATATTATGAGACTTTTTTCAAAATATTTCTCCTTACGTCTATGCGTAGTGATTATCTGGTCTGCAAATTTGATACACAAAAGTTCAACAATTTTGAGAATTTTTATTAGTAAATGTTGCGGTGAAATTTTCTGTTTTTCAGCAAAAAGCATTGGCATATTTTCAAAAAGATAAAGAATTATCTTTCGCTTAAATAATTTGGGGATAATTGTGCAGAAAACCAAAAAATCTGGCATCGTATCTACTTCAATGCAATCATAATTTTTCTTGAAAAATAATTCAGTAAGTAGAAGAGTCGCTCTAACAAAGAAATATAGATACTCATACAAATATCTTGCTATCCCCTTTCTTAGATGGCGCACTGGTATTCTATAGATATTGACTCCATTCCACTCTTCGTATAATTTTTCTCCTTTATCCCTTGCACATATTACATCCACCTCAAAACCAGCTTCTCTCAACGCTTTTACATCCCGGCGTAAGTGAACTTCCTGAGGAAAATAATATTGCCGAACTATACAAACTCTTGGTTTTTTATTCATTTTTTATTAATTAATAATTATGCTCAATAAAATGGCGAAACCAAAGTTCAAATCGTGCAACTTTTTCCAATTCATAACTCTCTTCAGGAGACCAATTGGGAAATCTATTTAAAGAATCTCTCAATTTCTGTTCATTGTAAAATTCTCTATTTAGTGTTTTATTTTGTGATAATAAATTATGGATATATCTCCACCAGGGTGGGATTTCTTTCTTGTTTTTTCTGAAAAAGATTGAGTTCTTTAAGGTCCAGATACCGTTTAAAACTGAATTCAAATAGCAATTATCAAACCTCTGTGGATAGCCCCGGTCAAGTGGAATATTCAGTAAATGGGGTGCCATCTGGTTAACAATATTATAGTAAATCCTACGGGTTTTAAAAGTAAAGGGAACATTTCTTCTCCAGGACTTTAGTCGGGCAATTGAATATGGACTTTTTAGTAGCAGCTCGATTATTCTTCCGTCAAAAAATGGCATTGCTACAGGAATTATCTTGCTTTCTCCATATCTGAGCATTCCGTAATCATCCCGATAAGCATTATATAAAAGGAAACAAGTTAATTGTTGAGTAGGGGAAAGATGCCGATATTCAAAATCTTGGAATAGATCACTAGACATGTCTTCGTTTTGGAAAAAATGTTCAGCCCTATAAGGAGGTCGGGTTTTATAAATATAAGAGAGTGTGATTTGAGAGATATAATCATTGGGAACAGGTGTAATTCTTATCAACTCTCCTTGCCCAGAGAAGATTATATCCACACTATCTGATATTTGTTTTATTGCATTATAACGACCGATATGAAACAAAGGGAAAGAAAAATCAGTTAATTCTCCTACCTCATAAATAAGTTTTTCTGTATCTTTTTCTTCAGGATAAAAAGGCAGGTATCTCAATTTAAATCCTGTTGCTTCAGCAAGTCTCTGGGCAATGTCTGTTTCTTTAATTGCCGGATTATCCCAGGTATAAGCATACCCTTTGACACCAAGATTGTAAAGGCAGGCAAGGATTGCCCTTGAATCATAGCCTCCAGAGAGGAATATCCCGATTTTCTTTTTCCCGACAATCCAATCTGAAATTACTTCTTGTATCTTTCCAGGAAATTCCTTTAGAAATTCTTTCTCCGATATACTATCTTTGGCATTAGAAAATGATTGGGAGACATCCCAGTAGTTCTCTTTTGTCGTATTCTTATTGTCCCAGACTAGCGCTGTGCCCGGCTTAAACCGAAAGATATTTTCTATAAAGGTTCGCTCGCCGAGAATGTAATTGAATGTCGCATATTGTTTAAGGGCTACAGGGTCAATGCTTAATGAAAGACTAAATGTATGTGCACATTCTTCGAGATTTGTGGAAACGACTAACTCATTTTGATTGGTAAATGTGTAATACAATGGATACAACCCTAATTTATCATTGATTATTAAAGTCTTCTTATTGGTTTTATCCCAGATAAGTAGAAAAAAATAGCCTTCCAATTTTTTTAAAAGATTTTTACTGTTCGCTTCGAGTAATGACGAAACTGAATTTTTCTTAATATTCAGAATATCCCCATCAATAAAGACCACGGAATTTATTGAATCCTTTAATATTCGGCTATTTCCATCGTTGTTTAAGATGACGATATTATCACCGGCATAAAGGAATTTATCCTTTGCAGAAATATTTTTCAGTATTTTGTTTGTTATTGCGTTGGCATTTCCACAGTAAATAAGCATATAAAATCAGTTAGAAAACCTCTAACGTGAAAAAAAGCTGTATAATGCGCATATACTATTGAGCCATGTTGATAGCGAAAATTTGTCGCCAACTATCCTTCGGGCATTCATTCCTATTCTGGTCTTTAACTCAACATCTGTTAATAGACGAATTATCTTGTCTGCAAGTTCCAAACAATCTCGGGGTGTGATTAAAAAACCCGTTATTCCATCCTGTACTATTTCTCTTATACCTCCAGTATTTGTTGCGATCACGGGTTTACCTGCCATCATATATTCAACCAATACATTTCCGAAACCTTCATAGTGGGAACATAATACTCCAATATCAAACCGGGGGATTAATTTTATCACATTTGGACAATTATCCAAAAGGATTACGCTATCCTGAAGATTTAGTGATTCAATCATTTTTAATAATTTTTTCTTCATGCCTGTGCCAAAAAATTTCCTTTCTGAACCCACAATGAGAAAAATAACATTATCATTTTTCTTCAATACTAAATCTGCTGATTTTATAAAAGTTTCGTGGTCTTTTTCTACCGAATAATCAGCAATCATACCAATGACTGATTTTGAATGCAATTTCTTGCCTGTTAGCCTTTCAATTAATGATTGTGATTCTTCATAATTAGAATTTGTAAATTCATTCGCATCAATTCCATTATATATAAGATGAACCTTTTTGGCTGGAGAAAATTTTCTGTCTATTAAAACTTCCCTTATTGTCTGGCTTATTGCTATATTGGCATCAATAAATAGACTACTGAGGATGTTATACAGAGACGGCGTAAATTTATGGTAAAGGTCTTTTTTTATTGCCCCCTCAGGGGTACACCGCCAGTGGACTATCAACTTATATCCTAAAAAAGGTTTTGCAATTATTGCCGCTACCAAATAAGCCAGACCAATAAATTGTATGTGGACGATATCGGCATTAATTTTATTACACGCCCGTATCATATTCAAGATTGCTTGAAGGCTCAATTTACGATTTGTAGTTTTGTTGCAAACATATACTAGACCAAACTTTTTTAATTCTTCCAAGTAATTGCGATATTCACTAAAAAGAAATGCAACTTTATAACCTTTGTTTTTCAGTTCTTTAGCCAGATACTTTAAACTTGTAATAAATGCACCTGGACTTGAGGCAATATAGTCTGCTGCAAAAACTACATTCATTTTTTAAGTATAATTTTTTCGTACAGAGTAGTTATATTATTGACCCATGCTCCCACAGAGAATCTCTCCAAAGCAACTCTTTTAGCTCTGTTGCCCATTTCGGCTCTTAACTCCGGGTTACTCAAAAGCAATTCAATTTTTTGAGCAAGTTCTTTATAACCATTGGGGTTGATTAAGAAACCATTATTTCCGTCTTCAATAATTTCTTTTATTCCTCCAACAGCAGTGCCAATTATTGGTTTGCCTGCTATTGCACATTCGATTAATGCGTTTCCAAATCCTTCAAAATTTGAAATCAAAAGTCCAATGTCAAACCGTGGTATTATCTCATAAACATTTTTTGCTTCTCCAGCAAAACAAATATAATCTGTTAAATTATTTTCAACAACAAATGATTTTGCTTTTTCCATATATCCGGCACCTTCAATAAATTTTTCCGAACCTACGAAGATAAACAATAGATTAGGGAACTTTTTAACCAAAATCGCTGCGGCTTTTATTACTGTCTTATGGTCCTTCTGGGGTGAAAAATTTGCTATCATCCCTACGACAAAACGACCGGATAATTTTCTTTTAATTTTGCTCTCAAGCAGTCTCTCTGCTTCTGTAAAATCATTTATTATAATATTGGGGTCAATTCCATTGTATATAACCTGAATCTTATCCGGCTTAGCAAAATGTCTTTCTATGAGCAATTTTTTTATAGATTCGCTGATAACTATATTGGTATCAATAAAAAATAGATTGAGAAAATAATAAAATAAGGGGCTAAATTTATGAATAAATGTTGATTGCTTTAATAAACTCACTGGAGGATTACGGTAATGGACGATTATCTTGTGATGATAAAAAAATTTGAGTATAATTGCCGATAACAAATATGCCAATCCTAAAAAATGAATATGGACTACATCACCATTAATTTTTTTTAAAGCACGCGCCATACTTAAAAGAGAAGAAATACTAAAACGTCTATTCGTGGTTTTTTTGCAAATATAAACATCACCGTATTTCCGGAGTCTATCAAAATAATTGCGGGGTTCGCTAAAAAGGTAAGCAACTTTACCACCATTTTTTATGATAATTTCTGATAATAGTTCAAGACTTCTGATAAATGCGCCCGGACTAGGGGCAATATAATCTGAAGCAAAGATGATATTTAACCTTCGCATCCTGTCATTTGGAATAATCTTCTATATCCAGAAATTATTTTGCTGAACAACCTTTTCTTGAAAAAGTCAATAATTATTTTGTCCTCAATCCTTTTTTTATTCGCAATCAAATCGCTAAAATAACCGATCAAGAAAGGAACAGTCCCAGTATGTGGATAATCAATAGTATATTTTAATGAAGCAAAAGTAATAAATATTGGGTCGTAGCCGAGATAATATCTGCTTTTACCAATATCAATAAATCCATACCAGAAACCACTGCCACTCCAGGTAGGACGAAGGTGGGTTATTTTTAAATCTTTGAAATTACGAGTCTTATATCCCATTTTCATAGCTAATGCCGTTGAGACGCTATCTGGTGCCCTTGCCAATTTCCAACCAGTTTTTTCAAAACACTCCCTTGTCCATAGCCTTGCCGCACCGCAGGGCCATTCCGGGGGTTCCTTCTCCCATATGGTTTTATTGTTCATTTTACATACTACAATCCCACTTGCAATACCTAAGCCTTTATCTTCTTCAAATTTTTTAATTAGCCTTTCAAAGTAGTCATAGGGCAGTACTATATCGGCATCAAGGATTCCAATGTAGTCAAATGAATAATGCCATATTTTCTTAAAATATTCGAATCCTTTAGCCACGACTTCTGAATAATGAAAACCAATCTCACGCTTCTTTCTCGCCTTGAGCCTCAAAACCTTTATCCAGGATATTTTTTTTGTCCATTCACTAATTAGTTCGTATGAGCCGTCTGTACTTCCATCATCAACCAGTATCCATAGTGAGGGTAAAATAGTTTGGTTTATAACACATTTGATAAATTCATGAAGAAATTTTATTTCATTTTTTAATGGAGTAATGATGACATACCTGCGTTGGGGATTCATGGGAGTGGAAATGATGGATTGTATCCCAACCTTCCTGATTCTCCTTCTTTAATTGCGGTAAGAATCAATTTTAGTCGTTTTGTTTTCTTCGTATATGTTCCTAATAATATAAGGAGTATAAGGTAGATTGTACGATTTATTATTCGGTATATCTTTTTATTGTAGTATTTCTTTTCAAAGTATGCAGTATTCCTTGCCCCGTAATAAACCCTGAATTCCTCTTTGGAATCTAACCAAGGGAGCATCCCAAATGGAAAACGCCTCAAATTATCCCAGGCAATCTCCTGAGAATTGATGCGAGCTGATGGACATAAAAAAATAAAACCACCCAGGCGTGTAAGGCGGAGGGTATATTCAAGGTCATCCTGATAAAGGACAAAATTTGAATTGGGAAGTCCGATTCTTTCGTAAACCGACCGGTGGGCAAAGAATCCACCGTATGGCGCATAAGGAACTCTTATAACTTCTGGAAATTCTACAGGTTTATGTCTTGGAGGCAATACGAACCTTAATAATCGTGAGGGCATATTAAGGAGATGAAAACTGAAAAAAGAACCAGGCCTCAAATAATAGCCATACGAAGATAAACCGCGTGCTATTTCTGGCTGTTGGTCGGGTCGAAAACAGACCAGGGCAAAGTTGTCTTTTCCATAATTGAGACTGAGTTTCTGCCATTTCTCCAGCAGGGTCTGAAGCGTATTTTCCTCGGGCAGGGTATCATCATCCATCAACCAGACAAACTCACAATCCCGATCTGAAAGTGCCTCTTTTATACCCATACCAAATCCGATTGCCGAACCTAAGTTTTCAGAATTCTCAATTATTATTACCCTATTCTCACTCGTATTTACTCCTTCAAGATACTCACGATATTCAGTGTGGCATTTATTACTGACTATAATAATCTTATTTATTGAGGTTTGTAATAAAGATATAACCAAGCGCTTTAAATAGGATGAACGTAGACCATATGTCACGATAACTACAAAAATTCTGTACTCCTCTAACAATTTTTTAATAATTGCGTCCATCTCAACGTATGTCACCTGTAATTTTCAATCCAACGGATCTGCTCTTTTCAATGTAAGAGATTTATTTTTGCTTTTTTTAAGAATAAGAATAGAATTAAGCAAGTAAAATACATTGTACTTAAAAATGCAGCGGCTGCTCCAAGATGCGCAAAAAATGGGATCAAAATAAATGCTGCCGTGATATTAATTAGTCCACCAATTAGAGATGCTTTAACCAGCTCACTGTCCATTTTAAAAGGTAGCATAGTTTGGAATCCTAACACATTAGCGACTGCACTAGCTAGCGGTAAGAAAGCGAGCACTTGCATAACATAAATAGATTGTTGGTACATTGGTCCAAGGACTATATTTATTATTAATCCTGCACCTAAAAATATAGTAATACCAAGTATTATCCCTGTCGCAATATTTATATGTAGGATACGCTTTATAAAAAAAATTGCTTCTTCTTTTTTCTCATGTGCGGTCTTACTGATGTATGGATATACCGTTTGGGATAATGGTACCAATAATCTCTGTACTGCATATATCAATTTTTCAGCAGCAGCGTAATGTCCAACTATTACATTATTCCAGAACAATCCAAGGATAAAAATATTGGTTGTAGAATATAGACTTACACTAGTAGTTGAAACAAAACTATTCCAACCTTGCTTAATTTGAGAAAATATGTTTTTAAGTTTGGGCGTTCTGAAAATAACGCCAAACTTTAAGACAGCAATTAGGAAACCCAAAATTCCTGATATCAAATAACCTATAGTGTTAAACAACGGGACATAAACATAATCGTTTAAGTTCTTGATAAAAATAAATATGCATACAGTAAAAACGGCTCTTTCTAAAACTGTAAGAATTGTGATATATTTCATTTCTTCTAATCCAAGAAATAGCCACAGTGGGAAAAGAGTTTGCCCTACAATAAGTCCGAATGTTAATACATATACCAAAAAATCCTTTCTAAATTTGTCTATTTGCAGAAAAAAAAGGAAAACAACAAAACAAAATAGCAACAATAGTACTTTTGCATATATCACCGAACTAAAGATTTCAGATAATTTATCTTTATGTTCACGATAGATTGAGACTTCCCGGGTAGCTGAAAGGTCAAAGCCATAATTAGTAATCAAAATGAAGTATCCAATAAAGGATTGGGCAAAAGCAATTAACCCATATTTTTCAGGTCCAAGAACACGAACTAGATACGGTAACGAAATCAATGGGAAAACATAATTAGCAATTTGGACCATCACAAGAAACATAAAATTCTTTATTAATGAATTAGTTTTTGCAGCAGAGGCAGGTTTATTCATCTGACTAATTTTTTTACACAGTGTTGGAGACAAATGCATATCGTTAAATATTCTTATTATTCAAGTTATCAAGGAAATTTTCCTTATTTGTTCATATTTTCCAAAAAATTTAGAGAAAATCCCCAAAAAATCACAAGTAAATTAAGCCTATCCCGCCCCAAGGTGATTCTTTTTCAATAATTTCCAAATACTTATATTCCTTCTTAATCTCATCCCAGAACTTTTTTACTTCACAACCCGCTAATGGGTCATAAAGTTTTATATCATGAAACCCTATAATACCACATTTTCCAATTAGAGGTGAATACATTTCAAAATCTCTTTTTAAACCTTCATAAGTGTGGTCTCCATCAATGAAAAGGAAGTCGATCTTATTTCCCCGTATAATATGCGTAATTCTTTCTAACGTGCTTTGGGCATGAGAATCTCCCTTTATTATATACAATTTTTGACGTGGTAAAACAAGCGATTCATAAAAAGGAATTTTTCCAGGCGTAGCTTCCAATGGGATCCCCGGAAAACAAATCCACACTAATCAAATAAGCATCCGCACGTGCAACCCGGGAAAATAGAAATAGTGTTCCTCCCTTAGCCGTTACGATCTCTAAAATATATTTTGGTTTTTGTGATTCTAAAATTGACAAGAGTTTTTCTATCTCCAGCCTTCTTTGAATAGGCCTCATTAGTCCCCAGCCACTTGAAAACGAAAATTTTATATAAGCTCTTATAGGCAAATTTCTGGCAAGATTGCTTATTCTATGTCGGAAATATGGTAGTAACAAAAATCTGACAACAGTATGGTATAGTACTACCTTAGTGCAACCGGTAATACCAAATTTCTTATAAATTCGTGCTATTTTTTTAATTATCTCCTGCAGGTATCTTTTCAGTCCCATAATTTTCATTTGAGAAATTAACATTAAACAATCAATGTTTGGCCCCTCAGTATCAAAATGCCACAAGAAAATCCACTTATTTTTTATAGCAAAGGTTTAAAAAGTCACTTTTCCCAATATCGTCAAACCATTACAATGATGAGAGTGTTTGATCAACCAGCCATTTCTGTAGTCAATAAAATCGTGCCTCTCGTTGAAGGACTTACCAAAGTATTTTTCAAGTGCCCTGATAACTCCTCTTTCATTGTTCCAGCCCACCCCCATTGTTCCATCTTTTCTAAAGAAGATGTCTCGTATGTTTGTATCATGGAAAAATACTTTTGCTTTATCTGATAGAAAGGGGAAATACGATTCTATCTCCTTGAGTGTATGCTCAAATAAGTGGCTCGTATCAATAAAAAGAATATCAATTTTGGGCTCAATTCCGTGTCTTTGACAGAAAGATTCAAATTCTTTTGCGAATTCAATGTCATCTTTTTGAACAAAGATCCAATCAGACCAAGAGCAGGCGTTAGAGCAATCATTAATGTCAACACTAATCAACTTTGAGTTGCATAACTTAGCTACCCGCTCAAAAACGAATGTTGATTGGCCAGTTTCAACACCTAATTCTACAATCAATTTTGGTTTTATGCATATTGATTCTATGAAAAGTGTTTCAAGATAATCATTTATTGTTGTTTTTAAGCATGCCCTTTCTCTTATTTCGTTTAATTCTTTTAGATCAGATAATATATTGTGCTTGTCTCTTGTCAGATCCATTAATGGGTTAATGATATTATCTATAATACGTGATACAAGATTTCTCGGATGTTTTACTATATTGATCAATTCAATCAATTTATTAACATTACCCATATATAAAAAATTAAAGCCTTAAAACATTTTACGATTTTGATACTATTTTTTAACAACACAGATTATCCTCACATTTCTACGGTGGACCTTCACTGCGAAAGAAGTTAACTTTGTGACAAATTTGCTAATTGAATATTTCCCCAGGAGCGGAAACAGTTGTTTATTGGTGGTATAAACATCACCAATAATTTTTCCAAAACTTGAAAAAATTTCTTTCACCTGATTGGTTGTGTATTCAATTATAACACTATCACCAACTCTTTTGCCAGTAAGTTTACTACTCCAGATGAAAATAAAGATGCCGTCTTTTATTAGATATTCAAAGAAATTTTTTGTGATTTCAATTGCCTGCTCTGGAGTGTCAATCAAATTATAGGGAGGAAAATCACAGCAAAATATAATATTAAATGGCTTTTTGGTGCTAAATGGCATATTGAATGCATCTCCGACCACCCAATAAATCTTATCTCCATAAAGGTTCCTTGCCTTTATAACCCCTGTTTTGCTGTAATCAATGCCGACCACCTGAAATCCTAATTCAGCAAACAAGTTGCTATACCAGCCGGTTCCGCAACCCAAGTCAAGTAAGAAGGTGTTAGGAGGTATATTGTATTTCTCTACTATGCCTTTAATAAATGCTCGGTCAATATACAGTGAGTGTTTATAACCAGAAGCAAAATATTTTTTGTCATAATAACTGCGGTCCATTTTAGAACGTTGCAAAAATGTTGCTTTCTTAAAATTACTATTGAATTTTAATTCTTCTGGTATCACTGACTTATTAGATGCTCTTTGCATTCCACCATTCCGCAATTTTGATTAAGGGAGTTACCCAGCCTCCCCTATCAATGCTCATTTTGATTATATCTTCATATAGCCTTATCGCATTAGGAAATTCATTTTCGTTAAAGACTCTTTGATGCCAGAGAATAACAATAAGTGCGCTGTCTGCTTGTGCCATTTTGATAAGTTCTTCACAAGTTGCCAATTGGTCACCGAAATTTTTCCTGCTGGCAAATAGCACATAGTCCATAATGGTCAATGGTATTACAATGAAACTATCGTTGAAGGGTTTAAAAGGAAACAATCTATTGTCTGGGAATCCTATTCTTTCATTTGAACCAAAACTTGCATCATAGGTAAACCCAAGTGATTTTTGTATCAACCAGGTTTCTGGAATTTTTAACCTCAAGTAATGCTGTCTAATTCCCAAAATCTTTCCAGTAACTATTCTCTCAAGCATTTCTTTTTCCTTTTTCAATTGCTCCATTTTGTCATAAGAATCATACGAACCATGTAATCCAATTTCCCAGCCATTCTTATGAAGAACCTTAATTATATCCGCAACTTTTTTTTCTAAAAAACTGGCTTTAAAAAAAGTTGCTGTAATCTCGGTTGGGTTTGTAAGATTTGATCTTTTTGTTTCGTGGAGGAAAAAGAATGTTGAGCGGACTCTGTATTTTTCTTCTAAGTTCATAATTTTTTCAAAATTCCAGTAAGGCTCTTTAGCGCTAATTATTGATAAAATGTGATAAGGTCTAAAAGTCCTTACAAAATGCGTGATATATTGATAGGTCTTCTTCGTTTCATCAACATCGTGGCTTAAGCCAACAGCAAATTTATATTCTTTTGGCCAAATATTTTTCCTTGAATCATTCATTTCAAGTCAGCATTTCGGGTTAAACAAATGCCCCGATAATTATTTCCTTATTATTTGTAAGGTAAAATGTACATATCTGTTTTAAAAGTGAGATATGATTTGTCTATTTATTAGATTTTCTTTTTATTTTCAGCAAGAGTTCAAGATCAATTTTGTCCTGTTTGCGGTCGGAGACTTTTTTATTTTTTATCAACTCATCAATCCCAATAAAATAAACTTTTGTGTTACCATATCTCCCAAATTTTCGGTTTTTCCAGATTTCGTGAAAAGTGCAACCAACGAGAGAAGTTATTATATCTATTCTCACCGGTTCAAAACCTAATTGTATAATTCTACATTCTTTTGTAAAATCCTCTGGTCTTAAATCCAAACTGCCGAATCCGAAATCATGCAATGCTTTAACAATTTTATCGCTATTTTTTTGACTCGGTTCAATTAGAATATCAATGTCCTTCGTATATCTTGGTCGGACATAGAATGCAACTGCGAATGCTCCAACAATGCAATATTTTACCCTATGTTTGTTGAATAATCTTAACAGATCTTCGTAATCCTTTTCTACCTTCATTTATTTTAGGAAACTTGATTTTATTATACATCTCTCTTAAAATCTGCATCAATTCTAACCTTTGTGCAGGACTCATCTTTAGATAGTATTCAATATCAAATCTCTCTGCAGATTTGAAGGATTTTGTTTTTTTAACCCAGATCTTTTTCATTTTTTAAACCACAGAGCCATTTCCATAAAGGGATATATACAATTCTTCGGTTCTTTATTTTCTCTTCTTCGTCATAATCACCGGTGATTATTATGCCTTTATCAAGATTGAACTCATCCATTGCTTTAAGGATTGAATCAATCTCTCTCTTTCGGGTGACTTCTTCCCCAATATCCCAGCAAACCTGTATTAACTGATCTATCCGTTCTGATTTTTTAATCACGAAATCAACTTCTTTATCACCGTAATGATTTTTCCAGTAATAAATCCCTATATCAGGGTTATCAGATTGCAATATCCTCAAATGTAAGGCAACGATATTCTCTGCGAGTCTGCCGATATCTTTTGAGAATTTAAAACCGATATTATTAGAAAGTCCGGTATCGATGGAATAGACCTTTCTGGGACTATTTTCCTGTTCTTTTATTGAATAAGAAAATCTTTTCACAAAGAACATTAGATAAGAAGATTCTAAATAGGACGAAAATCTTCTAACTGTCTCCACAGGTAACTTTGTGAATCTTGCCACGCTGTTGAAACTTATCGGAGAGGCAATATTGGTTAGATAGAAACGGGCGGTTGCTTTTATTTGTTCAACCTTACTTATTCTGTATCGGTTAATGATATCACGATTAATTATATCTTCGTAATAACTGATTAACACCCGACGCCTAAACTCCTCATCTTCATTTAAAACAATTTCAGGAAAACCTCCATTTTCCATATATTCTCTGATATATTTCTTTATTCGTGTCGCATTTAATATTAAATCCTTTATAGAGGTATTTATTTTGAGCCCTTTAAAATGGAGAAATTCTAAAAAGGATAGAGGGAAGATTTCAAAATATAATTGCCGTCCGGTGAGAACCATAGATAATTCTTTACTTGAAAGGTTTGAAGAAGAACCCGTGATGACTATGTTTGCGGTTTTTTTCTCATTTATGCTGCGCGCGAATTTTTCCCAGCCTCTTACATTCTGAATTTCGTCGAGGAATATGAAAGGTTTACCTGCAGGGCTAATGATCTCTTGATATGCCTCATAGATTCTAAAAAGAAGTTTAATATCACCACCTTCAAACTGAGGCTCTTCAAAATTCACCAAAAGAGTATCACTCTTTGCTATTCCCTGTTTGATCAATGTATATGCCACTTGATAGATAAGGGTAGATTTTCCGCTTCTTCTGATACCGATGATAGAAATAATCTTATTGCTCTTTATGAATCTCAGAATCTTCTTTAGATAATTATCTCGCTGGACTCCAATATCAATCTCTTTACGCCAGAAATTCCAATCAGAAAGGACCTCAATAATCGTTTCTTTTTTTAGATTCATATGACAAATTTATGTAATTTTATCATATTTATATGACAAATTTGCATAATCAAATCTTTCTGCTGATTTAAATGATTCTGTTTTTTAACCCAGATTTTTCAATAATCATTCCTTGGGAATAAAAAATAGTTCCATAAATTGTAAATTACCCACTTCAACAGTATTTGCCTTTATCTTAACCTCTATTTCTTTGTAATTTTTATCAAGGAGTCTTGTTATTACATCAACTTTTCCTGTAGGGATCTGATTTAAAATTTCTTTGATTGTATTTTCCCTCACATCCCGGGCAAAGATATTTTCCCAGTCCATATCAACCAGATTTTCAGGGTCGTATTTTAGCAATTCTAAAGCGGATTGATTGGCATCAGTGATTTTATAGTCATCAAGACTAACAACAACAATCGGCACTGTCGCATCCTCAAATAGTCTTTCATATTTTGCCATTGTCTGTGCCTGCTGTTCAGTTGCTATACCGGGTTCATGTAGAAGATGGACAAGTCCACCACCGTTGGCAAATACCTGAGGATAGACACTGCAGGTCATTCTCTTTTTTATACCCTTGAAGGATAAAGTATCAGTTACCGGTTCGCCACTATCCCTTGCCTTTTTTCCAGGACAATCAGGTACTGGCTCCTTTGAGCAATGCAATATTTCATAACATTTATGCCCGATTACTTCACTAACACCCTTGCCCAGCATCTGAAAGGTTGCGAGGTTAGCCCGCAATATTTGATAATCAAAATCAGTTACAAAAATCGGCTCTTCAATTGCGTCAACCGTTGCCTCCCATTCCTTCTTTGCAGCCGTGACACTTAACAGAAGCCTTCTGTTTTCTCTTAACAATTCTACCTGACGTAGGGCGCGATTGAGTGTCAATTTTACTTTGTCGGCGCTTAACGGCAATATAATAAAATTATTCAATTGATAGGCTTCTATCTTTGCCAGGGCTTCAGTTATCGTGTTCCCCGTAATAAGAATTATTTCGCTGTCCGAGCAAATTTTCTTTAAATCAGGAATTATAAGATTAAACGGTAAGCTTGGAATGTGGACATCTAAGAATATTACATCAAACTTCTCGGACCGGCAGCTAATCAAACAGGTATCTGCGGTATTGGCTGATTTTACCGTATGCCCGGAACCATCCAGGATATTTGTTATTCCTTTTATTATCTCCTGATCTTGACTTACAATCAATATCTTTGCCTTCATAATTCACCACCTCCCTATATGGTTCCCCTCGCTCCGCTCGGGACACTCAATTTTCCCCCACATCTGTCTGCGCTTCGCTTGACATCTGTGGGGGGAAAATCGGTGCATGCTACCGCTCTTGTCAGTTACATTGCCTGACCTTACATAAATCATAGTTTTACATTTATATTTTATCCAGTTTGATTTTATTGTCAATCCCAAAAACAAGAGCCCCGCCATTCGGCGGGGCTCTCTATTCATTCTGCTTCCCTTATTTCACGAATACAAGTTTATGGGTAGCAACCTTACCTTCTGCCTCAAGTTTCAAGAAGTAGACACCACCGGTAACAGGCCTTCGGCTATCATCTTCACCATTCCAGTAAACCGTCTTTGAACCCGCTGGTTCATTGGGACGATTCACAAGTGTGCGCACAAGTCTACCACTCGCATCATATACCTTGAGTGTTACCTTTCCAGACTTTGTTGTGGTATAAGAAATTGGAGTATATTCTTTTGTTGGATTAGGCATGTTTGGAGCGAATCCGAACTTAAGTTGGGTTATCGGTGCATTCGGTTTTTCCTGAACACCAGGTACATGTCCAGTATGGAAGACCTCATGGGCAGGGACATACGAACCACCTTGATAACCACTAGCTACAAACACACCAACATCTCCAGCTGCGCTCAAGGTAACTGCAATCGGTGAAACATTGCCCACAGGTGTAGGTTTAGGCTTATTCCAGTTTGTCCAGGTATTCGTATATGGATTGTATGACCAGGTTTGATTACTCGCACCACTTGCAGTCTGTCCGCAAACAACCCAGAGTTCTTTATTTTCATGGTCAACACCACTGGGAACACGATATCTTCCATCGGTCATTCCAGGTATTGTAGTTGGTGAACCCCAGGCGATCTGGGAGCAGTTGCTTGGATTGATTCTTCCTACGATGTAGTCGTTGCGATATGTCGTTGAACCATCATATCCACAGGCAACAATTGCAAATGTATCAATTACTCCACCCGCTGCGCAACCTCTGCCAACACCGGTCATATTGGTTGCCTGAGTCCAGGTATTGAGATAGGTATCATAGAAATAGACATCGGTATGTGGAGTATTACCACTTCCCCAGTTTCCACCACCAAGACAGAAGATTAATGAATCATTGTAGACACCGGTCACATGATCAATCCAGCCTCTTGGTGATGAGGCTCCGCTTGACCACTGGTTTGAACCTGGATCATATATATCAACCCGTGTTACTGCAGTGGGCCATGCATCGGTTCCACCAATCCTATAGTATTTTCCATTTACACCCTGGGCTGAACCATAGGCACCACAACCGTATGGATTGTTGGGACCCGCGCTCCAGGCGCCACCAGCAATATCATATATCTGGGTCTGATTTGTATAACCACCCGTTGTTCTGATTCCGAATACCATATACTTACCATCATTAATAGTTGCCATTGAATGCCCTGAACTCGGAGATGGGAACTGGGCAGAGAGAATTTCCCAGAATGTAGGATTAACTACTGCATTCTTTGTCAGTGTATCGTTTGCTGGATTGACATCACCTGCCAATACAGTGTATGCCTTAAATGTGTAGGTGATACCGGTTGTACCACAGGTGGTCCAATCAGGAAATACGATTACTGTATCTTCACCAGCATTGAGCGTTATATTCTGAGTCTGGTTATAGACTATCGTTCCTGAAGAATCAATCACAAAATAGACATCAAAGGTCTCGTTGTTATTACCAAAGTTCTTGTAGGTCGCAGTCGGCTGATATGTTGTATTGGGTAACACATTATCAGGTGGCTGATTGATTGCAGTTGTTCCCACATCATGGGTAGCAACATAAAGTTCACCATTAATCGTCACATTATCAATCGCGCCATACCACTGCCACCCACCACCATCATCATAGTATGCATAGACCTGGAGCCTTGGATAGGTCTTGTATGCGCTCACATCTGCGGAATCCCAGGCACCTGCAATATCTGCAGTATAAGTCTTGAGCGGCACGACATGCCAGGCATTGCCATCAAAGTACTTGATACCGACCTCAAGTTTCTCAGGTGATGATAGATAATTATAAGCCACACCCCATTTGAGCCAGTTCGTCGTTGAGTGAGGCACAATGACTGGAGAGAGTGCAGTATCCTGAAGTGGTGGTGCACCATAACCAGCAGCGTCATCATCAAACCATAAACAGGAATCCTGGGCATTGGGTGGCATCCAACCCGTATGTAGATTGGAATGTGCAACGCCCCAGGCATTGGGGAATGTGTATGAACTGGAATGAGTCCAACCCTGCCAGCCGGTCTCAAAGGTCCAGCGGATTGTGTCATCAAGAATTATGCCTACATCATAAACCTAGATCTTGTCAGGACCAGATTGGTCAAGGATATAGACATACTGCCCATCAAATGCACAGTCTGCCTCATATCCCTGGGTCTGTCCCGAATCACACTGCCAGACAGATTCTGGGGTTGCTGCAGGCACACCAGCAGTGAGACGAAATTGATAGAAATGAGAGGGGTTTGCTTCCTCAACCTGGAATAATAATGTCGGTGCAGAAGTTCCATAGGCACCACTCACTCCACAGGGATATTGAGGTCTACTCTGTGTAGTCCAGGTTCCAGTCTGAGAAGGTTTGGCATAACCAAGAATGCTCGAAGTCCAGTCCGTAGCATAAACCACATCATCAACACCGTTGAAATCGAGTCCTTCAAGTGTACCGCTGACGGTACGATAGACCGAACCAGTACCATTAGTCAAATCAATCCGATAAATCGTATTATTATACCCTGCCATATACATTATGTTGCTGCCTGCGTAACCAATTCCGAGTCTGTATGTTGGCACTCCAGAACCAAGTGTAACTGAATCCACCTTTGTGCAGGGTGAATGCTTCTGAATCGCATACATCTTAGGATATACATTGTTCCACTGAGTAACCCAGAGTGCATCCCTTTCCCAGTCATAAGCAAGACCCCAGCAATAACCTGTGGCATTGATTGGACTCAAATTAATCGTATCCACAAGTGTTGGGGTTGCAAAACGACCAGTATAAGGAACGCCATTGGGATTTTTTGAAACCTTAAAAACATGTGATGGTACATCGCTCGGTGCTTGCAGATCTTCATTAGCACCAAATGCGATTGTTATAATTGCCATCACTAATATTATTGATGCTATTCGCTTCATTATCTTCTCCTTTTTGAAACCATATACTCCGGAATACCCGGATTTTTTGCAACGATGTCGTAATCGACACCGCAACCACCCCTTCTTTTTTTGTTCATCACCCCCTTTCTTCACTATCACAATAAATATCTCAACCGATATATTATAACCGTTTTTAGAATTTTGTCAATAGTGTGCAAAAGTCTTTATCAGTTGGAAATATTTAGGAATTTATCGTTTTATTTCTCGTTATGACTTGAATATCATAATTGCCTTTTAAGAACACACTGAGCCGGGTTTCTTCAAGTTTATTCAAAATGCGGATATATTCTTTTCTTGATTTTATTTATCTTTATGAGTATAATAGAATTAATGGCAAAAGGATTTATAGACATACTAATTAGTAAAAGGAGTGGCAAAACTCTAAGCGCAGATGATATTGAGTTTATAATAAATGGATATACAAAAGGACTAATTCCTGATTATCAATTCTCTGCCTTCCTGATGGCAGTATTCTTTCGAGGTATGGATTTTGAAGAAACAACACATCTGACAAAAGCGATGCTCCAGACGGGCAAAACCCTTAATCTCTCTGATATAAAACTTCCGAAGATAGATAAACACTCAACGGGTGGTGTTGGAGATAAGGTTTCTTTGATTCTTGCACCGCTTGTTGCAAGTTGTGGTGTTTGTGTTCCAATGATTTCTGGCAGGAGCCTTGGACATACGGGTGGGACACTTGATAAATTAGAATCAATACCGGGGTTCCGAACGGATCTGAATTTAAAAGAATTCAAAAATCAATTAAAAAAAATCGGTTTAGGAATAATCGGGCAGACAGAAGAAATCGCACCTGCTGATAAAAAGATTTATAGTCTGCGCGATGTAACTGGAACAGTGGAATCAATACCTTTGATTACCGCAAGCATTATGTCTAAAAAACTTGCTGAGGACCTTGATGGACTTGTCTTGGATGTAAAATTTGGCAATGGCGCATTTATGAGAGATTATAGAAAGGCAAAAGAACTTACACATTTTCTGGTCCAGACTGGCAAAAATTTTAAAGTCAAAACCATTGGTATTATCACTGATATGAATGACCCACTTGGTGCTTATATAGGTAATTCACTGGAAGTAATTGAGGCAATAGAAGTGCTGAAAGGACATAGTTGTAAGGATCTATTGGAAATAACCTTAACGCTATCAGAACATATTTTACGGATTGCCAATATTAAAGGAGGAAGAGCATTGTTACTAAAAAAGATAAAAAATGGTGAGGCACTCAATAAATTCAAAGAAATGATAGAATACCAAGGCGGCAATCCAAAGGTGATACAGGACTATAATATATTACCGGTTGCCAAGAATCGTGTGGTATTCTCTGTACCTAAATCTGGTTATATTAAAATTATTGATACTTATAAATTGGGTATGCTGGCCACAAAACTCGGTGCTGGGAGATTAAAAAAAGACGATAAGATTGATCCGGGTTGTGGTCTTAGAATTTATAAAAAAACTGGGGATTTTGTAAGAAAAGGCGAACCCATAATTGAAGTCTTTTCTGACAATAAACCACTTGTCAAAGAAGTTCTTACTAAACTAAAAGAGGTATTTTTAGTAAAATCCGAACCAACAAAAAAAAGAAAATTAATTAGGGATTTCATAAGGTAAAATCTTATCACTATTTCGGGCGATGATATCAACAAATTTTTCAACAATCATTGGATCAAATTGTTTACCCCTTGAATTTAATAATTCTTTGATTGCCTCAAGTTTAGACATTGCCTTACGATAAGGCCTCTCTGAAAGCATTGCATCGTAGGCATCGGCAATTGCAAGAATCCTCGCAAGCAGTGGAATATTCTCATTTTTCAAACCTTCTGGATAGCCCGAGCCATCATATCTTTCATGGTGAAAATAAATTATGTCCAGTATCTCCTGAAAATCGCTCATCTGTCCTAAAATCTCTTTGCCAAGTTTGGGATGGCGATAGATATAGGCACGATCTTTTGCGGTCAGGGGCAACTTTTTATTAAGCACTCCATCCGGTATACCAATCTTTCCGATATCATGGAGCAAGCAGGCTTTCCTTAAAATATCTATCTGTCCTTCATCAAGATTTAAGGTCTGGGCAATCTTTACTGCATACTCAGCAACCCTCATTGAATGTCCAGCGGTGTATTTATCTTTGGCGTCAATTGTCTTTGCAATCAATTGCACAAATTCATTGAAGTTCTGTTCATTCTTCTTAAAAAGATTATTAAGTTCATTCAATGCATTTTGATACTCAATCATGGTCTGCGAATAACTGTGTAGAATGAAGATGCTAAATGATATACTGGTAGATAACATCCCTATACTAAAGGCTTCTTTTAGCCAGGGCAAAACCGGAACGCCATTTAATCTTCCTGCATAATCAAAAATCCCACACAGAATGCAAATGCCGAGTCCAATGGGAATTATATACTTTAATTCAGGATTTTTTAAGCTGCTTGCAAAATTAATCATCCGTTTAAAATAAAGTATACAAAGAATAAAAAGTGTAGTGCAAAAATATGGATATAACATACCTATCTTAGCATAATAGAAATCAGAATAGATATACGGCTCAGAGGTTATAACCAGATTTGTGAATATGGTTAATATTAATGTTATTATTGTAAGGGCTGTGCAGATTGTTAAAAGTAGTGGTCTGAAATAGTCTCCAGTCAGGCTTGTTACAAGCAAGGGGACGGTCAGAAAATATGTCCAAAATCCTATATATTGCAATTTAGTAAGAACTATTGAATTTGCTGGCACGCTGTTTGTTTCAATTAGTAATTGGATAAATATCGTAAATAGGCCGGATATAAAGAATGGGATTGTCCGACAGAATTTTTTACCATTTTTGATATATGCACATAGATATATGAGCGCAATATTAATCAAAATTAATAATGCCAATACGGGTAGAGTAAAAAGGGACGGGGCCATTGGGTTTAAGTCTATCCAAATTCCATTAAATGTCAATACCTTATTGACAAATCGAAAATTTTAAGTAAACTTGATAAAAATGGAGGTTCAATGATTATACTTTTGATTATCATCATAATCCTGCTGGTATTATGGATTATTGCAATTTATAACGGTCTCGTTACCAAAAGAACCAGAGTGGATAACGGCTGGGCACAGATTGATGTGCAATTGAAGCGCCGCTATGATTTGATTCCCAACCTGGTAGAAACCGTAAAGGGTTATGCGGCACATGAAAAAGAAGTTCTGGAAAAAGTTGCGGAGTTGCGCTCAAGGGCAATGGGTGCAACCAGTCCTAAAGATGCTGCGGAAGCGAACAATATGCTCAGTGCAACATTAAAGACTTTATTTGCCGTTGCTGAAAATTACCCACAGTTAAAGGCAAATGAAAATTTTATGAGGCTCCAGGAAGAATTGACTGCAACCGAAAACAAAATTGCATTTGCCCGACAATTCTACAACGATGTCGTAATGGACTATAATGCGACAATACAAAAATTCCCCCAGACGATAATCGCTTCAATGTTCAATTTTAAACCCAGAGAATTCTTCACCGCTCCGGCGGAAGAAAGAGAGGCGGTAAAGGTAAAATTCTAATATGCGTGAAACACTCTATGACCAGATAGCTGCGAACAAGCGCAAGACTTATATTTTTATAATCGTCACCAGCCTATTTTTGGGGGCATTCGGGTATATAATCGTTGAATTACTCAACTGGGGAACTGCGGGATATATCTTTTTTGCCTTCTTTATAATCATCTACAATTTCGTTCTTTATTATAATTCTGATAAGATTGCCCTCGCCTCAACTGGCTCGGTTCCTGCTGATCCGGATGAATTTAAACAACTCCATAATGTTGTGGAAGAAGTAGCGATCGCTGCTGGTGTCCCGAAACCCAGAGTCTATATTACACCTTCACCTGCACCCAATGCCTTTGCTACCGGCAGAAATCCCCATAATGCAACAGTTGCAGTGACTACAGGGTTGCTTGAGATTATGAACCGCGAAGAATTGCAAGGAGTTATTGCCCATGAGATGGCTCACATTAGAAATTATGATATTCTTTTAATGACCGTAGTTGCAGCAATCGGTGGTTTGATTATTTTATTGAGGGATTTCTTTTTGCGCAGTATGCTCGTAGGAGGCAGACGCAAAAGCGGTAGAAATAGCAGGGGTGGTGGTGTTTTAGTCCTCATCGGCCTTGTTCTTGCAATAATAGCACCATTATTTGTTGCCTTGATAAGGGCGGCGATTTCGCGACAGCGTGAATATCTTGCTGATGCTTCTGGCGCCTATATTACACGCTATCCCCAGGGGCTTGCCCAGGCACTAACTAAATTGAAACAGGCCTATCAGCCAATGCCACGGGCATCCCAGTCAAATGCCCATTTATTCATTGCCAGTCCATTCGGAAAAGACAGATTTAATATCTCTAACCTGTTTTCAACACATCCACCAATAGATAAAAGGATCGAACGACTCAACAGTTTAGTTGTCTAACAAAAATGAATCTCAAAAGTTTTGTAAAAATATTAGTTTATTTATTTCTGTTCGGTGGTTTTCTTGATTGTTTATTTGGACAGGGTCTGAAGCCCTTCTCAGTTGGTGAAAAACTTGAATATGAGGCAAGATATGGCTTCATAAACCTCGGTAATATGGTTTTGCAAATTGTGGATACAACAATATTTGAGGGTGAAGAATGTTATCTTATCACTTCCCGGCTAAATTCCAGTCCGGACCTGAACTTTCTTTTTTCATTAAACGATACAATAAATGTGAAAACCACAAAACATAATTTAATGCCAATTTTTTATGAAAAGAGAATACATGAAGGCAAACACTCAAATTATCAGAAATGGTACTTCAATATGGATAGCTTATATGTAATAATCAATGACTCATCAAAGATAAAAATTTCTCAGCCAGTAATGGACCTGCTCAGTTTCTGGTATTACTTAAGACGTATACCATTGATTGAGAATGATACAATAGTGCAATATATTTTTGAAGCGAAAAAAGCACACCGTATAGAGTGCATTGTCGGGAAAAAAGAAACGATAAAAACACCTCTGGGACAATTTTCCACAATTAGATTAACACCAAAAACTTCAGGCAAAGGGGTTTTCGGCACCGGTGGTTCAATGGATATCTGGTACACAAATGACGAAAACAGATTTCCCGTTCAGATAAAGACAAAACTTAAATTCGGTACGGTATTATTTAAATTAAAAGGAGTTGCCCATTAAAAGATTTGCGATAATCCTGGCGGGTGGACAGGGAGAAAGATTCTGGCCATTGAGCCAGCCTGACTTTCCCAAACAATTTATCACCGTATTTAATAATAAGCCCCTAATAAATCAAACGCTTGAGCGTATTAAAAATTATGTCAAAAAAAGTGAAAGATTTCTGGTAATCCCTGATGAATTAAAGACACTAACAAAGAGGTTTGTTGGTAATGAAAATCTTATCATTGAACCCGCACGAAAAAATACTGCACCCGCGATATGCCTCAGCGCAATGTTATTAAAAGAAAAATACAATGATGGAATAATCCACATAATGCCTGCGGATCATATTATTAAAGATAATAAAAAATTCATTGAATGTCTCAGTTATGGTGAAACTATGGCGGAAAATGGATTTTTAGTTACTTATGGTATCATTCCTGATCGACCCGAAACGGGGTACGGTTATATAAAGATTGGCGATGTGATTAAAAAAGAAAATGGGATTACAGGCTTTTATGGCGAAGGCTTCACAGAAAAACCTTCTATAAAGAAGGCAAGAGAATATATTAAAAGCAAGAATTATTTATGGAACAGCGGTATTTTTACTTATCGAATCAACACGGTTCTGGATGAGATAAAAAAGTTTGCTCCCGATGTCTACAATGGAGTAAGGGATTATTTAAAATTTAAAGACAAAATATATTTTGAAAAAATTTCTGGAATATCAATAGATTATGCGATAATGGAAAAGAGTAAAAAAATCTGTGTAATAAAATCAAACTTTGGTTGGGATGATGTTGGTACTTGGCTTGCCTTAGAAAGATATTTTAAAAAAGATAAAAACGATAATATCTTTTTAGGTGATATATTGGGTCTTGAAACGAGTGATACTATTGGATATACTAATAATATCCCAATCCGTGTCTTTGGGATAAAAGGCCTTGTGGTCGTGGCAAATAATAAGGGTGTCCTTGTTTGTAAAAAGGAAAGGGCACCGGAGTTAAAAAAACTTATTTCTACTTATAAAGAAGAGAAAAAAAGGAGGTTATGATGAAAAAGTTGCTGATATTGGGTACCATTATTCTTTTTGTGTTTTGTGCACCCAAAAAAACTACGGTAAAGACCGAAGGGCTGGAAGAAGTTGTTGTATTTGGTGAAGAAGATAAGAATATATCAGAAGAACCAGTTTATCCGACACCAACACCAGCACCGACAACCGAGACACCAGCACCAGCCCCTGAGACACCAGAGATATCTGCATTGCCACCGGCATTAGAGGAACCCGTCGCACCTATGGAAGAAGTCACCATTGCACCACCTGCTCCTTTAACAGTTCCCCCATCACCAATGGAAGAAGTCACTGCCGTACCACCAACTCTTACACCCCCTCCTACCTATACACCAACATCCAGTCCATCAGTTGCACCGGCTTCAGTATACGGTTTTCGAGTTCAGATATTCGCTTCATCAACACAAAAAGGTGCTTCAAAGGTTGCTGATGATGCCCGAAGTTTATTTGGAGGTAAGGTATACATTGAGCACACACCACCTTATTACAAGGTTAGGGTTGGAGATTGCCTTACAAAGGAAGAAGCCGAAGTTCTAAAAAACCTCGCGATAAGTAAGGGCTTCAGGGGTGCATTTGTAGTTGAAACAATGATAAACCCTTAAATGGGAAGATGAATACAGGGGGTTTCTGACCCCCTGTATGAATTTATGTTATGTTCTCTATTGTTCTGGCAACAGGAAACTATAATAAAATTGGAGAAATAAGTCAGATACTAAATCTAAATAAAGTTTTGTTGATTCCATATAAAAGGTTCATTGATCTACACATTCCAGAACCCGGTGATACACTCGTTGAAAATAGTTTATTAAAGGCAGAATTCATCCACCGGATAATTAGGCTTCCGGCACTTGCTGATGACTCGGGATTATTCATTGAAGAATTGAATGGTGCACCGGGAGTTCTATCATCAAGGTACGAAATAAATGATGCAAAAAGAATAGAACGGGTTTTAAGAGAACTAGGAAGGGCAAAGAACAGACGGGCTTGGTTCCGTGCAGTATTTGTGTATTTTTATGATGTTAAAAAATATGAAATATTTGAAGGAGAGATTGAAGGAAGAATAACCTATGAACCCCGGGGAGAATTAGGCTTTGGCTACGACCCCATATTCGTTCCCAACGGATATAAAAAAACATTTGCTGAACTGGGACCCAAGATAAAAAATCGCATAAGCCATCGGGCGAAGGCATTAAAAAAATTCAAAAGGTTTCTAATAAAAAATTTTGCAAAAGAAATAGCTGCTGATAGAAACTTGATTTAATAAAAAAAATTTATTATAATATCCCTATGGATTATCTCGATGAAATCATTGGGCAGGAAACAGCAAAAAAATTTATCCGTAATGCCCTGAAAAGTAACCAACTTTACAACCTTCTCTTCGCCGGGCCAAAAGGAGTGGGTAAAAGACTGGCGGCATTTGCCCTGGCAAAGACACTCGGTTGTCCTCCGAATTCACCAAATTTTATGCTCATCGCACCGGTTCCATCTGGGACCAAAGACGAGAAGATATACGAATATATGAAAAACTATCTGCCTGAAAATGCGGTTGTCCATCTTGATGACTACTCAACTATCGTAATAAAGCAAATAAAGAATCTAATTGAATGGCTTTTATTAATGCCTGCAAGGGCGACAAAACGAATAGTGATAATTCTTGAGGCGGACCGGATGAATGAAGAATCAGCAAATAGTTTTTTAAAAACCCTTGAAGAACCACCAATGGATACAATCTTTATTCTTACATCTTCACGACCTGAATTCTTAATTCCAACAATTCGTTCACGATGTCAGATTGTAAAATTCAGTTATCTGAATAATGCCCAGATCGAAAACATAATTTTTGAAGGTAAAGACAGCTTTTATCTCGGAAGTCCGGGTGAGATAATGCATCTTCGAGATAATGATATTTTTGAAACTGCAAGTGCAATCTTTAAAAAGGCACCATTATCTACTGAGAGTGTAGCGAAATTTGCGCGAGAGCTTGAAAATGAAAATCTCACCGACTTTTTCTATAGCCTGCTCCTTCTTTATCGTTCGGTCTTTTACAAACAATTAAATCACCCAATATCAAAAGAGCTGGAAATGGAAATAAACACAAAGGCGCGGAAAGTTAGCAGTGAAAAAATTATTAAGACTATTTTGATGCTCAATAATTGCATAAATTTACTTAGCCACAATCCAAATTATTTAATTCTTTTATTCAATACGCTAATTAGATTGCCTTAAAAAATGAATTTTTTTTGCAACGGTATGTTGGGCAAACTATGTAAATATTTAAGGATGTGTGGAATCGATACCCTTTATTCCAATGAGGGAATGAAATCATTGTTTCAAGCGCGCAAAGAAAACAGAATTTTTTTAACCAAAAATATAAAATTAAAGGACAAAGAAAATGTTTTTTTTGTAGAGTCTGAAATTCTATCTGTTCAGTTAAGTACAGTCATCAAATATTTTAATCTTAAGGACCATTTAAATTTATTTTCCCGCTGTCTTCGTTGCAATGAAATTCTAATAAATGTAACGAAAGAAGATATAAAAAATCTTATTCCTTTTTATACCTACAAAAATTTCGATGAATTTGCCCAGTGCCCAAAGTGCAGACGTGTCTACTGGAAAGGAAGTCATTACCAGAAAATGGTTCAAATTATAAATCATTTAATTGGTTAAATGGTTAAATGGTTAAATATTATAATTTTCTGCGGTCTTTGTATTAATTGTATTACTTATATCCAGCCGCAAAAATATCAACATGTGCTCCGTGTTGCCATTATTACCGGGTTAGATTCAGTTAATGTGAGTGGGATTAATGGAGATCAACATCTTGAAGATTATAAGATAAGAATAAATGATAACCTCCCTGTTTTTTTGAAACCCATTGGGGATAAAGTAAAAGTTAATAATAAATTCTACTATGGATACTTAACGATAAAAAAAATAAGTAACAAAATCTGGGTTATAAATACCCTTGACATTGAAGATTATCTGAAAGGGGTTGTACCTTGTGAACTCGGAAAAATTGACAAGAATTTGATTGAATCCGCAAAGGCACAGGCAATCGCTGCTCGCACATATGCATATGCCCATTTAAATAAATATTCGAATCTCGGGTTTGATCTATATGCAACAGTAAAAGACCAGGTTTACGAAGGTATTTCAGTTGAAGATACATTGATAAACAGGGCAATTTTGAAAACTAGGGGGTTCGTTTTGATTTATCAGGGTAAACCGATTGATGCTAAATATCATTCAACCTGTGGTGGTTATACTGCCGATTTTATCGATGCATGGTATGGCGATCCAGTTCCCTATTTGAGAAGTGTTGAATGTGGATTCTGCAATAATAGCCCTTATTTTTACTGGAAAAAAGAAATGGATAAAAATGATTTTTTTAAGATCTTAAGAAAAAATCTTTATCAAATTGGTATTGCTATTTCAGATACTGAGTTGATAAGAAGTTTGAAATTTAAAAAGAATGCACGGAGCAAACGAATTGTTGAGGTAATTATAAGCACCGATAAGAAAAATTATAAAATCCCTGCATTTAATGTCCGCCGCCTGTTCGGCTCGGGAAAAGATCCGGA
>CBFGJP010000009.1:0-49625 GCA_965649105.1 Caldifarciminota bacterium
AAATAAAAAAGTTCTCTGAAAAACAGGATGAAACGATTAAAGAAATAAAGGGGTTGAGAGAAGACTTAAAATCGTATATGGAACGAAGGTTTCAGCAATTAGAATACGAAATATTAAAGATTAAAGAGCATATTGGTATACAATAACTAATATCCATCCTTTTAAAAATACCACCGTGATTTTTCTCCTCACATCTGTGAGGTAATCCATCATATAGTGTGATTACTTTTCTTACACTTGCTCCTTTTCAATAAAAAATCTCCCGAAATTTCAATAGTTTTTTATTTTAGATTCTAACACGAAATTTGCTGTAAAGCCTTTCTGGATAGAGTATAAGGGCGGAAGTTAAAGTAACATTAAAAAATGTCCACAGAAAATAAAAGGTATTAATTGTTGAGGATGATTTGGTTACACTACATGCGCTATACTTATCATTGGAAAAAGATTATAGAATAGATGGGTGCTCTGACCCTGAACTCGCAATCAGAAAAATAAAAGAAAATTCATACGATTTGATCATCACCGATTTATTTCTGAATGAATTAACTGGTATTGATATATATGAGGCATCGAAAGATAAAAGAAAAGTTATTATTAATATTAATACAGGCTATCCGGAAAAAGAATCCGCCGTAAGGGCAAAGTCTCTACTTGGTGACCGCTTCATTTCTAAATCAAGCCCCCCCCTGAAGTTCTAAGAGCCAAAATCGCTGAAATCCTGGGAGAATAGAAGAAGTTACAAAAATATTTTTGGTATACTGAATTTATTTCAGCATCTCTTCCTGGAACAACAGCATGCTGTTGATTTTTGGATTTGAGGATTTATGTATTGTTTGGGATTTGGTAGTTGGAATTGTTATTTTTTTAAATTATAGCGGCTGAATCAATTCGGGCGAGTGAAGTTTGGTCTTTGAAAATTATCGTTGCGTTTCGAAAATTTCTTTTAGTTTTGTCATATTTTCATAATCTGTAAGGTCAAGTTTTAAGGGTGTGATTGAGGCGTAGCCATTCTCTATGGCCTCAAAATCAGTATCGGTATCAACCTGATAATCAAGAACCCCATCAATGACACTATACATCACGCCATTTTGTTCTACATCTCTTAAAACTTTATCCCTGTAGATTCTTTTGCCCATCTGAGTAATTTTTTCTCCTTTAATATTTCCTTCAGGAATGTTTACATTCAATATGAAATTCTGGATATTCTTATCAAAAAGTCTTTGAATTAAACTTATTGAGTATCTTACCGCATTATTAAAATTGCTGTAAGTCTCTCCGGATAACGAAAGTGCGATTGCTTTTTTTATCCCCAGGGTTCCAGCCTGGAGTGCGGCAGCAACTGTGCCTGAATAGAACACATCACTCCCCATATTAGGACCGTGATTTATACCTGCGATAACCATGTCAATTTCTTTGTTCCTTACAAGGTCATGGTAGGCAAGTAAGACACAATCCGTTGGTGTTCCGTCGATGATAAAAAAGTCATTCTTTAATTTCTCAACCCGGATCGGCCGGCGCAGGGTCAATGAATGACTCGAACCACTCTGCTGAAAGCGAGGTGCGGAAACAAATATTTCAAATTTTTTATTCTTCAATTCTTTATAGAGTGCCTGCAACCCTGCGGCATCATAACCATCATCATTTGTTAATAATATTAACCCCATAAGAACCTCACCGCCATATTTATAAATCTTACTGTATCATAGAGAGGCATTATATAACTCCTTTCGTTATTATAAAGTGTAGTTATTGGCACAAATCCAACACGATATCCATTCTTTATTGCCTTATAAACGAGTTCAGATTCAGTCTGAAAATTTTTTGTCTTCAATTTAACTTTTTCAAAAATTTTTAAATCAATCAATCTGAATCCAGATTGGACATCAGGTATATATTTTTTACTCAATAAAGAAATGACCAATGATGTTGTCCGATTCACCATCCGTCTGATAAAGGGCATATCGGGTGAGTTTTTGAGTCTCATACCTATAACCAGATCATATTCATCCTTGGTTTTTAAAAATTGTGGTATGTCAAAGACTCTGTGCTGTCCATCCGCATCAATGGTAAATACCTTTTTAATTCCTTTTGATATTGCCCTCTTGAATCCTTTATCCAGTGCTGCACCTTTTCCCATATTTTTTTCGTTTCTTAAAACATCAACTTTGTAATCCATAGCCAGAATTGCAGTCTTATCTTTTGAACCATCGTCAACCACGATTATCGTTTCTCTATCAAACCCGGTTGAAATTAAGGATTTGATTATATCACCTATTGTTTTTTCTGCGTTATAGGCAGGTATCACCACACCGATATAATCCATAATGAGACAATTTTATGCTTGTTCAGGGCAAAGTCAAGTATCTTTAACTTAACGCGCTAATACCGCGGTCTTTTTTGCCTTGGTGATTTTGTTCTGATAATGGTATTCAAGATAGATAATATACATTCCAGTTGATGCCTTACCTTTTGTCGTTTCACCATTCCAGAAAATAGTTCCCTTATCCGACTCAACAAGTTTCCCTCTGCACAAATCACAGATTTTAATCCCTCTTGAGTCATATATTGATAAGGTGAGCTTCCCACCAGGCTCGGGTAATCTATAATCAATCTGAAGATTATCATTATGCCCATCGCCATCAGGCGTGAATATGACGGGCGAAAGACATAGTTCACCAATTTTGCCCAACACGAGCAATTTTTTAAAGGCTGTGTTATTATTTAAATTTTTGTCATCCGCAAATTCTATTTTAAATCCAAGATTGTGTTCGCCCTGATATGGTTTTTTGTATTCATAATAGAGGAATACCGTATCGAAGGCACCAACCGGTTCGCCAAAAATATTATCGAGTAATTCAGAATTTTCCAGAATTTTATCATTGTTTTTATCATCATAGATTAATAGGCCATAATCCATTGAGGGTCTTATCCCAAAGTTTATTACTCCAATGCCTATTTTAACATCTTCACCTGCTTCAATTTTCGCGGGTATAAAGGATATCAAATCTTCATTTAATCCTAGGTCAAATGCATCGGTAACGCTATTTTTATAGCCCGGTGTACAACCTTCAGGATTAATACTGGGGTGCCAGTTTGTAATTGTGTCGGTTGAGTTATAATCAATTCTTTCCCAGGAAATACCATCACCAGGGTCTTGGGGAAAATTATCTTCAATGAACGGTGTGCCAAAACTCGTTGTGCAGGCATCTACATTTGAAAAGATTATTATCGGGTCATTTGTTGACAGTCCGTCACCAATTGATGTGTCATCGGTTGTTAAGATTAGTGTCCCAGCAGGTATATTATATGGTTGACAATTTATGGAATCAGAGACAATATATTCACGGTCAAGTATCAAGGCATAAGAAAAGGGATAAATAATTGTGGAATGAATACGGACATCAGGATATTTTATTAGGATTGATTCATCTTCCCAGGTACAAATTTCATCCGGATTTGCATCAAAATCAGAAATGAAATAACTGCTCAGATCAATCGTATCAGAACTCTGATTGTATATCTCTACAAATTCATTTCTGTCTCCATAAGGATTTTCTGGTCCCTTCACATTGGACATTACTTCAGTTATAATTATGCGCGTATTACTTAATAGAATAACAAGGAGTAGCATAATAAATAATACAAAATTAGTTCATAGTGTCAAGTATTGTTTATAAGTCTTAAGCCTGTTGACTTTTATCCTATTCTGGTTATATTTTTATATGAAAGTTTTTGTAATCATTGTTGGTGCCGGAAAAGGAAAACGTTTTGGTGGATTGAAGCAGTTTGTTGAGATTTTTGGCAAGCCACTTATTGTTCACACTATTGCATGTTTTGAAAAAAATAGGGCTGTCAATAAAATAATTATTGTTGTACCTAAAAATATGATTAAGAAAACAAAAAAGTTAATGAAGAATTTTGGTTTTAAGAAGATCTACAGGGTCGTTCCTGGTGGCGAAAGAAGGCAGGATTCAGTTTTAAATGGTTTTAAGGCTATAAAAAATGAGCAAGGAATAGTTATCATTCATGATGCCGTCCGTCCTTTTATTACACAGAATTTAATAAATCGTGGAATAGAGTTATGTAAAAAATATAAGGCGGTCATATTCGGAATACCGGTTTTTGATACAGTGAAACTCGTCAAAAGAAATAAAGTCCTTTGGACGGTTCCAAGAATATCACCTTATTTAATTCAGACTCCACAATTGTTTGACATCAGGTATTTAGACAAAGCTTACAAAAAGGTTAATTTCAAAAATGAATTTACCGATGAGGCAGGTATAGTTGAGAATGCTGGAATGGATGTGTATGTTTTTAAGGGCGAATCGAATAATATCAAAATAACAACAAAAAAAGATCTATTATTTCTTAAAAAGAAATTATGAAGAAAGTAATAATATTTGGTTCTACAGGTTCAATCGGACTGAATACCATAAAGGTATTAGAAAATTTAAAATATTATAAAATTGTTGGTTTGGCAACCTATTCAAATTATATACTTTTAGGTAAACAGATGAAATCATTAAGACCACAATATGCGGTTTTAGTTGCCAAAAAGTACTACCAGGAAGTAAAGCAAGTTTCAAGAACGAATCGTATTTTGTTTGGTGAAGAGGGACTGTATGAAATGATAGAGGAATCTAATGCCGATATTCTTGTTGCTGCATTTTCGAGTGCAATCGGTATATATGCAATCCTTTCCGCAATAAGAAAAGGTATGAGAATTTGTCTGGCGACAAAGGAAATTCTGGTAAGTTTCGGCGAAATCGTAATGAAAGAAGTAAAGAAAAATAATGTAGAGCTAATACCCGTGGACAGTGAACATTCAGCAATATACCAGTGCCTTGAAGGTAGAAAACCCGAGCAGGTTGATAAAATTATTCTCACGGCAAGTGGTGGTCCTTTTTTAAGACGTTCTTTAAAAAATGTTCGTAAGTCAGATGTCCTGAACCATCCTGTCTGGACTATGGGGAAAAAAATAACGGTTGATTCGGCAACGATGATGAACAAGGCACTTGAAATTATTGAAGCACATCATCTTTTTGGAATTCCACCTGAGAGAATAAAGGTTGTTATACATCCTGAGGCAATATGTCATTCGTTAGTCCAATTTGTGGATGGTTCTTTGATCGGGCAATTTTCTCGACCTGATATGAAATTACCCATACAATATGCATTGACGACTCCCCAGAGAAAGCCCTCGCTGGTGAAATCAATAGAACTTGATAAAATCAGACAACTAAATTTTCTTACTCCTGATTATAAAAAGTTTCCAGGTTTAAATTTGGCCTATGAGGCATTGAAAATTAAAAAGAGTATGCCCGCGGTGCTCAATGGGGCAAATGAAGAGGCAGTCAGGGCATTCCTTGATGATAGATTAGAATTCCAGGATATACCCGTTGTTATAAAAAAAGCAATGTCTGCCCACCATCCTGTGTCGGGTGGTATTGAAGAATATTTAAAGGCAGAAATCTGGGCAAAAGAATTTGTTCGCTCTGAAATAAAAAAAGGGAGGTAGCTTGTTATTGATAACAGTGGTCGCATTCCTTTTTATTCTTGGTTTTTCCATTACTATTCATGAATTTGGCCATTTTATTTTAGCAAAAATTTTTCATATTCCGGTAGAAAAATTTTCCATTGGTTTTGGTCCGCCAATAATTAAAAAGAAGATCGGAGAAACTGATTTCAGAATTGCATATATCCCTGTTGGTGGGTATGTGAAGATGGCGGGTGAGGAGGATGCGGAAATACCTTTTTCAAAACAGAATCTTGAATCATCAGAAAATCAAATGCTGGGTTTTTATGATGCACCTTTAGTACATCGAGTTATGGTTGTGCTTAGTGGTCCGGTGTTCAATATTTTTTCTGGAGCAATTGTCTTAATAATTCTTTATATGTTTTTTGGATTATATGTAAATCCGCATATGCGAATAAAAGTTGAAAATGGGAGTTATGCTGAGAGAATTGGACTAAAAAATCTTGATTCACTTATTTCGGTAAACGGACAATCCATCAATTACTGGGATGAAATGGAAAGAGTATTGCAAACAAAAAAAGATAGTGTTGTAAAATTTACAATAAAAAGAGAAGGTCAAACAATAGAAATGAATTTAGTTGTAAAACCTGAATCACTGATTTTGAGTCCTTTTGTTCCACCGGTGGTTGGTTCATTAAAAATAGATGGACCGGCACACAAAGCCGGAATGGCAAATAATGACACAATCATAAGTATTGACGGAGAGAAAATTGAAACCTGGGATGACTTTGTTTCAATAGTGCGCAGTTCTAAAAATGTTCCGTTAAATATAACCTGGAAACACAACGGTGAATTGAAATCGGGTGTAATAACCCCGTTACCTTATTATGACCCCATATTAAAAGACACAGTCGGTCAAATCGGTATTGTTATGCCATTGAAGAAGATCAATATGAAACCAAATAAGGCAGTGGCGATGGCAATAAGTCGCTCGATAGAGTTGATCTATCTAACACTCAAGACATTTTATCAACTGATCAAAGGCGAAATCTCAAGAAAGGCGCTGGGGGGTCCGATTGCTATTGCCAGGCTTACAGGTGAATCAGCCCGGTGGGGATTTGAAAACCTATTGAGTTTATTGAGCGTGATATCTATAAACCTTGGTCTTGTTAATCTCTTTCCTGTTCCGGCATTGGACGGCGGTCATATAGTTATTGCAGTCATAGAAGGAATTCGTAAGAAACGATTCAGCAAAAAGACAAGATTGGTGATTCAGCAGATTGGTTTTGCCATAATCATAATTCTTATCATTTATGTTACATTTAATGACCTCACGAGATGAAGATTTTATTCTACTATCCTGTTTCATCAGCGAAAAGATTTGAACCGCTAATTGCGATAAAAGGAAGTGCATTTTTTCGCAGACCGAATTACGATGCAATGCGCCTTGCATATTTATCAAAATATTATGATTTTTATTATTTTGATGAAAGAACCGAAGAAAAACCCGAAATAACTCCGGATCTGGTTGTTTTTCCTGTTCCTCTTGCTCTGGCATATTATACCCAGACCCTTGCTCAACAATACCATGAAAAAGGTGTTAAAACAATTGCCTATGGAGTGTATCCAACTTTATTTCTATCCGATGCAAAAAGGTATTTTGATGTGGTGGTTAGAGGTGATATCACCGCTGTTTGGGGCAGTATTCTTGAAGATTATAAAAATAATTCAATCGCCGATGTGTATGAATCGGGAGATGCAGATGTTAGTTTCAAGACTAACCGTGAATTCGAGAAAAAATACGGGTTAACCCCGATAATTTCTCAGTTGAGAACTTCTTATGGATGTTTCTGCAGCAACGAGTTTAAAGATTATTGCTACGAAAGTGTCATTCAAAAAAAAGAGCAATTCTGGAATCCCAAAGAAGTGTACCTGGAAGTATCAAGGTTACAGAGAAAAATGATATATATTATGGATGACGATTTTTTGCACAACCTTGACCATGCCTGTGAAGTTCTTAGCCAATGCTGGCGGTTAAAAAAAATGTGGATACTCCAGACTACAAGTTTACTCTTTAAACACCATGGTCTTATGAATTTTTTAAAAGAACATGGCGTGCGTATTATCTACTTGAAAGAAGATTGGCTTGGCAGTAATCTTTTAAATGATATTTATAGGCGAGAGTTTATTAAACAGAAAGAATATGAAATTAATATGATACACGGAAGTAGAATGACCGCGGGTGCTAAGATTATGCTTGGCTTTGAGGGTGAAAATGCACAGTTTTTTAGAGATTTTTTAAAATTTTTGCTTAATGTCAAACTTGATTTTGTAGAAATCGCTGTGCGTACACCTTTACCCTTTACTGAGACCTATAAGAAACTGGAAAAAAATAAACGCATTAACAAAGATCTCTCTTTATATGATAGATGGATGCCGGTTATAAGGCTTGACGGAGTTGCTCAGAATGAATTGTATAACTGGCTTGAGTTATTAAGAGATAGTTTCTATTCCTGGGACAAAATTTTACGACGATTGATAGTTGTTGCGCCACAGCTGGGATTCTACAATACAATGTTCTTTTATCTTGTGCCCAATCTTTCCTATCGTGATAATTTCCTTGAAAAAGTTGGTTATCCACCTTAAATTGATTATATACAAAAAAACCTTGACTTTAATGAGTGGATAATTATGATTAATAAATAATAGAGGAGTCAATATGAAGCGTATTATACCTTTTCTGGTTTTAATAATAACAGGAATCCCTTCTGCCCAGACAATGGTTGTACGAGTGTATGGCAGATGGGATGACCTTGCTCGTATATCGCCTAAATATAGCCTTGATATTGCTACAGGAAGGGCAAATGAGTGGTATGATATTGTTGCCGACCGTAATACAATGGACAAAATAGTTGCTTCAGGATTACCTTATGAGGTTCAGATTTATAGTCTTGAATTGGAGAAAGAAGAGGTTAGAAGCCATTATTACAGTTATGACCAGTATGTTCAGATGATGCGGCAGATGGCACAGAATTATCCATCAATCTGTAAGTTTGATTCCTTGCCGATAAGGACATATCAGAATCGCTGGATATATGGTGTGAAAATTTCAGATAATCCGGATTATGAGGATCCGACTGAGCCTGGGTTTTTGATTGATGGTTGTCATCATGCCCGGGAGTGGGCAACGCCTTATGTGGTTTACAAATTCTGTGATTCAGTAACCAAGGTTTATGCAAGCAATAATGAAATAAAACAGATTGTTGATAATATTGAGATATATGCCTTTCCGGTGGTAAATGTTGATGGTTATGTTTATGATTATCCGTCCGGGTTATCCTGGCGTAAGAATCGTGAGCCGTTCGGTGGTGCAACAGGAACAGACCCGAACCGGAATTATGGCGGATGTAGTGATAGTATTGCTGGTGATTGGGGAGCGGTTGATGAAGGACAGGCAAGTCATTATCCATCGGATCAGACCTTTTGTGGTGCTTGTGTAAATTCGGGAGATGAGACAAGGGCGCTAACAATGTATGTAAGAAATCACATCATCAATGCCTATATGACCTATCACAGTTATAGCGAACTTATTCTCTGGCCCTGGGGATGGACAAGTTCTGGAACTCCAGATGCTACAGTTTATACCCGTCTCGGTAACAGGATGGCAGGGATGGTTAACAGATTGGGAGGTGGAACATATACACCAGGACAATCGTATTCAAATCCATATCCGACGAGTGGTGGTAGTGACGATTGGCTATATTCCTGGTGCCACTATGTTGGTGGGATTGCCAATCTTTCCTACTGCACCGAGATCGGGACTGCTTTCTATCAAGATACTACCCAATTGGATATAATCTTCAGGGAAAATTTCAAGGCACTAAAATACCTTGCTCAGTTTTGTAGAGATTCAATCCCAATATTATGTGAAGGTTGTGTTGCACCGCCGGTTATATATCCAATTGGCAGTGTTTCTCAGAATTATACAATCAGGTGGCATCCGGTCAATCCCTCAGAAAATCATCCTACCCAATGGGAACTGGTGGAGCTTTCCAATCCGAGTATTATTGAGGATAATCTTGAATCCGGTTCCGGGAGATGGGTATTGCAGGGATTCAGTCTATCTACTACCCAGCACCATTCAGGTTCATACAGTCTCTTTTCTGGTAATACAAATAATATGAATAGTGCGGCGCGGACATTACATCCTTATCTTGTTCAGCCTGGTGATTCATTTACCTTCTGGTGTTATTATAATTTGGAGAACAATTATGATGTGGCGGTGGTTGAGGTATCGGAGAATACCAAGGAGTGGTTCAATCTTGATACGATGCGTTTTACTGGTACGCAGACTTCCTGGGTGCGTAAGGCTTATTCATTGGCGAACTGGGTTGGTAAGTCGGTATATTTCAGGTTCCGTTCGATGACCGATTATTATACTCTCAATGGTGGTTTTTATGTTGATGATATCAGGCCGGTGTGTTTATTTGGTAATGTTAATGTGATTGCGAATAACATAACGGATACCACATATACCTTTACGAATCATGCGATGGGTGAGTATTACTATTATGTGCGTGGGTATAATACTGCCTGGGGTTGGGGTGATTATTCCTGTCTTGCCAAGGCGAATGTTGGGGTGGGCATTAGCGAGACCGAACAAATTTCTTCGCCTGTTTCCATAATGCTTGCTATCAATCCGAATCCCTTCAAGGAAAAGGCTGAAATCAGATGCCGGATGCCTGATGCCGGATACCAGATACCTGATGCAGGATTAGTAGGGCAAGGCTTTAGCCTTGCGATATACGATGTGTCAGGGAAATTGGTAAAAGATTTCTCTTGGTTAACGGTTAACGCTGAACGGTCAACGGTCCTCTGGGATGGCTCAGATGATTCAGGTCGCAGATTAGCTGCGGGTGTGTATTTTGTCCAGTTTGAGATCGGTGATAATAAGACGGTGAAGAAGGCAGTGTTGTTGAGATAAGGATGGAACATCAGCGGGATAGAGATAGAATTAGGCGTAGTCTATTGTTTTAGGGCGTGGCATCTGGTATGGTCAGAAGTCTTTTGTTATTGGTTATTTTTAACATAGACTATGCCTTAAGCCATAACAATTACTCTGCCAAAAAATATTTTTTTTAAATCTCCCCGGTCTCTTTTTTCCAAATGGAAAAATAGGGGGATTAATAGATATTTTAACGAAAAGGCTAAAAAAGAGGTAAAGAGATAAAAAGGGGAGAAAATGGAAAAAGGAAGGGGCGACTAAAAACTTAAAATCCATATATCGTTTTTCTCAAAACCGCGCATCTCCTGTTGACTTTTTGAAGATTTTCATTACAATTAATACGCATTAATTTTGACTGTCATAAAATTTTGCCCTTCTGTTTTTTTAATAATTTATATTGTTGGGATGGATTTGGTTGCGTCTGGTTATTTTATTTTCATTGAAGGGAGGTTTTAATGAATCTGGACGAAAGACTTCAAAATGTTTCGGTAATCGGTGCTGCAGGTAAGATGGGGAGTGGAATTGCAGCATTGATTGCCCAGGAAATGTTGAGATTGAAATTTGAAAATCCCGATGAGATATATCGCTTGAATCTGATTGATTTGAGTGAAAAAGGGCTTGATGGACTCCGTGATTATTTAAAATCACAATTCATAAGAGTCGCAGAAAAAACGATTGTTTCGCTCCGTGATAAATATAAAAACCGAGCGGACCTTGTGGAGAATGCAGAAATTGTTGATGCCTATGTGAATGATGGTATGAAACTTTTGAATTTCAGCACCGAACTGACCCTGGCAAAAAATAGTCATTTAATATTTGAGGCAATTATTGAGGATGAAAAAGTTAAGATAAAAACCTATAAATTATTAAAAAGATTGGTTTCAAAGGATGCGTTCTTTTTGACTAATACTTCAAGTATACCAATAGGTTATCTTGATGAAAAATCTGGACTTGATGGGCGATTGATTGGTTACCATTTTTATAATCCACCGGTTGTTCAGAAACTTGTGGAAGTGATATCTTCAAAACACACAAAGAATGAATTAAAAGATATTGCTAATGAACTTGGTAAGCGCCTCCGTAAAACACTCGTGCCGGCAAATGATATTTCAGGATTTATCGGCAATGGACATTTTATGCGTGATGGTCTTTATGCCCTTGATGAAGTTTTAAGATTGAAAGGGAAATATAAGTTAACAGGTGCAATCTATATAATGAATCGTGTCAGCCAAGATTTTCTTTTGAGACCGATGGGGATTTTCCAGTTGATTGATTATGTGGGAATTGATGTATTCCAGTGTATCCTTAAGGTTATGAGGACCCATCTCCGCGATGATACATTAAAACACAAATTGATTGACAAAATGTTGAAGTTTGGTATAAAAGGTGGTCAATATCCTGATGGTTCACAGAAAGACGGTTTTCTAAAATATGATAAGAGCCGTCCAGTAGGAATTTATGATTTGAAAAAGGGTGAATATTTTGTTATCACTGACGATTGGAAGAAGAAACTTGATAAACAAATTGGACCCCTGCCTGAAGGATTTGTTCCCTGGAAGTCATTGCTCGGGGATAAAAACAAAGAAGAAAAATTACAGGCGCATTTTTCCGCACTCAAAAATATGAATACGCTTGGTGCGGAACTTGCCCTTAATTATTTAAAGAAAACAAAAGAGATTGCCGAGAATCTTGTGAAAGAGGGTGTTGCAAATTCAACTAATGATGTCAATGCGGTTTTGACCAATGGATTTTACTGGTTATACGGTCCGATAAATGAATATGCTAAATAAAATACCTAAAAATCCAAAATGCCTAAATATCTAAATTTACTAATAGTAAATGGTTAGGTAACTATCTAATAGGGAGGTTTTATGTCCTTTTTTAGGAAAAAAATCTATGCCTGTGCAGGATATAATACAATTGCCTTAGGCACAGGAAGAAAGGAATTCCATCCTAAAAAGCCCAGACCAGGGATTGAGCATTATATTAAAGAAGCAGGAATCGGTGCGATTGAGCAGATAAAAAATCCTGAACATATTGATGAAGGTGTGATTGGAAATTTTGTTGCGGATAGATTTTGTCGGCAGGGAAATCTTGGTGGTTTCTTTCCTTATGTTCATCCGACATTTCAATACAAACCCTGCATCCATGTTGAAGGCGCCTGCGATTCCGGTGGGCTTGCATTGGTTACTTCAATTAAAAATATCCTTTCTGACCTTGCTGATGTTGTTTTGTGTATTGGGGTTGAAGTTCAGAATACCGTGAAGGCATTGTATTGTGCTGATTACCTTGCAGGAGCCGGCTGGTATGCTGGAGAAAGAAAAAATGGTCATGCCTATTTCTTCCCGGACAAATTTTCTGAGCGCGCTGGTGCCTATATGAAAAAATTTGGCGAACAGAAGACAAGAGAGGCGATGGCACAGTGGTATGTTAATGCGATTGAGAATGCAAGGAAAAATCCCAAGGCGCAGGAATATCACAATACAAACCCGGATTTGTTTAATACAGCAATGACAAAGCCAGACCCGAGGTCTTTTTGCGAATTTTTGAATGTCTATGATTGTTCGAAGGTATCAGATGGGGCAAGTGCCTTATTCTTTGCTTCGGAAGAGGGATTAAAAAAGATCGGTGTCGATAAAAAGGATGCGGTGGAAATTGTTGCCTTTGCTCAGGTTCAGGATAATATCACCACCCCACCACCGGATTTGACGAAGCTCACGACCTGTGAGATTGCGGCAAAAAGGGCTTACGAAAGGGCAGGTATTAAGCCCAAGGACCTGAGTGTCCTTGAGGTCCATGATTGTTTTACCATTGCCGGAATAATGGCGATTGAAGCGGCCGGGTTTGCCAATTATGGCGAAGGTGCGGATTTTGTGAAAGCGGGCAAGACAAAACCAGATGGAATTATTCCGACAAATACTACGGGTGGTTTGATTGGCTATGGCCACCCCACCGGTGCTACCGGTGTCAGGCAGGCAGTTGATGTTGTGCATCAACTACTTGGTAAAGCGGGTGATTGTCAGGTAAAGATTGATTCCAACAAGCCCTATGGTATGCTTTCCAGTATGGGCGGTAATGATAAGACCGTAGTTGCCATGATCTTTCGGAAAATAGAATAAATTACAAATGTCATCGGTAGTCTTATCATTTAACTTTAACCATTTAACCAGACTGTGATTATTGGTTCTAAATTTTTCTATTTAGACGAAGTAGATTCTACCAATGAATACGCCAAAAAGATTCTTAATGACGCAACCGATGGAACCGTGGTCCTTGCTGATATCCAAACCGCTGGCAAGGGAAGACTTGACCGTAAATGGTACTCTCCTGAAGGTGGCTTATATTTATCTATTATCTTAGTCCCGGAAAAACAACTGTTGATTCCGGTTCTTGCTGGTGTAGCAATCTGTGAGACATTTAATAATATCTATGATATTTTGTTGGGTATAAAATGGCCCAATGATATTTTCTTGAATGATAAAAAGATTGCTGGCGTTCTTGTTGAAGTTATTGATACGGCAGTAATCCTTGGAATTGGAATAAATTTGAATATCAAAGAATTCCCTGAAGAATTGAAAGAAATTGCAGGTTCAATTTTTCTAGAGACAAAAAAGAAACTGAACAGAATGATGGTGTTCAATGATTTATGCCGGGAAATCGATAATTATTATCAGATGTTGAAGGATAATAAAACCAATGAATTACTTCAGAAATGGCGAAATTATACAATAATGTTTGGTAAAACCGTGCAGATTGAGACTCCCGAAAGAGTAATCAAGGGAAGGGCGATTGATATTGCAGGCAATGGCGCTCTGGTCCTTGCACTTCCTGATGGAAAAATTGATAAAGTTCTCGCCGGTGATTGTAGTATTATTAAAGAAACCAAAGTTTAAAATTTCTTGCGAATAGGTAATAATTTACTGAGTGGGATTCGCAACAGCAAGAGACGATAAGATGGGAGATTGTTCTGAGAAAAGAGGCATCAAGAAATGGATTTGCAATGCGTAATCTAAAAAGGAGCATTTATGCACTATAAAAAATATAGAAATTCTTATATTTTGAGATTACAAAAGGGTGAAGAGATAATTGAGAGTCTAAAGGGTTTTACGAAAAAGGAAAAATTAAAAGGCGCCTTTCTTTATGGTTTAGGGGTGGGCGAGAATTTGAAACTCGGTTATTTTGATGCCCACAAGAAATCATATATCGAAAAGCAGTTCATTGGTGAATACGAATTTACGAGTTTTGTCGGTAATATTTCTTATTTTGAGGAAGAACCGGTTATTCATGTCCATGTAACGGTCACTGATAAAAGATTCAATGCCTACGGCGGGCACTTATTTTCAGGCTATGTTCCGGCAACCCTGGAGATAATTTTATTCCCAATCGATAAAAAATTGGTGCGTAAAAAGGATATTAATACCGGTCTTAATCTCCTGAATATATAAATTGGATTTTGGAGATGTAACGATTGCAACATTCTATTAAAATGGAGATCATATGATTCAGATATATACCGGAAACGGAAAAGGAAAGACAACCGCTGCGCTTGGTCTTGCCCTGCGTGCAGTCGGGCATAACAAAAAGGTAATAATGATTCAATTTATGAAGGGCAAAATAAATTATGGTGAACTGAAATCTGCCAGACTCTTAAAGAATTTTAAGATTGAGCAATATGGCAGACCGGATTTTGTTGATAGAGACCATCCGGCTAAGATAGATATTGAACTGGCAAAAAGGGGATTTGAAAGGGCAAAAGAGGTTATTAAAGTCAAAAAATACGATATTGTGATTCTGGATGAGTTGAATGTAGCAGTTGATTATGGATTGATTTCCGTTAAAGAAGTTGTTGAAATTTTAAAGAAAACTCCAAAGAAAATTGAGATAATTATAACCGGAAGATATATGCCGGAAGAATTTAAAGCCCACGCCGATTTGATAAGTGAAGTATTAGAAGTCAAACATTATTTTCAGAAAGGTATAAAGGCAAGAAAGGGGATTGAATATTGAAAATAGTGCACACAATAATAAAGGTTGTTTATATATAAAAATTATGTTTTTATATTTTCGATGCCTCTTTGCTTTGCTTCCTCTCTGATAGGTAAGGAAAAATGTTAAGTCAGGGAAAGTCCACAATCCTTTCAATTATTTCGTATTTAAGTTTCAAAAATCTAAAGAGAGCTCAGTTTATATTTACTTGACATTCCGGCGTAATTAAATATAATATTAATATTTAGATAGAAAATTATTTTTTACTTAAATTGCTTTTTAAGTTAATGGTTAATTGAAAAGAAAAGGAGGTTTATGATATTCCCGATTGAAAAGATCTGGTATAATTATGGGAATAAATACAAGGCAATAAATATTGCTGCACTATTTGCCCGAAAGATAAAGGATGAACAGTTGCAGGGTTTGGTAGATAAAAAAGTAAATCCGATAAGGGAAGCGCTTATAAAGTGTGCTGCAGGTGTTATAAAATATAAAGAGTGAAAGTTGTTTTAGGCATAACCGGTTCTATTGCTGGGTATAAGGCATTAGAACTTATCAGAATTTTAAGACGTGCCGGGAATGAAGTACGGGTAGTTCTTTCAAAATCGGCACTGGAGTTTGTGACTCCTCTTTCTTGCCAGACTCTTTCTGATAATGAAGTCTATATTGACCAATTTATTCTGACAAAAGGCATAAAACACATAGCGCTAAATGACTGGGCTGATATTCTGGTTGTTGCGCCTGCTACGGCAAATATCATTGGAAAGGCAGCAACGGGGATTGGTGATGATTTGCTTTCTACGACGATTATTTCTTTTCAGAAACCAATTCTTTTTATCCCGGCAATGGATTCAGGTATGTGGAATAATAAGATTGTTCAGGAGAATATAAGTAAACTAAAAAAAAATGGTTACTTTATACTTGAACCGGATACAGGAAGCCTTGCATCAGGAAAGATTGGTAAGGGAAGGTTTCCCAGTGTAGAAAGGATATATAAAAAAATACTCGTGTGTGTCGGTGGTTACAAAATGATTGCAGGTAAAAAAATTCTCATAACTGGTGGAAGAACAGAGGAGGATGTCGATTCGGTCCGGGTTATTACAAACCGTTCCTCAGGTGCAATGGCACTTGAATTGTATGAGGCGGCAAAGTGCCGTGATGCGGATGTTCGATTGATTATGGGACAGGCGAATGTCCCAGTTCCTGAAGAAGCGGATATAATAAGGGTTAGAACCTCAGCGGAAATGATGCAAATTTTGGAAAAGAATATTGCCTGGGCAGATATTCTGATAATGAGTGCAGCTGTTGGGGATTATAAACCTGTAAAATTGAGTACGACAAAAATTCACGCAGATTCTCTGAGACTGGATCTAAAAAAGAATACCGATATTTTACAAACAATAAAAAAATACAAAAAGGATAAAATATTTATCGGCTTTTCGGTCGAGGACAGGGATACTTTAAAAATGGCTCAGAAAAAGTTAAAGGCAAAAGGGCTTGATTATATTGTAGCCAACCCCGTTTCGGTAATTGGGGAAAAAACTAGTTCCGCAATTATTTTAAAGAAGAATGGCAAATGTATTGAATATGGAACAACAACAAAATGGGAACTTGCAAATCATATTCTTGACTTGATTAGCGAAGAATAAAAATGCTCGAAGATAAAAGAGTCCCACCACATTCTCTTGAAGCCGAGGAATCGGTTATCGGTTCAGCGTTACTTGATGAATCAGCCGTTGTTAAAGTTCTTGAGATTTTGAGAGAAGAACATTTTTATTCACCGGCAAATCAGAAAATTTTCCGCGCAATTGTTGATTTGTATAATCATAATACTGCACCTGATCTTGTTACGGTTACTGACTGGTTAAGAAAAAATAAAATGATTGATGAAATCGGTGGCGCAGATTATCTCTCAAATATAGTTGCTAATGTTATTACTACCGCAAATGTCGAACACCATGCCCGAGTAATTCTTGATAAGGCAATAAAACGGAATTTAATAAAATCCTCTATGGATATTTTAAAAAATGCGTTTGAAGATACGCAGAGCGCAGCCGAGATGGTAGACATGGCTCAAAATCTCATTTTTCAGATAAAAGAGCGGGGATTGCGTAAAGAACCTATGCCAATAAAGGTTTTTGTTACAAATGTACTTGAAACCGCGGAGCGTATGCGTGGTGCCAGGCTGGTTACGGGAGTAGAAACCGGATTTTTTACACTGGATGAAATGACATCGGGCTTTCAGAAAGGTGATTTTATTATCATTGCCGGCCGGCCGAGTATGGGTAAAACGGCATTTGCTCTTAATATTGCTGCTTTTGCTGCAATTAAAAATAATGTGCCGATAGCAATTTTTTCCCTGGAGATGTCTGCGGAAAGTTTGACACAGAGAATGTTATGTAGTGAGGCGGGCGTAAATTTAAGAAATCTACGTCGTAATATGCTTACTGATCAGGACTGGGTTAATCTTGCGACTGCAGCAGGCAATTTAGATCGAGCGCCAATATTCATTGACGATAGCGCATCTCTGACGATGCTGGAACTAAAGACAAAAGCAAGAAGATTGAAAGTTGATTATGATATTCAACTTATCATCATTGACTATTTACAGATGATTGCAGGCACACCGGGTATTAAACAGGCAGTTTCCCGTCAACAGGAAATTTCAGAAATCTCGCGTTCATTAAAGGCTCTTGCCAAAGAATTGGATGTGCCGGTTGTTGTAGTTTCACAACTTTCAAGAATGCCTGAGCAACGTAAAGAAGACCATCGCCCCAGGCTTGCTGATTTAAGGGAGAGTGGGGCTCTTGAACAGGATGCCGATGTTGTGATATTCATTTATCGCCATGAATATTATTTTCCGGATGACCCTGAAGCACGTGGTAAAGCAGAGATTGATGTAGCAAAACAAAGGAATGGACCTACCGGCAGGATTGAACTTGGTTTTCAGAAAGAATTTACGAGGTTTACAAATCTCGCACCTGGTTCTTTTGCAACGGAGATAGAAGAATATGAACCTTTTTAGCAACATTGCCGATTTTTTTGAGTTTTTTTTGCGGAGTTTCTTTTTCCCCTGGAACTTGCGTAGGCACAAGATAAGGATCCTTGAGCAGATTGATAGCGTGGGTATTGGTTCTCTACCGATTATTGTTCTCATTTCGGCATTTCTTGGTTTAGTGACAACTGTGCAATTGTCGTATCAGTTACTTGGTTTACTGCCCAGGTATTTTTTGGGGGCGGTAGTAGGCAGAATGGTTTTGATAGAACTTGGACCGATACTGACGGGTTTGATTGTAAGTGGAAGATGTGCTTCAGCCATGGCCGCCGAAATCGGGACGATGCGGGTTACCGAACAGATTGACGCCCTTGAATCAATGGCAATAAATCCATATCAATTTCTTGGGTTTCCCAGAATAATGGGGACACTTATTGCACTGCCGATCCTTACTGTTTTCTCGGAATTCGTTGCCATTTATACGGGTGGATTATATGCCCATACATTTTTGAATGTTCCTCTCAGCATCTATAATTATGGGCTGGTTAGAAATTTTTACTATCGCGACCTTTTTGGTGGGTTGCTTAAATCACTGCTTTTCTCTTTTGCAATATCCATATCAGGTTCTTATTTTGGATTTAAAGTCAAGGGCGGTGCTAAGGAAGTGGGTGAGGCTGCAACCTATGCGGTCGTTACGGCCTGTGTATTGATTTTGATTTTAGATTTTATCGTTGCCCTCATTGTGTTCGGATAATGATAGAAATAAAAAATTTGACAAAACAGTTTGATGGTCATTATGTTTTGAATAATGTAAGCTTTATTGTTGAAGATGGAAAACTTGTGGTTGTTTTGGGCCCTTCAGGAACAGGTAAGACGGTTCTTTTGAAATCAATACTTCGCTTATTACCAGTAGATGAGGGCGAAGTTTATTTTGAGGGGAAGAATATTTTTTCCGCTAACATTAAAGAAGTATATGAAATAAGAAGGAGTGTTGGTTTTGTTTTTCAAAGCAGCGCCCTTTTTGATTCTATGAATGTTTATGAAAATATTGCGTTGCCCCTTTTTGAACACACCAGGCTTCCAGGCAGGGAAGTAAGGGAAAAGGTCAAGGGATTGCTGGAGATTGTTGGTTTGCCCGGACGAGAAAAATTATATCCAAATGCTTTATCTGGGGGTATGAAAAGGCTTGTTTCAATCGCCCGGGCGCTGGCACTTGAACCTCGTTATCTTTTTTATGACGAACCTACAACCGGCCTCGATCCGATTATGCGGGACCGCATTGTGGCTTTGATATTAAGTTTAAAAAAAGATTTTAAAAAAAGTGGTATTGTTGTTACCCATGACCTTGAAACTGCCCGAATAGCGGGCGATGTGATATATATGTTAAAAGACGGTCAGATTAAAAAATTGGAAAAGATTGAGAAAGGAATCTATGGATAACAAAATTAAAAGAACATTGGTAGGTTTGTATATTACGGTTGGTGTGATACTATTTGTTTTATTTTACATTCTTCTTTCCGGAAAAATATCATTGCATCACACCAAAGAGATTAAGGTTTATTTTGATGATGTTACCTGGTTACGAGCCGGTGATCCGGTCATCATATACGGGATTGAAAAAGGAAAGGTCAAATCAATGTCGCTGCAAGGCGATAAAGTATTGGTTATTCTTGCACTAAAACCAGATGTTGTTCTCTATGACGATTCCAAAATTTCTATAAGGCTTGTGAGTTATCTCGGTTCAGACCGTTATATAAAGATCGTTCCGGGACACAGTGGCGTAATTCCTGAATATTATTATGGATATAATGCATCTTTTGATATTGAACTTGTGGCAACAAAACTTGATAGTCTGAGCAATCTATTTAATAAAATAAAACTTCCAGATTTGAGCAATATTGGAGACAGATTTACAGTTATGCTGGAAAAAAATATTAAAGAATTGAAAGAGCTGATAAAGGAACCTAAAGACCAGTTAGGATTAGTTGCATTAAAATTAGGTTTGCTTCTTGACTCATTAAATGCACTGCTTCAGAAACAGGGCACGGTGGCAAAACTTGTAGAATCCGATACACTTTATGAAGAAATCAGAGCGACCAATCAGGCATTGAGGGCACTGATTGAAGATATAAAGGCAAATCCCAAAAAATATCTGGAGATAAAGGTATTCTAAAAATGCCTGAAATTGCAAAAATTTTAAATCACCCGAAAAATTTTAGGGATATAGGTATTTGGGAATTTTTATGAAGAGCAGATTTGTCTGTCAGGATTGTGGTGCAGTTTCACCCAAATGGCTTGGCAGGTGTCCAAACTGCGGGGCTTTTAACAAAATGGTTGAAGAACAAATTGAAAGGCAAAAAACCGATTTGAAAAAAGCAAAACCAGTTGCGCTTTCATCAGTTCCCTATGAGGATTACCGACGCCGATCTGTGGGTATAGGTGAGATGGATCGGGTCCTTGGTGGGGGACTGGTTGCCGGTTCCCTGATTTTACTTGGCGGTGACCCAGGGATTGGTAAATCCACTTTGATGCTTCAGATTTCGGATTTCATCAGCAAGAGTGGTGGTAAGATTCTTTATGTTAGTGGCGAAGAATCATCTTCTCAGATTAGACTACGTGCGGAGAGACTTGGGATGAGTGCCAATAATATCAATATACTTGCAGAAACTGAACTAAATTCAATACTCAATGTTGCCAAAGAAGTGAATCCCGATTTAATGGTTGTTGATTCTATCCAGACAATTTATAAGTCCGAGTTATCTTCGGCACCGGGAAGCGTAGCCCAGGTTAGAGAATGTGGTGGCGAAATTATGAAATTTGCCAAGGCGCATAACATTACGACGGTAATAATTGGCCATGTAACAAAATTTGGTGTTATTGCTGGTCCTAAAACACTGGAGCATATAGTTGATACGGTATTGTATTTTGAAGGTGATAAAGAGGGACAGTTTAGAATCTTGAGGGCGATAAAGAATAGATTTGGTGCGACAAATGAACTTGGTATTTTTGAAATGACAGCGAGTGGGCTTAAAGAGGTTGAAAATCCATCAAGCATATTTATTTCGGATATTACAGCACCGGGCGCAGTGGTTGTCTCGGTGATTGAAGGTTCAAGACCATTTCTGGTTGAAGTCCAGGCGCTAACCAGCCCAACATTTTTTAATTATCCCCAACGGGTTACAACCGGCGTTGATTATAAAAGATTGGCTATGCTCCTTGCGGTTCTGGAAAGGCGGGTTGGCATTAATGTATACGGACTTGATTGTTTTGTCAATGTTGCAGGTGGGATTAAGGTAACTGAGCCATCAAGCGATTTAGGAATAATACTCGCGATTGCTTCTTCCATAAAAAACAAGCCCGTGAGTAAAGAACTGCTGGCAATTGGTGAAGTAGGACTCTGTGGTGAAGTCAGACCGGTTTTTGGCATTGATATGAGATTGAAAGAGGCTGAGAGGTTGGGTTTCAAAACTGCAATTGCGCCAGCAAAAAATAAATTATCCGGCAATTTACAAATAAATGTAAGGCAGGTGAGTGAAGTGAGTGAAGCAGTTTCGGCAATTTTTTCTACCTGAAAAAAGGGGGTTGAATGTTGTTTTTTAAAAAAGAGGAGCGATTTGTTCTCGATTCATCGAGTATTATCGATGGGCGGATCGTTAATCTTTTTGAAAAAAAATTTTTTGAAGGTAAGGTGATAATACCATTTCTTGTCCGAATTGTGGTCCGCCGAAAAATTGGCGTTGAGGCGGATAAAATAATCAATAATCTCAAAAAATTTGCCAGTGTTGAATTTGTTGATAAAAATGTCGATGGTGTTGTAGAAGAAGAGTGCGTTTTGAAGACTGCTGAACGCAGGAAGGCAAAGGTAATAACTGCATCTGATGGTTATGAATTCTACATCAAATCATTCCCTGAATTACGCATTATCAATATAAAAGAACTTTATCGCATCCTTACGCCCATTTTCTATCCGGGGAGAATGATCGAGGTAAGAATAATTAAAAAGGGAATGAATCCTAATGAAGGTGTGGGTTATATTGAAGGTGTCAAGGTGATAGTTGAAAATGGTGCAAAGTACCTAAATCGGAATGTAGATATTAAGGTTGTTTCAATGATACAATCTGAGGCAGGTAATCTGGTGTTCGGTACTGCAGTTGAACCTGCAGAAAATTTGGTCGAAACCGAGGAGCAGAAAGCGAAAGGCGGGCAGTTAAAATGAATGATAGTTTAGCATATCTCGATGGCATATTAGAGAGGTTATGTCGAGCAAATGGGGTTGGTTATTCGGGTGGGGTGAAGAATGTTCTTCTTAATGAAATAGAATCCTTCACTGATGAGGCAAAAATTTTCCCGGACGGTAGCGTCTATGGATTAATCAAGGGGATGAAAAAAATAAATGTAATGCTTGCCTGTCATATTGATGAAATCGGTTTTATTGTCAGTGATATTGAGGATAATGGATTTATAAGATTCAAACCAGTCGGTGGTTGTGATGATAGAATTTTGCCGGGCCAGGAAATTATAATTCTCGGAAGAAAAGAGATAAGAGGTTATGTAGGTGCTAAACCGCCGCATTTGATGAAAAAAGATGAAGCAGAAAAGGTTATGACGACCGATAAACTCTATATTGACACTGGAATGAAATCCGAATTGCTTAAAAAATTTGTGAACGTCGGTGATTTTATATGTTTCGTCGGACATTACGATAAACTTCAGGGAGATTTGAGAAGCGCCAAAGCGCTGGATAATCGTTCGAGTATTGCCTGTGCTATCCTTGTTCTGCGAGAACTTTCAAAACTCGGTTCTCCGGTCAATTTACATTTTGTTGCCACAAATCAAGAAGAGTTTTCCGGACTCGGGGCAAGGATTCACTCATACCGTTTGAATCCCGATTATGGTGTTGTGATTGATGTTACGCACGGCGAATATCCCGGACTTTCAGAAGGAGAGTATTTTAACTTGAATAAAGGACCGGTTATTGCACGAGGGGCAACAATCCCGCAAAAAGTATACAAACTTCTTACTGAATGCGCCCAATCCCGGGAAATTCCATACCAGATTGAACCTGTACCGATTTATACAGGCACCGATGCCGAGGCGATTGCTTTTAATAAAGAAGGAATTCCGACCGGTGTTATCGGTATACCGCTTCGCTATATGCATACACCAGTTGAGGTCGTCTGTCTAAAAGACATAGAGAGAACTGCCCATCTGGTTATTGAATTTTTAAAAAAACTTTGATTTTGGTTCATAATTTATTAACAACTTAAAGTTGGAACATAAGGATAGTTAAAAAAAGGAGTTATTATGGACTGGGGGCTAAAAAATAGATTATCAAGAATAATTAGACCAGTGACAGGTAGAACCGTGATGTTGGCGGTTGACCATGGATATTTTCTTGGTCCTACATCCGGGCTTGAAATTCCAGCTAAAACAATTAGACCATTGCTTCGCTTTGCCGATTCACTGATGCTCACAAGAGGGGTATTGAGGACTTCGGTCCCTGCTGATTTTGATATTCCGGTCGTGCTTCGTGTTTCAGGTGGTACAAGCATACTTGCAAAAGATTTATCCAATGAAGGAATTACTACATCCATAAAAGAAGCAATTAGATTGAATGCGTGTGCAGTGGCGCTTTCAATATTTGTAGGTTCTGAACATGAAAAAGAAACATTATTGGCACTTTCAGAACTTGTTAATCAAGCAGAAGATTATGGCATTCCAGTTCTTGCCGTTACTGCCGTAGGTAGAGAAATGGAAAGGGATGCAAAATATCTGAGTTTATGCTGCCGGATTGCCGCAGAACTTGGTGCCCATTTTGTAAAGACATATTATTGTGAGGATTTTGAGAAGGTAGTAGAAACCTGTCCGGTTCCGATTGTCATCGCTGGTGGTAAAAAGGTTTTCGAAAAAGAGGCACTACAACTTGCATACAACGCAATAATTAAAGGGGCAGTGGGTGTTGATATGGGCAGGAATATCTTTCAATCAGAAGACCCGGTGGCGATGATACAGGCGGTTAGGGCAATTGTGCATAAGAATGCAAGCGTGGATGAGGCATATGATATATTTGAACAGAAAAGAGCAAAATGACAAATGGGCTGTGGATATAGTTTGAGGGTTAGGGTTTGGATGCTGGTTTTTCAAATTATTCAATCATTTAATTGAACTTGATGCGTGTTGCGGTTTACTATAGTAATAAAGATATTAGAATAGAAGAAAGGCAAATACCTCAGATTGGTGATAATGAACTGCTGGTTAAGGTGGTTGCCAGTGGGATATGTGGTAGTGATGTTATGGAGTGGTACAGAATCAAAAGTGCACCGAGAGTCCTGGGACATGAAATTGCGGGTGAAATTGTTAAAAAAGGTAGAAATGTTAAAGATTTTGAAATAGGGAACAGGGTTTTTGTATCCCACCATGTTCCCTGTAATGAATGTAGATATTGTTTAAAAGGTTATCATACAGTATGTGAGACATTGAAAAAGACCAATTTTGATCCCGGTGGTTTTGCCGAATACCTGCGCGTTCCAGAAATAAATGTAAAATTCGGAACATTTTTATTACCTGATGAAGTATCCTACGATGAAGGCACATTTATTGAACCGCTCGGTTGCGTTATAAGGGGTCAGAGGTTTGCGGGAATAAAAACCGATGATACCGTGCTTGTTATCGGGTCGGGTATTGCTGGAATATTGCATATAAAGTTATTAAAAGTAAGAGGTGTGAAAAAAATTATTTCCACCGATATAAATGAATACCGTCTTGATTTTGCTAAAAAGTGTGGGGCAGAGGTGATTTATGCGAGAGATAATGTAATGGAAAGGGTAAAAGAGTTAAATAATGGTCGTCTCGCAGATATTGTGATTGTTAATACTACAGCACTCAGTGCCTTTGAACAGGCTTTTTCTTCGGTTGACCGCGCAGGCACGCTTTTATTGTTTGCTCCTACTGCCCCTGAAGTCCGTATCCCCCTGCCGCTTTTTGAACTTTATTTTAAAGGAGTTAAGATTGTTTCTTATGCTGCAGTTAAACAGGATATAATGGAGGCAATTGATTTATTAAAAAATAAGAAAATAAATATTATTGATATGATTACACATAGATTTGGTTTAGGTGATATTCAAATGGGCTTTGAACTTGTAGAAAAGGCAGACCGTTCCTTGAAGATAATAATAGAACCGCAGCGATAAGCATTATTTAAAAACAGAACTTGTTAGACAAAATTTATACCAGCACGCTAAATTTTGCCCTATTTGTACCTTTACATCTTGACATTTTATTAAAATTAGGATATACTATACATATATTATTGGTAATTAAAAAGAATGGCCCTGAAGGAGGTTTTTTTTATGAAGATCTTGGTGCTGAATGATAATATAGAGAATAGAATTTTTTTAAAAGAGCTTTTGAGGGCAAAGGGGCACGATGTAGTTGAGTCAAATAACTGCGTTGATGCATTTAGACTTCTTCTGGATAACGGATTTGATTTAATAATCAGTGGTATTTTACAACCGGTTCTTGATGGTTTACAATTCTGTTATCGGGTAAAAACAAATGATAAAACAAAAGATATCCCGGTGATAATTTGTGTTCCCGGCACCGCTGATGAAAAGGATTTAGAATATTTAGAAAACCTTGGAGCGGATTTTGTAATAAATAGCACAATACCAAAAACTCAATTTGCTAAAGAATTGACCGGTTTTATTGAAGGACTAAATGCTGGTTTAGTAAAACTAAAAATTCCTTCGGCTGATATAGATAAAATAGTTTTACAGCAATACAGTGCGCACTTTTTACAGAAATTCGTTGGTATATCAACCAAGTATCAAACTCTATTTGATAGTGCGGGTGACGGTATTATGATTCTTAAGGATTATAAATTTGTGGAATGCAACAGGCGTGCGCTGGAGATTTTTGGAGGTGAAGATAAGGATATAATTGGAAAGTTTCCTTATGAACTTTCTCCTGAATTACAGCCTGATGGCAGGGGATCAAAAGCGAAGGCAATTGAGATGATGGATGAAGCACTAAGTGGTAAACTAATGTTTTTTGAATGGCGGCATAGAAAACTTGATGGTTCATTGTTTGATGCGGAAGTGAGTTTGAGAAGGTTTGAGCTGCCCGATGGTATATATCTACTCGCCTTGGTGCGCGATATAACCGAGAAAAAACAGGACCAGGAGAAATTAAGAGAAAGTGAAGAACTTTTTCGCACAATCTTTGAATCCGCAAAGGACTGTATTTTTATAAAAAATAAGGAATTGAGATATGTAATGGTAAATAAATGCACTGCCAATTTATTCGGGATGGAATGTGACGACTTAATTGGTAAAACCGATATAGACCTTTTTGGCGCTGATGAGGCGCACAAAATCATCGCTGAAGACAAAAGAGTTCTAAGTGGAGAGGTTGTTGAGAGTTTTCCTGAAAAGTCGTTAAGGGGGAAAAGATTAAAATTTCATACGATAAAGGTTCCCCTCCATAATGCAAAGGGAGAGATATGGGGTTTATGTGGTATCGCACGGAATATCACTGAGCAAGAATTGATAAGAACCGAGTTAATAAAGAGTCAGGAACGGCTAAAATTAATAACTGAGAACATAACCGAGGTCATTTTTATCCTTGATATGAATCTGAAGTTTGCATTTGTGAGCCCATCAATAAGAATAATTGGTTATGATATAGATGAACTGCTCCATAACGGAGTTGAAAAACTTTTGACACGGGATTCTTATGCAGAGGCGATGAAGGTTTTTACTGAAGAATTTGAAATGGAAAAGATACCTAACTCAGACAAAAACAGATTCCGCTCATTGATATTACAAATCAAAAAAAGGGATAAATCTACACTCTGGGCAGAGACAACCTTTAAATTTATCAGGGATAAAGAGGGCAAGCCGATTAGTATCCTCGGTGTAGCGAGGGATGTGAGTGATGCATATTTTGCACATCAGGAGTTAAAAAAGAGTTACGAGCAATTAAATAGACTCCTTGAAGGTGCAGTAAGTGCCCTTGCCTCAGCCGTAGAAAAACGCGACCCCTATACTGCAGGCCATCAAAGGCGCGTTGCGGAATTGACCTGTGCGATTGCTGCAGAAATGGGACTTTCAAACGATATAATACATTATCTTCGTATTGCTGCACTCCTTCATGATGTTGGTAAGATATATGTGCCTGCCGAGATTCTCGCCAAACCTACCACATTGACACCGGCAGAGTTTGAGATAATAAAAACCCATAGCCAGGTCGGTTACGAGATTCTCTCTCCCGTGAACTTCCCCTGGCCCATACCTGAAATTGTCCTCCAACATCATGAAAAAAAGGATGGCTCGGGTTATCCAAAGGGATTGAAAGGGGATGAGATTATCCTGGAGGCAAGGATTCTCTGTGTTGCAGATATAGTTGAGGCGATGATGTCACACCGTCCATATCGTGAGGCACTGGGTCTTGATGAGGCACTCAATGATATAAAAAAGGGCAGCGGCACGAAATTTGAATCTGAGATTGTGGACATTTGTATAAAATTATTTAAAGAGAAAGGTTTCAGATTTTCTAAGTGATTTATTTCTCCCTTTTTAGTCCATAGAGCACACCACCCATTCCAATCGTAACTGCAACATAAAATATTACCATTCCCAGAATCCAGATTAAAGTTCCCCAAAATCCGGTATTTTTTAATAACGTTCCAATTATCAATACCAACATCATCCCGAGCCAGCCGATAGAGAAGAGTCCAATTTTATTCCTTACATTCCAGTTTAAGCCGGTACATATCCTTTCGCCCAGAACAACCGAGAATCCAGTGATGCCAAAAAGCATACTAATGAATAATGCTAGGACAAAGGCAGGAATTATCGGGATGCCAATGATAGAGATCACAAAGAGTAGAAGCAATGGAACAAAAAGTATTTCAATACCGATACCGATAGCGATGCAAATCCAGATATTATTTTTTATTTTATTTTTTATTTTTTCTATTGCCTGGGGGAAGATTAAAAGGGAGAGAAAACTCAAAAGATACATTACAACAATAAATGCAATTGATGTGATTATATGCAGACTTCTCCCCAATAGATAAGGACCCTGTTTTAATCGCAACAGCCTGCCAATCCTTGGCATCACCTTATCAATTTTACCTATATCAAGGGTTGTGATTTTCCCTTCTACAATTGCAAAATCCGAGCGGTCAACACTGCCGCCAACGATGGCTATGTCTCCGGTAACCGCCGAACCTGAATCAAGAATGACTGTACCGCCAGCAACTGCAATATCGCCATCAATTATTCCGTGATTCTTTATTGAACCACCGGCAACTGCTGCATCACCGGTTATTTTACCAAAATTTTCAATCTCTCCACCAAATACCGCAACATCACCATCTATGGTCCCATTAACCGTTACAGAACCACCCATCACTGCAAGGTCGCCATCAATCATTCCGTCAATCAAGGCATTCCCGCCACTCACCGAGACATCTTCTTTTAGTGTATCGCCTGATTTTAAATGATAATCACCGGAGAATTTATATGCACAGGGTTCTGTTTGATATGGAGTATTGGGAGTTAACAGGAAAAGGATTGTTATAAATGCAATCATTATGCCTCCTGTTTTAAGGATTTTTTCCAGATATTATTCGTTAGGAGTACAAGCATTCCAGAACCGAAGAAAAATACCACAAGGCGCACCAGAAAACCGAGATACGGAATCAATGAGACCAGACTTATGATTATTATGCCAACTAGGAATGAGATAAATGGTGAAATAGTTCCTTCTTTTTTTATCAATTTGATAAGAAACTCACCAAATCCCGTCGCGAATACTATGCCTGATAAATAGGCAAGGGTCAAAAAGAGAAAGAGACAGAAGATTGACACAGGGATTCCGATTATGGTGATCAATGTTATCACCATTAAAACAGGGATAACTATGATTGTGAGGAAGCCAAATCCCAGGGATTTCCAGGTGGCATTTTTTAAGATTTCATTTGTTTTAACAATAAGTGGTTTAAAAAGGGCAATTAATATTATTCCGATGACAACCCTGCTGATGAAAAAGATAGTTTTTATGGTCCTGACGAGCCCACCTTTCTTTTGCTTTGACTCTTTCCCTTCAACCTTTTGGTAATCGGTCTTGCCTAAAATCTTTGCATCAGGTTCAATATTGGGTTCCTGCCTGCTTTTTATTGACAGGTCGCCCGTCACAGTTGAACCTGATTTGATATTGACGCTATTTGCCTCTATATTTGCACTACCAATTTTACCATTTAAATTAAAACTTCCCATATTGCCTTTTATTCTACCATGGATTTCACCATCAATATTTATTTCTCTACCAAATGCGAGTAAGTCTTTTTTAACTAAATTAGTTTTTTCAGTTCTGAGCTCCCCACCGAAGAACAAAAGATTATTTTCAATATTCCCATCTGCCCCAAGGAAACCACAGAATGTCCATAGACTCCGGCAATCCTTTGCTTTAAATTTTATTTCAGAACCACCAGTATAGACAGAACCATTTATCATACCGCTGATAATTACTTCCTGGGCGAAGGCAAATACATCACCATTTACCTTGCCTTCAATTTTTACGATTCTTCCAGCCGCAATCAAGTCGTCGTCAATAACCTCATCAGGACCTATGATTATTTCATTGCCACTTTTGAACACCAGCCCATTGAGCGGGATAATAAATGCAAGGATTAGAAAAAAGATAACACCAATATTTGGAGTCTTCATAATACCTCCTTTTTTTTCACTATTTTCCCGAATCCATAAAAAATAAACAAACTAAACAAAAATCCAATAAAAATGGAAAACTGGTTGATTTTTAAAAATGATGAGGTAAGGACAAATAAGCCATTCCCTATGGAACTAATTTTTTCAAATATCTGAACGAGCATGGGTAATTTAAGAAGCAGTTTTGAAAATAGATAATTGGGAATCTGGGTAAATAAAAAGATGACGAGACCGGCTAAGTATAAACTACCGAATATCGGTACAATCCGATACCAGGGTTTATGCTTTTTGACCTTTATTGCTGAAATAACACGGATATTGAAATCAATCGCTGGGAAGAATTCGGTCAAGTTGAAGATTTCTTGTTTAAGGTTTTCCATTTCAAGATAGAATTCTCTGCATTGGGGGCATTTTTCTAAATGTTCAAAGAGTTTCCCTTCTTCTTCCTCAGTTATTTCTTTATCCAGTCTTTTATGGATAAGTTTCTCTATCTCTTCGTGCCTCATCAATAAGTAATACGCAAAATTTGTAAAAAAGTTTCATCCTGAATAAAGCCCATTGATTTTTCTCTGAATATCCTTATTATTATATGTGGCTTATACCGAGAGATTTGATATTATTATTGTAGGGGGTGGGCATGCGGGTATTGAGGCATCCCTCGTTTCTGCCCGCAGTGGTTTTAACACCTTGCTTTTGACCTTGAATATTGATAATATCGGACAAATGTCCTGCAATCCATCAATCGGTGGCCTTGCCAAAGGTAACCTTGTAAAAGAGATTGATGCACTTGGTGGAGAAATTGGTTATCTGGCTGATAAGACTGCTGTTCAGTTCCGGATGCTTAATCGTTCAAAAGGACCGGCAGTATGGTCGCCGAGAACTCAGAATGACCGCACAAGGTATAAAGAGGAAGCCTCTAAGACCCTTGTAAATCAAAAGAATCTTACAATAAAACAGGAGGAAGCAACTGATATTCTATTGGAAAAGGGAGAGATTTTAGGGGTCAGGACAGGCATTGGAAATGAATATCTTGGCCGGGCGGTTATTCTCACAACAGGAACATTCTTAAATGGCTTGATGCATATAGGGCTTGAAACCTATCAGGGGGGGAGGTTGGGAGAGCCGAAATCCAGTAAATTGAGTGAATCATTAAAAAATATTGGTTTTAATCTTGGCAGGTTGAAGACCGGGACATCTCCAAGGGTGGCAAAACATTCAGTTGATATATCAAAGATGGATATCCAGAACGGTGAAGAACTGATTGAACCTTATTCTTATCGAACATCGGAAATAAGGATAAAACAATTGCCCTGTTACATAACAAGAACCAATGAAGAGACCCATAAAATTATAAATAAAAATCTTGATCGCTCTCCGCTCTATACCGGAAGGATTATCGGGATAGGACCACGGTACTGCCCTTCAATAGAGACAAAGGTTGTTAGATTTTCAGACCGTAGCTCCCATATTGTTTTTGTTGAACCAGAAGGATATGAATCAGGTGAATATTATCTTAACGGTCTATCAACATCGCTGCCCTATGATGTTCAGACTGATATTCTTCATTCAATAAATGGACTTGAGAATGCGATAATTACCAGACCTGGTTATGCAGTGGAATATGACTTTGTTTATCCTATTCAATTATATCCGACACTTGAAACAAAGTTAGTCAGGAATCTTTATTGCGCCGGTCAGATAAATGGTACATCGGGATATGAAGAGGCGGCAGCACAGGGATTTGTTGCAGGAATAAATGCAGTTTTGAGATTGCAAAATAAAGCACCTTTTGTTTTAAAAAGATATGAAGCATATATTGGAGTGTTGATTGATGACCTTGTTACAAAGAATACCTTGGAGCCTTATCGAATGTTCACATCGCTCGCTGAACATAGATTGATATTGAGAATAGATAATGTTTATGATAGACTGATGCATTACGGAGTTGATTTTGGACTTGTAAATATTGGGAATTATGAATGTATTATGAATGAGCGTAAAGCGATTGATACCACAATTGAGAATCTAAGAGAAACAAATATAAAACCAGAGATAATTAATTCGGTCTTGATTTCTAAAAATGAAAATCCGATTCCGATAGACAGTGGTGGCGTAAGCCTTTTGCAAATTTTAAAAAGGCCTGATATTCACTGGGATGATATCAAGAATTTTATTAATGAACAGTTGCCGGAAAGAATTGGTTTTAGAATTGAGATTGAAGTTAAATATGAGGGTTATATAAAACGGGAGCAAGAAATGATTGAAAGACTAAAAAAAATGGAGAATGTTGAAATACCTGAAGGTTTTGACTTTAATACGGTCAAAGGTTTATCAAATGAAGCAAAGAGCAAACTTAATGAAACCAGACCCAAGAATCTTGACCAGGCATCAAGGATCCAAGGGATAGGTCCTGTTGATATATTGACAATTTTGATACATTTGAAAAATAGAAAAGGAGAAGAATAGTTATGAACGAAGAGATATTGATATTTCTTAAGCAAAAAATGTCTATCGTGGATTCGGTTCAGGGTGTCCAGTTTAATGTATTTTATGGACGAATACATGAGCCGATTGAGCAGAAGATCAAAGAAATAAAAGATTTTTGTGCACAGTATGATTGCGTTCCTCTTTTCAACCAGGAGGGGGAATATCATAAGATCACCTTTGGTATTTTCCCTAAAATTGTTGATAAACCGAAGATATGGTTGAATGTATTATTATTTATAGCAACAATTTTTACTACACTACTTGCTGGTTCGTTCAATAGTGGTGGTAATCCCCTGACAAATTTTTCAGATATTTTTTTAGGTATCCCTTTTTCATTCTCCATTATGGCGATACTAACCTGCCATGAACTTGGACATTATTTTGTTTCAAGGCGATATGGGTTGGTTACGAGTTTACCATATTTTATCCCGGTACCCTTTCATTTTCTTGGCACTTTCGGTGCAATCATCAGGATGAAGTCAATCGTGCCTTCAAGAAAGGCATTACTTAGAATTGGTATGGCAGGACCGTTATCAGGATTTATTGTTGCGCTGCTTGTTTCAATAATCGGTATTATACTTTCGGAAGTGAAAGAAGCACCGGCAGTTGGAAATTATCTCAAGTTGGGTGATTCGTTATTGTTTTTCATCCTGGGGAGGATTATCCATCCTTCAATACCTGAAGGCATGGATATATTCTTACATCCAATGGCATTTGCCGGTTGGATAGGATTTCTTGTTACATCAATGAATCTAATGCCGATTGGCCAACTTGATGGCGGACATATTGCTTACAGTGTATTATTGAAAAATCAGAAAAAACTTTATTTACCGGTGATTATTGCCCTTATTGGATTTGGTATTCTCTGGCAGGGCTGGATAATATGGGGTTTGCTTGCTTTTATACTTACACGCCGCGAGCCTTTAATACAGGATGCATTAACACCCCTTTCCACGAAAGAAAAAATTTACGCATTGATTGCATTGCTTATATTAATACTAACCTTTATTCCCCAACCTTTTTCAATATTCTAAAAGGTGTCGTTCTTTTTTCTAATCTCCCAGTATGTCCCGATTAAAAACCCAATAACGATTAAAAACAGTATTAATAATGTGCGCCAGAAGCCAACCGTGGCTAAAAATATTCCAATTACCCCGGCAATGATTGCCCCAACTATTCCTTTGTTCAATCTTTCAATCATAGGTTATTCTATTCATTTTAGTCTAAATGTCAAGGTTGAATGTAGAATTAAAGCCTATTTACTTAAATCATAAAGATATGCCGAGGCACCTGATGTGGTAAATGAGATAATTTGATTACCGATCAGATTTAAATAACTCAAAAAGAGTTTCTCTTCATTTCCGCCTAGATGTGTAGCAATGTGTGAAAATATAAACCAGACTCTTTTATTCCCCTTTAATCTTTCGATGTCCCGGTAATATCCAGTCCAGTCATCGCGCGATTCAATGCCCAATATGTAATCTTTAGGAAAAACCAAAAATCTGGTTTGATAATATTTTAATGCATTTACTGCACCATAATAGATGTAAATTCTATCTTCTTCTTTCCTGTTCTTTAGAAGAAATTCCAGTACCGGTCTCAGCTCTTCGGGTGCACGGGGTCTGATGAGGTGATAACAGGCGTTCAAAGTCGGATTAATGAATATAATCAAGACGGCTGATGACGCAATCAGTTTTGAGTCCTTTTTCAATATGCTGTAAATTAACGCAATACCTGCACTCACAAAAATTGACAAAATTGGTGCGATAAATAGTATAACCCGACCTTCAAATGGATACAGTCTAAATATAGAAAAGAGGATTGTAATAACAATAGGCATTATAAATATTATCGAAAAGGTTTTTTTGTTCCGGAAAAGATAAGAAATACCAATTATGAAAAATAATAATGCAAACAAGATATTGTAGATAGAAAAACCACCGGGGTTTTTAAAGATACGGATTAGCAGATAAATTATTTGGTACAGATCCGCCAATGACATTGGTGGAAATGGGATAAAATTCTTCTGCCAGAATTCAAGTAGTTCTTTATGTTCTGTATAGTGACGGAGACAAAGAAAATAATTTGAGATAAGACTTAAAAACGCAATTATGCCAACAATTATGATTATCAATAGCGCTTTATAATCTTTATTTTCTATTATGTGGATTAACAGAACAATACCAGTGCCAGATAAAACAAATATTGCGGGGAAAGAAAACCAGATAGTAATAGCACCAACAATTTCATAGATTATCATTGTTGAAATCTTCAGGTTATCTCTAATTGTTATTAATAGAAGAAAGATTAGCAATAGAGAAAAGAATACATCGCTTGAATATGGTTTTACTTCTGAAGAAAAATAGATTAAATAATCATTTAAAACAAAAAAAGTAAGACCCCAAAGAGTGATTTTATAGTCGCCAATTATTTTTAAAATTTTGTAAAAAAGGAAAAGGGCTAAAATGCCAGCAAACAGTGGAAAGATTCTTAAGGCATATTCATTATTGCCAAAAATATTCACGCACAATTTTTCTATATAAAGAAAACCGATCGGTGCTGCCTGAACATAATCAAGAGGTTTAATCAATGTTTGATAAGAGCGTTCTATGATATTCATTGCCAGTGGGGCTTCACCTTCAGTCAATGAACGATTAAAGAGATATTGTGCGAGACGAAAAACGGCACCGATTGTTATCAAAATCCAGGGCAAAAACTTTTTATATTTTTCAAATTTAAAATCCATTGGAAATTATAGTTATCCATATAAATATGTCAATCTATTTGTATATCAAAATATAATGTATTGGCATCCCGCCACACAAGTGAATACCCGGCAAGAAGTTAAAATGCTTTATTGACATTCTTCGTTGAATGATTAATATTAAGATAATGATTAGTGGACAAATTTTTTTATGGTTTTTCTGTATACTGCTGAAAGCGCAGGACCCATTGGGTAACGATATTTCAGGTGACCAGCAGATCGGTACTGTAAATCAGTTTTTGAAAAAACCGGTCATAGTGAGAGTTGTTGATGAAAAAAATAAGGGTGTTGAGAATGTTAAAGTCTTCTTTTCGGTTCTTAAGGAACCTTTGGAGAACAATCTTGCAAATAAATTTGCGATTATACAACCTGAGACGACATACACTGATAAGGATGGTTTTGCCAAGACTTTTATAAAACTTGGAAATGGACATGGTGATTACTATATTCTTGCCAGAAACAATAACGATGTCCTTATATTCCATTTTACGGGTGTGGAACAAGACTGGGCTTTGGTGATGGTAATTTCGGTGATCGGTGGTCTGGCACTTTTTATATTTGCCCTGAGTTACGGGAGTAAAGGATTGATTCGGGGACTCGGTGCTAAAACCAGAGATTTGTTATTCAATCTTACAAATCGTCGCCTGACCGCGTTAATGAGTGGCTTTTTTGTAACAATTATCTTTGGCTCTTGTACTGCAACTGCTTCATTGTTGATAAAGTTTGCCTCAGCAGGTGCGGTACCGGTGATTTCTGGACTTGTAGTTATGCTTGGTGCTAATATTGGTGCGACAATAACAATTCAAATTTTAGCCTTCAATATTATGAATTATGCCCTTTTGATCATTACCGCTGGTGTGTTTTTGCGAATATTATTCCCGAATCTCCGAAATCTTGCTCAGTTTATATTTGGTATCGGTTTGTTATTCTTTTCTCTAAAGATTATTTCTACCGGCATTGTAAATGTAAAATATCTGTCAGAGTTTGCCAAATCAATTGAATATTTAAATAGTGCTCCAATATTTGCGATTTTGATTGGTGTATTAATTTCGTTTATATTCCGTTCAAGCACAGCGGTGATCGGTTTGGTTCTTATTCTTGTATTTGAATCTACAATATCAGCTATTTCTGCATTTAATTTAGTGTTGGGCGCAAATCTCGGAGCCACGATATTCCCCATTCTTATTGCAGATTCAGTCAATGCAAGAAGGATTGCCCTGGGAAATTTAATTTTCAAATTGGTTGGAGCCATAATTTTTGTATTATTAATTGATTACTTTGGATTTATATCTTTCGTTGGAAATGGTGCAAGGCAGATTGCGAATTTTCATACGATTTTTAATATTTTTATTGCGCTCGTTTTTCTGCCTGTGCTCGTGCCATATAGTAAATTACTAAATCATCTTGTTATTGAAACGAAGCATGAAATTTTAAAGAGCAAAAAACTTGATCAAGCATTTCTTGATACTCCTTCAATCGCCATTGGTCAGGCAATGAAGGAAATTATGGATATGGGCTATAAGACAGTAAAGATGCTTGAGGATTCAATAAAGGTCTTTGAAAAAAGGGACATTGTCTTAAGAAAAACAATTATTCAGGCAGATGATGAGATTGATCAAGTTGAAGAATTAATAACTCCCTATCTTTCCAAATTGAATCCTGAAGAGATGGACCGAGAACATAAGAAAATACAGATCGGTTTGCTCACAATTACTTCGGAACTGGAACATATTGGCGATACGATTTCAAAAAATTTGATGGATTATGCAAAAAAACAAATAGATGGCGGGATGGAATTTTCACAGGAGGGGATAGCCCAAATTAAAGAATTTCACAAATTTGTTCTTGATACTTTGAGAATGGCAATTTCCAGCCTGGCAACACGTGACCGAAAACTTGCTCAAGAGGTTGTCTCAAGACGCAATACAGGATTAAAAATTGCAAAGGATTTTGAGATAAAACATATTGAGAGATTACACCGTGGACTGAAAGAGAGTCTTGAAACTTCAACTATTCATCTTGATATATTAAGCGACCTTGAAAGAATAAATTTCCATGCAACAGAAATTGGTAACGCAGTTATGGGCATTTTATGATTACTAAAAAATACTTATTAATGGCATTTATTCTGCTCTTTTTATTGGGCATATTTTTAATTTTCAGTATAATAAATAATCAACGCGCTATGCTTTCTTTCTTCAAAGACGAAGCCCGTTCATTTTTAACACTGATAGCACTTGCCCAGGAAAACTCTATCTTTGCCGAGGCAGAATTTGAGGATAAAATCACCGATAATCTGTTCAGTATAGTCAATTACCTCAATGAAACAGGGTTTACAAAAGAAAATCTTGATAAATTGCGACAGAATTTTAATTTGAGTTCGGTCCTGGTTTATGACCTAACCGATGAAAAGGTTTTAATAAAATCCGGTAATCCCTATGCAATTGATACTGAAAATTTTCGTAAAGGTGATAAAATTAAATTTTATTATTTTACTTTTTTTAACGAAAAATTTATTCGTTTTATTTATAAGACAGAAAGGTATGTTTTTCAGATGGAATTGTCGGCGGAAGAGATAAAAAAATTCAGCCAGGATTATGGCATTGGTAAGATTCTCAATCAGATGGCAACAAACCCGATTATAAATTATGTAGTGCTTCAAGATTTACAGGGGATTATTTTTGCTACACCAAATGTCAAGATAATGCCCAGGATCCAGAACGATTCACTGTTACTGAAGGCATTTAAAAATGGAAAAGAAATATCACGAATAACAAATTTTGAAAACAAAAAGGTGCTAGAGATTGTTACTCCATTTATAGTTGAGAAAGAAATTATTGGTCTTCTGCGCATCGGCATGAATCTTGATAATTATTATCAATATCTTACTAGCACCTATATTCAGTTAGGGCTTTTATTTGTAATCTTACTTGGCGTTGGTATTGCCGTGTTTACGATTTTCATCAAACATCAGGATTATCAGATGCGTGAACAATTTTTTTCCCATATATTTGGTGCTATTGATGAGGGAGTTTTATTCGTGGATGATAAGGGAAGAGTCAAGGGTGCTAATAAAATGTTCGGTAAAATTACGAGTATGCAAGAGTCGGCGTTACTAAATGAACAATATAATGTAGTCTTTAAAGAAGACCCATTCTCGCTAAATATCGTTAAAGAAACAAATAATTTTGTTGAGGAAGAAAAGGAGATTTTTCAGAAGATTATAAGATATGCAACATACCCATTGTATGGTAATAAAAGAAAATTTGCGGGCACGATTTCAATACTGCACGATGTTTCAGAAATGCGGAAAAAAGAAAAAGAGCAAAAAGAAAAAGAAAGATTGAGTTTTCTGGGGAATCTTGTAGCAAATTTTGCCCATGAGATAAAAAATCCATTAAATGGTCTAGCGATTGCCGCCCAACGTTTGCAACGAGAATTTCCCTCACAGGGCGAACCCTATAATCAACTTGTTTTGGCAATAATCAAAGAAATTGATGCAGTGGCAAGAATACTCAATGATTTTTTAAGTCTGGTAAGGCCACAGATAAAGGAAAAACAAGAATTTGACTTAAGCCAATTGATTGAAGATATGGGCGTTTTAATAAATGAGCAGGCAAAACAGAAAAATATTAAATTCAATATGGATATAGAAAAAGGAGTTATTATTAATGGGAATATGGATGATATAAGACGCGCCTTAATGAATTTGCTTATCAATGCAATTGATGCATTATCCACTACACCCAGAGGTGAATCCCAGTTTGGCATCTCCTTAAAAAAACAAGATGCGTATGTTGTAATCAAGATATATGACAACGGACCGGGTATACCACCTTCTGCCCTTGATAAAATTTTTGAGCCATATTTTACAACGAAAAAAGGCGGAACCGGTCTTGGACTTTTTATCGCCCACAAGATAATTCAAGAACATAATGGAATTATATCTGTTGAAAGTAGTAAAGAAAAGGGCACCATTTTCACCATAACATTGAGTATTTAAGCGTAACAGTAAATCACCCCTTGATTGAATCTGGAATGTATGGAAAGGCTTGGGTTTTTAATTTGGAACTTTTATCTTTTTTACCCGTTGACTTTATTTTAAAAATATGGATAATAAAATGATAATGAGGAGGTATTATGAAGGATTGCCTGGTCGGTTTAATATTTTTTACATTCTTATATGGTATGGGTGGTAGGGCTGAGGTGCCACAAAAATTTGATGAGATAGTTCAGGGTAATAATCGTTTCTGTATAAATCTTTATAAGAATTTAACTGAAAACGAAACTGGGAATATCTTTTATTCGCCATTCAGTATTACAATGGCGATGGGAATGGTCTTTGAAGGTGCAAAGGGCTGGGTTCAAGGTGAAATGTATGAAGTATTCAAGTTTCCCCTGGATGAGAAAATCCGTCGAGAATCTTTTCTTTCACTTTATAAACAGATTAATAAAAAGAATGCGAAATATAAATTACACATTGCCAATGCCTTATGGATTCAAAAAGATTATCCATTCTTACCAGAATATCTAAAGACGATTCAGAAATATTATGACGGTTACGCTCGGAATGTAGATTTTATTGGACAGACAGAGGCAACACGCCAGATAATAAACACATGGGTGGAAGATAAGACCAATCAGAAAATAAAAGACATTTTTCCACCTGGTTCAATTGATCAACAATCAAGATTAGTGATTACGAACGCAATATACTTCAAAGGGCAGTGGGTAAAGCAGTTTGATAAGTCTTTGACAGCGGAAGAGGACTTCTGGGTTACTGAAACAAGGGCAATAAGAGTGCCAATGATGAAACGAATTGACCCTGATGCGCGGTTCAATTATGCTGAGACCGATGAACTTCAGATCCTTGAATTGCCTTATGAAGGGAATGATTTGTCAATGGTCATATTACTCCCACGCAAGAATGATTTGGAAACGATTGAAAAAGAATTGACTGTAGAAAAATTTGAAGAATGGAAAAAATTCCTATCTGAGACGAGGATTGAAGTATATCTGCCTAAATTCACTTTCACAACGAGATATGTCCTTACAACAAATTTGTCACAACTTGGAATGCCTAATGCGTTTTCTCCACACTGTGATTTTTCGGGAATAGATGGAACAAAGAATTTATACATTCGCTCGGTAGTGCATCAGGCGTATGTTGATGTCAATGAAGAAGGCACCGAGGCAGCAGGTGCTACCGGTGTTGTTGTGGGAATTACATCCGTGGGACCACGCATACCGGTATTCCGTGCGGACCATCCATTCATCTTTTTGATACAGGAGAAAAACACGGGGAACATTCTCTTTATTGGAAAGGTTGTTGAACCAAAAACATAAAGGACGCTTAATTATTTGATGATCTATCAACACAAGAATCTTGCTTATGGTAGATGGTTTGAATTATCTTTGATTGAGCAGATGGCAAATATTACTGTTTTCATCCATTTTTTTATGCAGTGAGGAAGGAAAAGTGAAGATTTCAGTTCTGGTAGCATCGGAACGAAAAAATGGTAATTGTGACCTTCTTGCAAGATATACGGACAGATACTTGAAGGAAAAAGGCATAGGCATAACTCTTATATATTTGAAGGAATATGAGATAAAACAGTGTCAGGGTTGTATGTCCTGTGTATTTAAAAACATCAGATGTAAGATAGATGATGACCTTTATAGAGTGGCGGAGAAGATAATAAATGCAGATGGTTTGATCTTATTTGCACCCACATATGTGCTAACGATTCCCGGCAAATTGAAATTATTTCTGGATAGGTTTCTATGTCTCTATCCGTTAATTAAAAACAAACCCGAATGGCCCGCATTGAGCATTGGTATTGCCTCACCAATAGACTGGAACCAATTCCAGTTGCCGCTTATGAATATTTTCTTGCTGGCGTTTGGTTGCCGGGTTGTTAACAGTTTCTTTATCTATGGTGCTGGGCAAGGAGAGGTATTACTGGAAGATGGTATCAGGAAGATGGAAAATGGAATCAATAGGTTGTTTGAATTCAAGGCAGAGCCTTTTGTTTCACTTACATCAAAATACTGTCCGGTTGATTTTTGTGATATTTTCCAGAGTATAAAAGGTGATTTATATCGCTGCCCGGTATGTTTGACGCCGGCAAAGGCAGTTGAAAATGGATTTTATTTTGATGCAAAAGATTTGAATAAACACCGCTGGACAAAAGAAAGAATGGAAGAACATTTTCAGGACTGGATTTTGACAACAAAAGAAAGATTTCGTAGATTACTCCCGGAAATCTATAAAGAAAAGAGAAGGTTAGGCTTCTATTAATAATAAATATTATCAATTAAGTGGATTTTGTAGAAGACAATAAAACTCAAGTCTGAAATGACCATTTGACTTTATAATAATTTTAACTATAATTAAATAAGTGCTATAAATGAAAGGAGGTTTTATGAGACGTACTATTATAGCGCTATTCGTTGCTGCTGCTCTGTGCATTGGGTATTCTAATAATCAGGGTGTATATGGGCTGTTTCGTACCGAATCAGCCTGGAATGGTGGTGCCGGACATTTCCATATCGGTTGGTTCGCACGTTACTTCACCGAGACAAGGGATGTGGCTATTATCGGTGAGCCAGCAGGCGAAGCGGTCCACGGTGGTGGTGATATGTTCTTTGGACTCGGTTATGCAATCACTGATAATTTGGCACTCAATATCGCAACTTCATTACATGGCGACGGTGTAAATTATACTGATAGTGACTACAATCGAGCAAGTTTGGGCTGGGGTGATACCAAATTCGGCTTGAAACTCAGTCTTGGTAATGAAAAATTTGCCTGGGCAATCGGACCGGTGCTTTCATTACCAACTGGTTCAGACCGGAGCACCACACTGACGCAGAAAAACTATCCTATTTTCGGTGAGGCCTATGGTAATGATGGTGGTGTATTCCGTTATTTCTCCAGCGGGGCGATTGATTATGGTGTGGTTATGGGTATCTCTATGAAATCCAAGTTGATGACACTCGATCTGAATGGTGGATATATTGATAGAAATAAGAATGATGATGAAATGGGCTGGCGCAATAATTACACCATATATCGTGCGGCATTGAGCTGGAACCTTGGAAAAGTTGTTCCATTCATTGAGGTGGGCGGCATTGATTATTCTGGTGAAGACCAGTTTTTTACCTTTATTGATGATGACCAGATCTTCGGAGCAAATGAGGTTTATTATACCCCGGGTATCAGTTTCCGACCTGGTAGATTCAGTTTGAATCTCGCATTTGATGTTCGTGCCTGGGAAGGATTGAATGACCGTGCATTTCCAACCGCATTGACCGACAGCACAAATGTTACCACTGGCTGGGGTGTGGCACCACCCTGGGCAGTGATTGCAGGATTCTCTTATTGTGTTGATTTCAAACCCGAAAGTCCCAAACTGGCAATTATTGCTGGGACGGTTGTAAATGATAAAACAGACGATCCGTTATGCGCGAATGTATCATTTTACAAGGATGGCTCACTTGTAAAAACAAGTATATCCAGTGTTCTTGGCCAATTTGAATTCAAAGATGTTGAGCCTGGTAATTATCGCATTGTCGCATCACTTGAAGGGTTTTATGATGAGTCAATTGAATTGCTGGTGAGCGCAGGAGAAAAAATACCTTTGAATTTGAGATTGAGGCCGATACCGACAGAAGGTGAATTGACAATTAATGTAATTGATTTATCAACCCGTCAGCCAATGGTTGCTAAAGTTACCATCGGTGATGTTATAGAAGAAACAACATCTTCAATGACCAAGACATTAAAGGCAGGCACATATACTATAAAGGCAAGTGTCACCGATGAAAACTTTTTACCTTATGAGAGGACAATAACAATCGAAGCGGGCAAAAAACTGGAGTTGGAAATTGCACTTGTGAAAAAGGAATTTAAGATTGTATTGCCCGAGGTTTATTTTGAAACGGCAAAATCCGAGATAAAACCTGAATCGTATCCAGTCCTTGACGATGCTGCGAAGACAATCGCCAAGATCTTTGCAGGAAATGCGACCACAACTATTGAAGTTCAGGGTCACACCGATAGCAGAGGTTCTGATAGTTACAATTTGAAACTCTCCCAGGACCGCGCACAGGCAGTGAAGGACTATCTCGTAACCAATCACAATCTTGATGCGAATCGTTTAATTCCTAAGGGATACGGTGAATCAAAACCAGTGGCGCCAAATAATACACCTGAAAATATGGCGAAGAATCGTCGGGTTGAATTTGTCATCATTAAATAAATTCTAATTGTATGTTACAAAAGGGGAGGTTTAATACCTCCCCCTTTTATAAAATAAAATTTTCAAGGAGGTATTATGTTCTCTGAATTCAAAAAATTCGCAATGCGGGGTAATGTGATTGACCTCGCAGTGGGCTTTATTATGGGGGGTGCGTTCGGGGCGATCGTCAACTCATTGGTGAATGACATTATTATGCCGCCCATTGGATTGCTTCTGCATAAGGTAGACTTTTCAAATCTGTTTATAAATCCTTCAGGCCAGCCATTTGCAAGTCTTGCTGAGGCAAAAAAGGCAGGAGTCCCAACAATAAACTACGGATTGTTTTTGAATACGGTAATAAATTTTATAATTGTTGCCTTTGCATTATTTCTGATGATTAAACAGGTGAATCGCTGGACCGCACCCAAACCTCAGGCACCACCGCTGCCAACAACCAAGGAATGTCCTTACTGTTTCACAGCAATTCCCATAAAAGCGGTGCGTTGTCCAAATTGCACATCGGAATTGAAAGGGTAGAAAAGGCTTACGCCTTAACTCTGATATAATTCATTTATTTCTCCTTACGCTTGTTCTCTCCCACAAGGGGCAAGAGAATATGAATATAAACTCGTATTCCTAATACTCCCCCTTTATTATCAATATTTTTTTCTTTCTTGAAAAATATAAAATATTCAGTATAATTTCTTATGGTTGAGGTAATTCGTTTGTTGCTTCCAAACAGGATTTGTTATGACTGAAATAGCCGGACAACTAAAAGAAAAAATCTTAAGAAGTCAGAAAGCAGAACTGACTGAACATCATATCTACAAGGAACTTGCTAAATTTGTGAAAGATGAAGGTCAGAAGAAGATTCTCCATAAGATTTCAGATGAGGAATTAAAACATTATCAATTTTTTAAATCCCTGACAAAGAAAGAAGTAAAGCCCGATAAATTGAAGATCTTCTTTTATTTCTGGGTGTCAAAGATTTTTGGTTTGAATTTTGGACTCAAACTGATGGAAAAGGGCGAAGATCTTGCCCAGAAAACCTACGATGAGATAAGGGTTGTGGCACCAGAGATTGATAATATAATCAAAGACGAAAATAGTCATGAGAATAAATTGGTCAGTTTAATCCAGGAAGAGCGTTTGAAATATGTAAGCTCTGTAGTTCTTGGTTTGAATGATGCCTTGGTAGAAATCAGCGGTGCCCTTGTTGGTTTTTCCCTGGCACTACAAAAATCGCAGATTGTTGGAATTGTCGGTTTGATAACGGGAATAGCAGGTTCTTTATCAATGGGTGCATCATCTTACCTTTCTGCAAAGGAAGAAAATTCAGAAAAAGTGCCAATCAAGGCGGGTTTATACACCGGTTTTGCTTATATTGGAACAATTGTTATTCTTGTTCTACCTTATTTTCTTATCAATAATATCTTTGTATGTCTTGGTATAACTGTTGCGACGGTCCTGTTGCTCATAATCATTTTCAATTACTATGTTGCAGTGGCAAAGGAATTAAAATTCAGAAGTAGATTTTTTGAGATGGCAGGGATTAGTCTTGGTGTAGCGGTTATAAATTTTCTGATCGGACTTATGATGCGTAAATTATTCGGGATAGATATATGAATGAAGTGGCAACTAATCTCGTAGGGCAAGGCTTTAACCTTGCAGTTTCTAAGGCTGGTTATGCAGATTGAAAGGGGTTTTTGTGCTTAAACATTCTTTAAAAACCGGATTTAGTTTCGGTTCAACATCTGGGATCATCACAACCCTTGGCTTGATGGTTGGGCTCCATTCCGGAACCCATTCAAAAATTGTCGTTATTGGTGGTATTCTGACAATTGCAATTGCTGATGCATTTTCGGATGCATTAGGTATCCATATCTCTGAAGAATCGGAGAATAAACATACAGCAAAAGAGATATGGGAATCAACGATAATGACATTTTTTGCCAAATTCTTATTTGCCCTCACATTCCTTGTTCCGGTTTTGATTTTCCCGCTGACAGCAGCAATCATTGTGAGTGTGATATGGGGTTTATTTCTGATTTCTCTTTTTAGTTTTATGATGGGTAAAGAGCAAGAGACGAATCCCTGGTCTATTGTGGGCGAACATTTTTTGATTGCGGTTATTGTTATAATTCTAACCCATTTCATTGGTGACTGGATATCGACATTTAAATAAGAAGGCAAAAATGCGGAAAAAGACTAAAGAAGGCAAAGGGCAGAAAGGGGATAAAGGGCAAAAGGAGGCTATATGATAGCATTTGTTATATTTTCAGTTTTTCCCTGGCTACAACCCGATACTTCATGGCAGGTTGAACAGCAATATATCTATGAAGGTTTGAGTTTATTAAATCTTTCAAAAATTGATTTAGACTATGATAAACACTGGATAGAGGATAGTTTTCGCCTTGATTTGGTGAGAAAACTTATGGACAATCCGCTCTCTGTTCCCGATTATATTCTATATTCTGCAAGGAGAATAAAGGATGCACAATCGTTATCAGATTATGTTAATTTTTGTGTACAGGAGATTACGGGAAAAGTTCTTAAGAGAAAAAAATTTAAGGAAAACAATTTAATCCCTTTAATAAATGAGATATATAAAATGACCAAAGAACATCTTGATAAGGCATTTGTTAATCTTACACCTGAAGAAAAAAACAGCCTCATTTATACTGCCCCTTCACTCTGGGCTGATGAGGCAGATTCACTTGAACGTGGATATGCAGGTGCATTGCATAAAGAATTCGGCACTGAATGTGATACAGGGACCACCCTTGAGATGCTACGATTATTGAATATCTCTAAAAAAATAGACATCAATGAATTGCACAAAGCAGGTTTTATACTTGCACAGGGGATTGAAAAGGTTAAAACAATCTCAGAAGGGTTATCCAGAAAAGAGAATCTGCCTTATAAAGAAGTAGAAGGAGTAAAGGGTTTGGTCTATGAAGTATTTGATTTGCCTGGTGGTTACAAAGGTGTCATAGGAGGGATTGATGATAATATTTATTATAATGATTTTGCGGTAATTATTGATCTGGGTGGCAATGATACATATCTTGGCAGGTGTGCAGGTGCAATCGGTGAACTTTACACACCGGTGGGTTTTGTAGTAGATATTTCAGGCGATGATGTTTACAGAAATTCTAATAAACTTGTAAATCAGGGCGCAGGACTATTTGGTGCAGGAATACTATGGGATGTTTCAGGTAATGACACATATACTGGATTTCATATAAGTCAGGGAGCAGGATTGTTCGGGATTGGTATGTTGATTGATGAAGATGGTTTTGATAATTATCGTGCTGGATACTTCACACAGGGTGCAGGGAATTTTGGTTCAGGAATTTTAGTTGACTATAAAGATGATGATGTATATCACGCCTATTCCTGGGCACAGGCAATGGGCGGTACCTGGGGATATGGATTATTATTTGATAGAGATGGAGATGATTTGTATTATGCAGGTGGGAAATATCTTCATATGCCATTGGACCCAGACCAGTTCCGTTCATTTGCCCAGGGTTTTGGTTTTGGCTGGCGTGATGTCGCATCGGGTGGTATTGGATTTTTGTGTGATCTGACCGGAAACGATAAATACATCAGCGAGGTTTATGGGCAGGCAACTTCCTATTGGTTTGCACTTGGTATGCTCCTTGATGAGCAGGGTAATGATTTATATTCTGCGGCGCAATACGCACAGGGTGCCGGGATCCATCTTTCAGTGGGTGGGTTTCTTGATTTAGAAGGTGATGACCATTATTTTAGTAGATTTGGCCCTGCCCAGGGTGAAGGTCATGATGTTGCAGTGGGAGTTTTTTTGGATAAAGATGGTGATGATGTATATTATGCATCTGGTGGACAGGGGATAGGTTTGACTAATTCTGTAGGAATATTTATTGATACAAGGGGTAATGACGATTATTGCTCAAGGGAAGGGATGAGCCAGGGTGGTGCAAATTGGTCAAGGGGTACAGGCGGAATTGGATTATTCATTGATCTCCAGGGTGATGATAGATACGCAGAAAAAGATAAGGGTAAAAATAATCATATCTGGACATCAGGCACCTACGCATTGGGTATGGACCTTGAGGCGGTGGAACCAAAGAAAGAACCCTGGGAAGATACGATTACCACATTTTCTGAGCTTGATACAATGCAGAGCGATTCTGCAAAGATGGCGAAATTATTCTATTATGGCTCATTATGGGAGGTCAGGGCAGATATCCCCAAGGCACGGACTGGCAGAAGGATTCTGATAAAAGAATATAAAGAAAGGGCGGTTGAATATATCTTTAAAAATGAGATGCGGACATTTGACGGTCTTAAACTGCGGGCAATTGAAGAAATCTTTAAGGCATTCAAGGATACATCTGCATATTATCTATATCAAGGGTTGCATTCTGAGAATGATACAATCATTCGCAACTGTGTATATCTCTTTGGGCAGTTAGAATACACAAAGGCAAGGGATACATTGAGATTGATGCTTGAAAACAAACCCGAAGATAAGATTGCTGGTGTTTTAATATATACACTCGGTAAACTGAAAGATACCCTCGCTGTCTCAGTAATTTCTGAATACTCCAATCACAAAAAAGAAAGGATGCGTTTGCGCGTTGCTGAGGCATTCCAGAATATCAGAGATACCACCAGTTTATCTGTTTTGATTAAATTACTCACTGACTCATCTTACATTGTTAAGATAGCAGCAATGGAAGGAATTTCATTTTTGGGTAGATATGGTTTGGATAGGGTAGAGAAAGAATTAAAGATAGCGAAGGCAGAACCATACATTTCCATTTTAATAAAGACTATATGCAAGATATATGAAAAGATGGATGGTAAAGAAAAAACTTCTGAACTCAAAAATCATCTTGCCCAAATAGGTGAGAAATATCTTAACACGGATTATCCGGTGCTCAAAAGTGAGGCACGGAAACTCATTGATTTAGTTGAAGGAAGAGGAGCGCTAAAACCAGAAGAACTATTTCTATTCCCTAGGGATGTTTTAGATTGATATTTCTACATATAACCCTTATTAAAAAAGGATGATTTTAATCTTGTGGATTTTGGTCAATTCATATTCCATCACGTCCCTTTATACTTCTGCCTGCCAATTTTCAAAGTTTAATATGTGCTTTAAATCTTTCATAATATTAAGATATTGAGAATATAGAAAAAAATTTTCTGGTGGTAAGGTTCACCAACTGGATTCCATGTGCCCGATGATATCAGAATTTATTCAAGTGGTATATAAGAAACTTTGTTGATTACATATTGAATTAATGTTCCTGCAAGTATATAAGTATACGGTAAAAGCAAAAAGCGAAATCTCATATTTTCACCGGTTTCGGTTAGATTACCAACGATTGTTACATACAGAATGTTAAAGATAATAAAAAACAATACGATTTTTTGTGGCATAGAGATATTTAATAAAGCCTTGCCCTTAAATAAAAGTAAAAATCCCCATAGATAAATTACCGGAAGATAAATATAAAGAAGGTTTATGTAGATAGTATCCTTCTGACCGAATTGGTTTGTATATATCTTATGCCAGACTTTTATTAGAAATCCGCCCAGCAGATAGTATTCATAAAAATGTATATATGGTTGAATCATCGCACGATTATTTCCTTTGATTATCGTGCTGTCAGAACAGGACTTCAGATATGCGTAAAATGCCTTGGCAACTGAAATGAGATAGTATTGAGGGTATTTGACAATTAAATATTTTGCTGTCTTATAATATTCTTTTGAAACCTTGATATAACCAATGTGATTGAAATTTGGCACACCTGTTTGCTTAAACTTTTTGTCCAGAACGGCAATATTGGTTATTGTGTCAAAATTCGCATATTCTTGATAATCTTCCGGTTTTCCAAACGGCAATATGATTGCAATGTTTGATATTTTTTTATTTTC
>CBFGJP010000010.1:0-18182 GCA_965649105.1 Caldifarciminota bacterium
GGTTAAAGAAAGATATAAAGATATTGATTGGCAGGGCATTATCGGTATGCGTAATATAATTATACACGAATATTTTGGAGTGGATATTGAGGAAGTTTGGAAGACCATAAAAGAAGACATACCAACGCTGGAAACTGCCGTAAAAAGAATCCTCGATTAGAATATTTGTGCCTATTTTTATTTATGTGTGAGAGAAGTGGCTTGTGGGGTATTTGCCGATGTTGAATGTAAATATCTGTCAGGGGGTTGGGGGGACACTGGATACGATTGCGGGCACGGTTAGGCGTGCCCCTTATTTTTTTCGTAAGACTGGCACCGAATGGATTTATAGATTAATCAAACAGCCCAAAAGAATCAACGATAATCCCCTTCCACATCCCCTTCCACTTCGCAAGTGGAAGTGAAAGTGGAAGGGAAAACTGATGATATTTCAATGTGTTTTCGCTGATTTTTTTTAGACCCCCCTCCACTTCGCAAGTGGAAAGGAGTGCTTCGTAAATGGCGGAATTACTTTAGCCATCCCACAATTTCCCAATTCTACAATTCGGCAATTGCCGAATTGACGAACGGATTACTACAATGTTGATTGACATCTTTAAGTCCCTGTACATAATCATTATGAAGATTGTTGAAAAAGGTTCAGGGGTTCTCAGGTCTCCAAGGTTTTGAATTATATGATTCCATATGCAATTGTCAGACTATTATTAGAAAAAGCCCGATGAATCTTAACAAGAGCACCAAAATTGTTAAACGCGCAAAACCGACGGTTTGTAACTACCTTATAAAATTATGTTTTGCTAATATCGTTAGACGCGAATCTAAGTTAAGATGAATTTTCTATAAATTCCGATATTTTGAAAATAGATATTGACAATTAACCGACTTTTTTGTATAATATACCTGATATAGGGCAGAAAAAATGGTCTATGACCGAGAATTGAGAAAAGAGATAATGGCTTATCTGGATGGTGCCGAGGCCATTATAATCCTTGGCTCGCGGCAGGTTGGTAAGACCACGCTTATGAAACTAATTATGGAGAAAATTAATATACCAGAACGGTGTTTTTATCTTGATTTAGAAGAAACAAAATATCTTGAGATCGTAGAAAACGGCGTAGAAAATCTCATTGATTATCTCTCTTCGCAGGGGGCTACATTTCATAATAGGAACTATGTCTTTTTAGACGAAATCCATTATATGAAAAATCCAACAAAGTTTATAAAACTCGCTGTTGACCACTATGCAGACAAATTGAAAATTATTGCGACAGGTTCATCCGCATTGGGTATCAAAATAAAATTCCAGGACGCCCTTGTTGGGAGGAAATTTATTTTTACCCTCTATCCTTTGAGTTTTTATGAGTTTCTCATTTTTAAAGACAGAAAAATCCTGGCTGAGAATTTACCAGAAGAGCCCTTTGGAGAAAAGAGTGACCGAACGCGATTTTATAAAGACGAATACATAAGATATTTTACAGAATTCTTGGTCTTTGGAGGCTACCCCAGGGTCACACTGGAATATAGTTACGAAAAAAAGGAAAAGATTTTAGGCGAAATTGTGAGTTCCTACATATATCGGGACATAAGAAGCCTCTTCACCCTCGGTGATGTTACAAAATTTAATAATTTAGTAAGGATATTAGCGAATCAGACAGGTTCTTTAGTAAATGTATTTGAGTTATCAAAGATAGTGGGGATATCAAGGCCAACTGTATTAAACTACATATCTATTCTAAAAAATTCGTTCTTGATATCTATGCTCCCACCTTATTCTAAGAATTTACGGGTTGAAGTGCGAAAAGCCAATAAAGTTTATTGGTTAGATAATGGTTTGCGAAATTATCTCATTGGAGACCTTAGTTCTTCTCTTTCGCGAGCCGATGTCGGTATACTTCTTGAAAATGCTGTCTTTACCGGTATCACAAAAAGAAAAAAGGATTTGAGTAATCTTTTCTATTGGCGAACTAAGGATAAAACCGAAGTTGATTTTGTATATACGAAAGATACTAAAATAATACCAATTGAAACAAAAGTCCACGCCCGGCCTCATCGTGGTTTAATGAGTTTTATGGAACGATACAATATCAAAAATGGGTATATTGCACATCTTGGCGATTTTAGGGAAAACAATATTTCTTACATTCCTGCCTATTGGCTTGCATAATTTCATTAAAAATGACTTTTGTATCTTCATCATCCTCCACTTGCGAAGTGGAAGTGAAAAGTGCTGATATTTCATTTGGTTTTTGCTGATTTTTTAAGACCCCGAGTTCCACTTCGCAAGTGGAAGAAAAAAATTGGAGGTGTTATGAGAAAAGAGCCTTTGATTGAAGGTTGTGTCTATCATGTTTTTACCAAAAGCATTGCTGGATTTAAGGTCTTTCGGGGTAAGCGTGAGTATGATAGGTTCATTGAGATGATGCAATTTTATGAGCATGAATCACCGCCGGTGAAATTTTCTTACTATGCGGAATTGGATGACAAAGATATCTACTATGAGACAAAGATTAAACCCAATCCCTGTTTGGTTGAGATTATTGCATATTGTGTTATGCCTACTCATATTCACCTAATTTTGAAACAGTTGAAGGAAAATGGTATAACTAACTTTTTGAGACCCTTGCTTGATAGTTATACAAGGTATTTTAATATCAGGAATGACCGCAAGGGTCCTTTATGGCAGAGTAGATTCAAGAGTGTTTTAGTAGATAATGATGAGTATCTTTTACATCTAACAAGATATATCCATTTGAATCCTGTTTCAGATAGTCTTGTAGAGAATCCGGAAGACTGGCATTATTCTTCTTATAGAGAGTACATTAATACTGAAATGAATGGACTTTGCAATTTCTCATCTTATATCAATCTTAAACCTGAAGAGTATAAGGAGTTTGTTGAGAGTCGCAAGGATTACCAGAAATTTCTTGCAGCGATTAAGCACTTGCTACTTGAATAAAGCACCACAGCCACTTCGCAAGTGGAAGCGGGAACTATATGGTATTTCATCACTTTTTGCCCATCTTTCTTAACTCCAAGTTCCACTTCGTAAGTGGAGGGGGAGATAAGTGGATGGGGAGATTAATAATGGGGCTTGATTTTCTTCGGTTTTTTGTTAAACTTACCTTATGGTTATTGTATTAATTTTGTTTGATTTCACACCGTATTATTTTATCCATTATTCTGACCCGCAGATTGGCAGGAATGTCTATACTGTTCCGTATTGTTCTACTGCGATCCACCAGATTATGGAGATGACGCCTGCCCCTGCCTTTGTTATCATTACGGGCGACCTTGGCGAGGACCAATATAATCAAAATAATTTATTGAACCAGTGGCATATATGTGATAGTCTTTTTGACCTTTTATCTATGCCCAAATACTACACCCCGGGCAATCACGATTTGGGGCAGGCAAATGAGAGTTGCTGGAATCCTACACGCATTGAATTTTATCGCAGTTTCTGGGGAATGGATTATTATGCTACGATCTATGATTCATCCCTTTTTATTTCTTTGAATTCAACGCTGCTTGACACTTATTCCGGTCATTCCTGTTATTCTTATTCTCTTGAACAGGATAGTTTTCTCAGAGCGACACTGACGGGTGCAGGGAATACCTACAAGCACATTTTCTTATTTTTTCATTTTCCGCTTTATCTTTCTTCACCGCTGGAGGCAAACAGCCAAAACAATGTGGATAGGCCAAGGCGTGATACATTGCTGAAGTATTTGAAAGATTATAATATCACGGGAGTCTTCACCGGCCATCTGCATTATGATTTGCTAAATTTTTATGGACCTTCATTGTTGATGAGTGGGCTTGCAACCTGTGAAACGAATATCAGTTCCTGCGGCTATCGGGTGGTGAAGATTTATGAAAATGGGATTGAGACATTTGTGGTTTATCTTACTTCACCAATCAGTTCAGTTTCTATGTCCAAAATTGTCCAGGCACAGGTTCAATCTGAGACAGTATATGTAAATACTCCTTTCTCATTCAGTTGTTCTGTGGATACATTAAATTATCCACAATGGCAGGGTTCAATAAAGAGATGGATTTTCCGCACCGGGGACACATTGTATTTGCCATCGGGTAGTTATACATATTCAGACACAGGTCATTACCAGATTTTATGCGAGGTTTATAAATCACCACATTATTCAGCGTTATATCGTTTCCAAGTTTATGTGGTAGAACCCACCACGATTAAAGAAAATGCAGATCGTGTTTCTACGAACTCAAGTTTTATGATCGGGACAATTGGCAAGTATATCACAATTTATTCATCGGTTGAACAATTCTGCAGACTATATGCATATTCAGTTGATGGAAGGAAATTTGATATCTATAGTGGTATTTTACCAGTGGGCAGGAAGAAGATTTTCTTTCTTCCTTCATTGCGTAATGGTGTATATTTTGTTCGTGTCCAGACCAACACAGATGTATGTAGATTCATAAAGTTTACATACATACGATAATGCCAAATTCCACTTCGCAAGTGGAAGCGGGAACTATATGGTATTTCATCACTTTTTGCCTATCTTTTTTAACACCAAGTTCCACTTCGCAAGTGGAAAGGGGTAATTTTATTATTGACTGTTGGTTAGTTTGTTGTATAATCATAAAATGAAAATGAAGAAGATTATTATACTCGTTGGTGCCAGACCCAATTTTATGAAGGCGGCGCCGGTTTATAACGAACTGAAGCAAATAAATAAATTTAAGACATTTATCGTCCACAGTGGTCAGCATTATGATAAAACGATGTCAAAGGTGTTTTTTAAGGATTTATCATTACCCAGTCCGAAGATTTATTTGGGCGTTGGCTCAGGCACGCATAGTGAACAGACCGCAAGGGTTATGATGGAGTTTGAGAAGGTTTGCATAAAAGAAAAGCCAGATTTAGTAATCGTTGTTGGTGATGTAAATACGACACTTGCAGGTGCCCTGACCGCAGCGAAATTATGCATTCCTGTTGCACATATTGAGGCGGGTTTGAGGAGTTTTGACCGTACGATGCCAGAGGAAATCAACCGCCTGCTAACCGACCAGATTTCCGATTTTCTCTTCACGACCTGCGAGGATGCAAATAAGAATTTGTTAAACGAAGGAATTCCGCAAGAAAAGATTTTTTTTGTTGGTAATACCATGATAGATTCTCTGTTAAAACACCTTGCTGTTGCTAAAAAGATAAATGTCCTTGAAAAAATCGGCCTGGATGTAGAACGGTATGGTGTTGTTACACTCCACAGACCATCAAATGTTGATGATAAAAATAATTTGCAGAAGATAGTATATGCAATAAGTGAAATTTCAAAAGTTGTGCCGATTGTATTCCCGGTCCATCCCAGGACTGACCGGCAGCTGGATAATATTGATTTTCTCCTGTATGACCCTGAATTCAAAAAAGGAATAAAATTCACTAAACCACTCGGTTATCTTGAGTTTCTTTCGTTGATGGGTGGGGCATCTATTGTGCTTACTGATTCGGGTGGGATACAGGAGGAGACGACGATTTTGGGTATACCCTGCCTCACCCTGCGGGAAAATACCGAGAGACCGATAACAATTACTCAGGGGACGAACAAACTTGTTGGAACTGACCCAAAGAGAATAATAAAAGAGGCCTTAAATATTATTTCTAAACCAGAGAAACCAAAAAGCCCAGATAGACCAAAAAGACCAAAATACTGGGATGGCAGGGCAGGAAAGAGGATAGTCAGAATATTGAAGGAAAGATTATGAAAATGTGATATTCTTCTGCACTGTGGGTATTGACTTTTGAAGCAAAATAATTAGAATATTCTGATAAGAACTCAGGAGGTTCTATGAGACTTAAGCCTTTTTTGTGTTTATCGATGCCTTTGTTTTTGTTTTCAGGTGTGATTACTCAGGAATTGAGATTCAATAGTACAGATATGATTACTACAAGAATTGATAATTATGATTTAATTATATTTTCGGGCAGGCCGACAACAATGGAGAAGGGCGCACCGATACTGCCATTAATTCCGGTATATTTTGTTATTCCACCTGATGCCCGGGTCAGGGATGTAGCATTGGTTTCCCTTGATACTGAGGAATTGCCAGGCACCTTTGTTCCATATCCAGGACAGGCAGTCCGCCCTATTTCTTATGATAAGAGTGCCGGGTTTATTAAGCCCGACCCGACTATCTATTCATCGGTAAAACCATATCCGCTTGAAATTATTGAAATGCTTCCTGATGGCAATCTTGCTGGTTTTCGGATTGCATGTGTAAATGTATATCCAGTCCAGTTCATTGGTGCGAGCAAAAAGTTGATACTGCATAAAAGAATCAGAATAGATATCTATTATGACGAAAGTGTTTATGAGCCACACAGACTTTCTCAATCCCAAATAGAACTGTTCAGTGATGCAGTTAGTAAAATTGTTAATAATCCAGAAATGGTGGATGTCTGGAAGCCAGTTGTCCATGATTTGCGTGGTGATGAAGTTGATTATTTGATCGTCACCAACCCTTCGCTCAAATCCAACTGGAATGCCCTCGCAAACTGGAAGACAAAGAAGGGGATAAAGACAAAGGTGATGGGCACAGATTCAATCTATGCCCAGTATACCGGTCGTGATAACCAGGAGAAGATAAGAAATTGTATCAAGGATTACTGGCAGAATAAGGGATTGAAGTATGTATTACTTGGTGGTGATGATTTTATTGTGCCAGATAGAAAAACCCGATTGGTAATTGAAGAGAGCACAATCACAGGCAATATACCAACCGATATGTATTATGCAGATTTGCAATGGTCATGGGATGGGAATAATAACAATTTGTTCGGTGAAATGCAGGATACAGTTGATCTGTTCTTTGATCTCTATGTGGGCAGGGCACCGGTTGACAATGCTACAAATATCAATACCTTTATAAACAAGGATACCATATTTGAAAAGCGACCGGATACAACCTATCTCCAGAAGTTATTATTGCCCTCAGAAATGCTCTTCAGCCCTTACCATGGCAGGGTGATAAACAATATTATTTATAGTTATTATCCGACAACCTGGCGCAGGTCAAAACTTGAGGACCCGGGTTCTAATGCAGTGCGCGATTCTTTGAATGTGGGTTATCAGTTCTGTCATATTGCTGACCATGGGAGCCAAACAACTATGGGTGTGCTTGATATATCCCATGTTGCGACACTCACGAATGGTATAAAATACAATGTAATGAACGGAATCAATTGTTATTGTGGTGCCTTTGATGGTGGTGATTGTATTGCGGAGAGTCTGGTAAATTATCCAAATGGTGGGTGTGTGGCAACGATTTTGAATTCACGCTATGGACTGGGTTATCCACCCGGGCTTGGTCCTTCAGAACAGCTTGACCTTGAACTCTTTAAAAATTTTATCTATGGCAAGCCTGAACTCGGTGTTGCCCTTGCCGGTGCCAAGGATTATCTGCGCAATCTCGCAATGAGCCAGGCACCAACCAGGTGGTGTGTGTATGAATTGACTTTGTTTGGTGACCCGAGTTTGAGTGTTTATACCCAGAAACCAAGAACATTGACGGTGAGCCATTTAAATTCCATAACTGCTGGACCTCAGATGTTCAGGGTAACAGTTGCAATATCTGGACAACCCTTGAAAAATGCCCTGGTCTGCGCAATGAAAGGGACAGAAGTCTATTCAACAGGCAGGACGAATTCTTCAGGATGGGTGGATTTGTTTGTGCATCCAACTACAACCGGAACGATGACAATCACAGTCACTGCCCCTGATTGTAAACCATACGAAGGGACCTGTTCGGTTTCAGGTAGTTCATCACAACCCTGTATTCTCTATCAGTCACACCGCATCTTTGACCAGGGTGGAAATAATAATGGAAAACTCGACCCGGGCGAGACCGTGAGACTGAGGGTTATGCTGAAAAATGCAGGAAATGTGAATGCAACAAATGTTTCAGGGACATTGAGCACATCAAATCCCTTTATCACCTTGATTGATTCGATTTCTTATTATGGCTCTATACCGGTCAATGACAGTGCAGGTGGAGATTCATTTATCATATCTGTTTCTCCAAATACACCCCAGGGAACCGAGGTTGAATTTCTCGTAAATGCTACATCCAGCCAAGGAAACTGGACACCATTCTTTAAAGAGATGGTTGGAATACCACCGGAACCGAGAAGGATATGGGCAGACCACGATACGGGTGTTTGTGCATTTACCGTGACCACGAATGGAAGTTTTGGCACGACCTATCCATATGGCGAGGGTTCAGGATTCAAATATTCAAAAATTGCATCCTATGGTTGTTTATACTATGCGAGTATGGTCTGCGGGACTGATCCATCCTATATCGTTGATAGGTTTTATGGACCACCGAATTCCTCAACGATCAATCAGGATTTTAAGATTCTTGATACGCTCAAGCCCTTGATTCCACCATTAAAGGCAGAAGAAGAATATGTTGCCTGGTATAGTGATTCCGGGCATACATCCCCAAAAGGGTTGATTATAAAACAATGGAGCCTATCACTTTCACAACCCGGATATGATGACTGGGTGATTGTCTGTTTCTATTATTACAATTATGGTTCAAACCCAATAAATAATTTCTATTCCGGGATGATGTTTGACTTTGATGTGTATAATACCGCGAATAATATTGTGCGTTCTGATAGCATCAGGCGTTTTATCTGTATGCTACGCTCAACGAGTTCGCAAAAACCAACCGTGGGATTGAGAATCCTTGAACCAAAATTAGCACGGAACCTTTCCGCAATAAACCACGCCCAGTATGTCACACCGGCAACGATGATGAGTGAAGTTGTGAAGGATAGTTTCCTTACCGGTAAAAAGAAGGTGCCGAACAGCACGAGCACTACAAACTGGACGGTCATTGCATCAACCGGACCATTTAATATTCCTCCTGGACAATATTATCGGGTTGCTTATGCAATCGTCGGCGGCAATGATACTACAAATGCAAAGGTCAATTCAGATAGTGCCCAGTCGTGGTGGGATAGGTTTGTGGGTGTGGAGGATGAGAAACATGTTGAATTAAATCGAAGCGTGTTTTCACTGGATGTTTATCCCAATCCGGTTGCCGGAATGGTTAATATTCGTTACGAGATGGAAAGCAAAGGTAAAGTTAAATTGAATCTCTACGATACGGCAGGAAGATTTATTGATAAGATATACTCAGGAGAACTGCATGGTGTTGGTCATTTAAATTACAAACCAGAAAATCTCCCCGAAGGGGTATATTTTATCTATTTTGAAACGAAAGACTCACGGATGTTGAAAAAGGTAATTTATTTGAAATAATACTTAAAAAGATAACATCAGAAAATATTTGTTATTTTTGCAATATTGACTTTATTATTATTTTAGATAGAATTTCCAAAGAGGAGTGATATGATAGACAGAAAACAGGCAAAGAAAATCATTGATTTTATTTTGAAAGGTTCTAAGGCAGACCAGACTGAGGTTGTTGTCTCTGATTTTGATTCATCACTCACGAGATATGCGAATAATTACATCCATCAAAATGTTCAGGAATCAAATATCGTTGTTTCCATCAGGGTTGTTTTTGGAAAAAAGATAGGCTCTTCGTTTACAAATTCTATTGCCTCGGAGAAATTGAAAGAGACCCTGCGCTGGGCTGAGACCATTGCCCGATTCCAGATTGATAATCCTTATTTTGAATCATTGCCTCAGGTTAAGCCGAATCTTTATAAAAAAGCCGTTTCTTTTGAACCCAAAACTGCCCGTATGACACCAGATGAAAGGGCAGATGCGGTCAAAGAGATAATTGAGGTTGCCCGAAAGAATAATCTTACTTGTTTTGGTTCTGTTTCTAATGGCTTTTCTACAGTTGCAATAGGAAATTCTAACGGGGTATTTGCCTACCGACAGACAAGCGATGTTTTTTGTAATATCGTTATGGCAACGGATAACTCAACTGGCTATGTCCAGGGCGGTGCCAAAGGTATAAAAGAAATGAATTTTAAGAAGATGGCGAAGATCGCTGCGGAGAAGGCACTGAAATCAAAAGACCCGGTAGAACTTCCACCCGGGCAGTATACTACAATCTTTGAGCCACTCGCAGTGAGTGATATTATAAGTTATCTTGCGTATTATGCGTTTAATGGTAAAACCTATGAAGAGGGACGTTCTTATCTTTCGGGTAAACTTCAGACGAAGGTTGTTGATGAGCGTATCACAATTATTGATGATCCATTCTACCGTAAAGGTTTTCCGGTCTCTTTTGACTTTGAGGGTATTCCGAAAAAAAAGATTACACTCATTAAAAATGGTGTGGCGGAAAACATTGTTTATGATTCAATCACCGCCGCAATGGCTAAGAAAAAGTCAACTGGACACGCACTTATGTATCCCAATCCGTTTGGACCGATTCCCCTGCATATCGTAATGAAGGGTGGTGATAGTTCAATTGATGAGATGATAAAGAATACCAAAAAAGGTGTTCTTATAACCCGACTTCATTATACAAATGTTATTGACCCGTATAAACTTGTCTTCACCGGGATGACAAGGGATGGGACATTTTTGATTGAAGATGGGGTTATCACAAAGGGAATAAAAAATTTAAGGTTTACCGATAACATCTTTGATATGCTGAACCGAATTGAGGCGATTTCGCGAAAGACTGAACTTGTGGCTGATGAACCTGGTTATGGCGGCAGGAGTCCGCACGGGATGGTCGTGCCTGCTTTGAAGATTAAAGATTTTAATTTTACAAGCGCCACCGAGTTTTAAAAAACCAGAGAGAATTATTAAAAACAGTCGGGGCTTGACTGCTGGATAATTAAATGAGAGACTATATAAGATTATTGAGGCCTGAACAATGGATAAAGAATGTATTTTTGTTTGCTGGTCTCATCTTCAGCAGGGAATTCCATGATGGAGAAAAGATTGGTCTCGCAATTTTAGGATTTATTATTTTCTCACTTCTGAGCAGCGCAGGTTATATAATCAATGATGTTGTGGATAAAAAGGTTGACCAGAATATTACAACAAAGAAGAACAGGCCGATTGCCTCGGGTAAAGTAAAAATAATCAATGCGATAATTCTTTCTGTTATCCTTACTATTCTCGCTCTCTATTTTTCTTTCACGATTAATCAAAAATTCTTTTTTTCTGCTTTACTTTACATCATCGTAAGTTTTTTATATTCTTTTTTCTTCAAATATCTTGTGATAATTGATGTTCTGGTGGTTTCAATCGGCTATGTTCTGAGGTCTGTAGCGGGAGCATTGATAATCAATGTGGAAATATCTTCCTGGCTGATTCTCTGCACCTTCCAGCTGGCACTTTTTATAATTCTGGCAAAGAGAAAGAGTGAAATGCTTATTTTCGGTATTGAGGCTGAGAAGCATAGAAAGGTGCTTTATCACTATTCAATAGAGATGCTTAATCATATGATTACCATAACCATCTCTGCCTGTATTGTTTCTTATTGTATTTATACATTATCACCCGACACGGTAAGTAAATTTCATACAAAGAATTTGATTCTGACAATCCCGTTTGTCATTTATGGGATGTTTAGATATCTTTATATAATCGAAAAAAAATCTGGTGCGGATATTCCCAATCGTGCATTGATAGGAGATATCCCAATCATAATAAATTTAATATTGTGGGGTATTACCTGTATTTTGATTTTGACTTATTCTTGATAAACAAAATTCCCTTTTTTTAGTCTAAATTTTGTATGAGATTTGATAGATTTACCCAGAAAGCACAGGATTGTATTGCACTCGCACAGGAGATTCTTGATGAATATAATCATCAGGAACTGGATGTAGAACATATATTTTTGGCACTTTTGAGACAAGAAGACGGGCTTGTGCCAAAGATACTTAGAAAGATGGATATAACACCGGATGTGGTGCAGCGAAGGCTTGAATCTTCGCTTGATATGAGGCCCAAGGTTTATGGTGGTGCGACTGCCCAGATATATATCACACCGAGAACCAAAAGACTGATTTCTCTTGCCCAGACTGAGGCACAGAGGATGAAGGATGAGTATGTGGGAACCGAACATCTTTTCTTAGCGATTGCTGAAGAGACCGAGGGTGAGGTTGTAAAGATATTGAGGGAATTGGGAATTACAAAAGAGAAGATTTATCAGGCACTCCAGATGATTCGTGGTTCACAGAGGGTGACTGACCAGGATGCAGAGAGTAAATATATGGCACTTGAAAGATACGCCAGGGATATCACTGCACTCGCAAGGCAGGGAAAGCTTGACCCAGTGATTGGCAGGGACCAGGAGATAAAAAGGGTGATCCAGATTCTATCCCGGAGGACAAAGAATAATCCAGTTCTGATTGGTGAGGCAGGTGTTGGTAAGACGGCTATTGTTGAAGGACTTGCTCAGAGGATTGTTGAGAAGAATGTGCCAGAGATATTGAAAGATAAAAGAATCTTGGCACTTGATATGGGTGCCCTCGTCGCAGGTTCAAAATATCGTGGTGAATTTGAAGAGAGATTGAAGGCAGTAATGGACGAGATAAGAAAAGGGAAGGGAGAGATTATACTATTCATTGATGAGTTGCATACGATAGTTGGTGCGGGTGCGGCTGAAGGTGCCATTGACGCATCAAATATGCTCAAGCCTGCACTCGCAAGGGGTGAATTGCAGTGTATTGGTGCTACAACCTTGAATGAGTATCGTAAACATATTGAGAAGGATGCGGCATTGGAAAGAAGATTTGCACCGGTATATGTGGGAGAACCATCAGTTGAAGATACAATAAAAATCTTGCAGGGATTGAAACACAGATATGAATCACATCATGGGGTGATAATTGACAATTCTGCGATTGAATCTGCAGTAAAACTTTCGCACCGCTATCTGACCGAACGCCATTTGCCCGATAAGGCAATAGACCTGATTGATGAGGCCTGTGCAAGGGCAAGGATAGAAATATATTCAATGCCCGATGAATTAAAAGAGATGGAGAAGAGGCTTGAACAATTGACCGAGGAAGGTAAAAGGGCGGTTGAAATGCGGAACTACGAACTCGCGGCAAAACTGCGGGATGAGACCGAGGCATTGCAAAAGGAATATCGCAAAAGAAAGAATGAGTGGATGAAACAGAGGGGGATAGATGACCGGGTCACCGAAGATGATATTGCCGAGATCATTTCTTCCTGGACCGGTATCCCGGTCTCAAGGATGCTTGAATCAGAGATGAGCAAGTTGTTAAAGATGGAAGAGAGGATTCACGAAAGGCTTGTTGACCAGGAAGATGCGGTCGTTGCCGTGAGTGATGCGATAAGGCGTTCAAGGGCAGGATTAAAAGACCCCAAGAGACCCATCGGCTCTTTTATCTTTCTTGGACCGACAGGTGTCGGTAAGACCGAACTGGCAAAATCACTTGCAGAATTCTTGTTTGATACCGAAGATGCAATGGTAAGGATTGATATGACCGAGTATCAGGAGAAACATACTGTATCAAGGTTGATCGGTGCACCACCTGGATATGTTGGCTATGAAGAAGGTGGACAGTTGACTGAGGCAGTAAGGCGCAGGCCCTATCGGGTGATACTCTTTGACGAATTTGAAAAGGCACACCCTGATGTATTCAATATTCTATTGCAACTTTTGGATGATGGCAGATTGACCGATGGGCAGGGAAGGACCGTGGATTTTAAAAATACCATTGTTATTATGACATCAAATTTAGGGAGTGAGATAATCACGGAGAATCTTAAAAATGGGAAATTTGACTATGAAAAGACAAAGAAGGAGGTTTCCCGTGTGCTGGAAAGAAGTGTCAAACCGGAATTTTTGAACCGGATTGATGAGGTGATTGTGTTCAAGCCGCTCGGTTTTGATGAGATCAAAGGGATTGTGGAACGCGAACTAAAAAAAATTGCAAAGAATGTTTCAGATTTCGGATACCGGATTGAATTCAGTGAGAAGGTAAAAGATTATCTTGCCCATGAAGGTTTTGACCCGGTCTATGGAGCCAGGCCTTTACGTCGGGCAATCCAGAGATTGATTGAAAATCCATTATCAAAAAAGATTATTGCAGGTGAATTTCAGAAGAATAGCATAATAAGTGTTGATATACAGAGGGGAGAGGTCGTTTTCAAGGTTTAATACAAAATAAGACGATTATTATACAATAATTATCAACCCATTTAATTAATCCGAATGTTGACTTTCAATTTTTTTTATATATAATTATACTTGATAATCAAAAAAACTTGTTTGCTTTTGCGGGAGTAGCTCAGTGGTGGAGCATCACCTTGCCAAGGTGAGGGTCGCGGGTTCAAATCCCGTCTCCCGCTTTTTATTTTTATAGTAAAATAAAATTGCAATAAAATGTTGACTCAAACTATATTTTGGTTATAATCTTTCCCATGCCAGCAAAAATCAAACAATACAATGTTGGATTATTAGGATTTGGCAAAGTTTTGAGGGCATTTGCCAAACATTATCTTGAGAATAAAGATAAGATTGCAGAGAAATTCGGTTTTGGTTTAAAATTTATTGCAGCTGCGGATTCAAAAAGTTTTATCGGTGGTGATTTAAATTTACAGGATTTGATTGGTAAAAAAGTAGAAGGGGAAAGTTTAGGTAAGAACATAAAAAAACCCCTGGAGAAGTTCACTCATTTGATTGAAAGCAAAAGAACAGATATTATAGTTGACGGATTGCCTGGTTCGCGGACCGAAGCAGGAATAAGTTATCCTTATTTGGTTGAGGCAATGAAGAACGGAATCAATATTATATTAGCAAATAAGGCGCCATTAGTTTTTAAGGGTGATGAACTTATTGAACTATCAAAGAAAAAAAATGTTTATCTCGGGATCAGCGCAACAACCGCAGGTGCCCTGCCCACTGCCGGGGTGATTAATAATGAGTTGATCAATGCTGGTGTACATTATGTGCGGGGCATACTGAATGGCACGAGTAACTTTGTTCTTGATAAAATTATGTTTGAGAGGAAAAGTAAAGTGGAGGCGATACGGGAGGCAATAAAGCTGGGCATTGCAGAGCCAGATTATCGATTTGACCTTGAAGGGATAGATACCTGTTATAAAATGGTCATCCTCGGACTTTTGTTGACGGGAAAATGTACGGATTTAAGGTCTATCCCCTGCCAGGGGATAATGAATTTGAATGAAAAAATAGTCCGTGTGAATCTGAAAAAGGGGAAGATAGTAAGGCTAATCGGGAAATTATCAATTGAAAATAAAGAACCCCGGATATCGGTGGGACCTGAATTCCTGGATAAAGATGATCCATTGTCTCATGTATATGGTTCAAATAAAGGTGTTACATTCCACACAAGGCTAATGGGTGAACTGACATTGATTGGCGGTGCTTCGGGACTGGTTGCGATTGGTACCACGATAATGAAGGATATAATTAACCTTCACAGATTTTATTGTAAATAAATGCAGATTCTTGCCATTTCTGATATTCATGGCCGAATCAACTACGATAAAAAGATTATTGATGCCTTGAGTTCTGCGGATTTGGTCGTTATATCTGGAGATATCACGAATTTTGGTGGTAAGAAAGAGGCGCTTGCCATACTTAATACGATAAAAGAGTTTAATTCAAATATTCTTGCAGTGCCAGGTAATTGTGACCATTTTGATGTGCTTGATGTCCTAAAATCGGAAAATATTAACCTACATGGTGAAATTAAGGAATTCAGAGGTACGATATTTTTTGGTATTGGTGGCAGCGGTTATACACCATTCAAGACTCCGCAGGAGTATTCAGATGAAGAAATTGAAAGGATTTTAAGTAATTACAGAGAACAGGTTGGCAAACAGATATTTGTGAGCCATGCACCACCATTCAATACCAAGGTTGATAAGACTTTAATGGGAATGCATGTTGGCAGTAAACATATTCGTGAGTTTATTGAAAACCATCAACCTGATTTATGCATCTGCGGGCATATTCATGAGGCGCGAAATACGGACAGGATTGGAAGGACAATCATCGTAAATCCTGGTCCATTTCCCAAATTTTATGGGATTGTTCGTATCACGGACACGATAAAGTTTGAACTTTGTAGTTTATAGAAATTATTGTGAGCGCGGGCAGGTCAAAGATGACCTGCCCGTTTTTGTATTTTTAGTGGATTATAATCAATCTTTTCTGTGTGCCTATCTCTTTTAAGATTCTTTTTGCGTCTCGGATAGCAGTTTTAATGTTTCCTGTTATTTCAATTAATGAAAATATTTTTATTACCCCATATTTTTCTAAATTTAGATTCCGGTCATAATCACCGCAGACGAGAATAACCGGTTTGTGATACTTCTTGCATAGATTTATAATCTTGCCCGCTGCCTTTCCAAAGAAAGTTGTCCTGTCAATCTTGCCTTCGCCCGTTATAATAATATCGGCATTTTTAATCTTTTCTTTCAGTTTAAATATTTTTTCGAAGTAAGCAAATCCAGAGGTGATTTTTGCATTTAAAATTGCGTACATTCCACCGCCAATACCGCCCGCAGCACCGGCACCTTTAATCCTATCAAGGTCTATTTTGTATTGATTGAAAATTATTTTTTTGAAATTTTTTAATGCCTGTTCAATCAATGGCAGGTCTTTTTCTTTCGCGCCCTTTTGTTTGGCATATACAATTGCACCATTTTTACCGGTGAGGGGATTGGCGACATCAGTCAGAGTTACAAATTCAACGGACTTTTTTAATGAGTCTACGGCAGTATCATCAATCCAGTTTAATTTCAGTAATCCTGAACAATTTAGTGCCACTGGTTTCAAATTTTTATCAAGGAATTTTACTCCCAGAACGGACATTGCTCCTATTCCACAGTCGATCGTTCCGCTGTCGCCCACTCCGATAATGACCTTTTTACATCCTTTTTTTATACTATCTTTAATCAAATCACCAACACCAATGGTTGTGGTCTTTAGTGGATTTCTTAAATGTTCAGGGAGTAAATTTAAACCGGCGGCCTGTGCGAGTTCAATTATTGCAAGTTTTTTATTCGGGATAATACCATATTTTGCCTTGATTTTTTTGCCAAGGGGACCGGTGACATAGCAGGTGATATATTTGCCTTTAAAATGTTTTGTGATTATATCCAGCGTGCCCATGCCACCGTCGGCAACCGGTGCTTCTTGAATTATAATATCTTTTTTTATCTTTCTTATTGCCCGAGCAATTGTGTATGAAACATCTTTTGAGATGATTGAACCTTTGAAACTCGCGGGTGCAATGAGTATCTTCAATTTTTAGTCTTTAGAACTTCAGGATTGACAAGATTGGGGGGTGTTTTTTGCTTTATCAGTGCGGTGATTAAATTTTCTGCACACATAAGAGCCATATTTGTTCTTGTTTCCAGGGTTGCAGAACCGATATGGGGTAGGAGCAGGACATTATCCATTTTTAATAACTCTTTGGGAACGATGGGTTCATTTTCAAATACATCAAGGGCACATCCGGCAATCCTTTTATCTTTTAGTGCCTTTATTAAAGCCTTCTCATCTACTATCGGGCCCCGTGCAGTATTTATTAAAAATGCAGTTTGCTTCATCAAATTTAATTCTTCGTGTGAGATTAAATGGAATGTCTTACTGGTTAAAGGTGTATGGATGGTGACAAAATCCGCCTCTTTGAGAATAGATTTAATTGGTTTGTAATTTAGAGAAAGTTCCTTTTCTTTATTTAACGAAAGGCGAATCTTATCATAATATAATATCTTCATCCCGAATCCTAGTGCCCTTTTTGCAACTGCCCTACCGATTCTTCCCATACCAATGATACCGATTGTCTTGTGATGTATATCACAACCCAAAAATAACATTGGTGCCCAGCCTTTGAATCTTTTTTTTCTTAAAAATCTTTCTGCCTCAGGAATACGCCGGGCAACGGCAAGGATCATCCCAAAGGTGAGGTCTGCGGTTGTCTCGGTTAGCACATCGGGTGTATTTGTCACCATTATACCCCTTTTCGTTGCCTCAGCAATATCAATATTGTTATAACCTACCGCATAGTTCGCAATGATTTTTAAAAATGGAGCACTCTCCATCACTTCTTTATCAATAACATCGGTAAGAAGAGAAATAAGTCCTGTTTTATCCTTTAATGCTCTTTTCAATTCGAGTTTCTTTATGGGTTGGACTTTTTTATACATTTCTACGATAAAATACTTTTTTAATAAATCGAT
>CBFGJP010000010.1:18192-49552 GCA_965649105.1 Caldifarciminota bacterium
TTTCTTGGAAAATCAAGAATAGAATGAAAAAATCTAAATGAGGTTTTTAGAATTAAGGTGTGAGGCCTTTTATGATTAGCCAGTAGCAGAATCATCAACTACTACCTATAAATCTAGGGGAAAAACCAAGTGGGGTGAGAGTTTAACCATACTGACGCTTGACAAATATTGAATTATGATTATACTTAATACACCATGAAAAAGGATCGGAGAAAGAATTTAATCGTTAATCGTTTACAATACAGAATCGTCTTTCATGCCTTCGGACTGGTTTTAGGTGTTTCGATTATTCTTATTCTTTCATTGATTTTCATTTTTAAACCTGAACAGGTCTTTGCTCCGGGTAGAAATTATACATTGCCGATTATAATCTTCGCAATTATCACAATAGTACTTTATTATATAAGTTATGTAACTTTATTAAAACTATCAAATAAAATTTATGGTCCGTTGTATCGACTTTCAAACTATCTTAAGAAACTTAGCGAAGGTTTAGAGACCGGTGAAATAAAATTTCGCAAAGGCGATATAGTTAATGGCATCCAGGAAATATATAACGAATTATGCCATTCGCTTACAAAGACGCTCCATTATGACTATAATGAACTTGTTAATACATTTTCGCAACTTGAAGATATCCTTGACCGTTTACACAATAAATCTATTAGTGAGGATGAATTGTCTAATTCCCTTGAAAGAATATGTGAAAGGCTAGCCGATGCCCTTGATTTAACTACCGGAGTGATTCACCAGAAGGAAGATAATGGTCAATAAAAACCATTATATGTCTTTAAGGGATAATTTTCAAAAACTTGTGTTTGCCCGCCTTAACAACAATCGGTTTGCTTAATTTTATAGTATAATTAATATCTTTAATTGTATTACCATCAATATCAATTGCCCCTTCTTTTATCTTACGTTTTGCTTCAGCACGGGAAGGCATAAGATTCGTCTTTACCAGCAGATCTACTATATTCAATTCTTTAGCTTCAAGTTTAAACTCTTTTAATTCGGTAGGCAATTCTTTTTTTGTGAAGACTTTTTCAAATTCGCTTGCTGCTTCTTCGGCTGCCTGGGCTGAATGGTACATTCGCACTATAGTCTTTGCGAGGTCGAATTTTGCATCCCGGGGATTGATAGAGCCGTCTTTTAATCCTTTTCTATACTCCTCTATTTTATTGGGAAAGGCATCGGTGGTTAATTCAAAATATTTTATAATGAGCTCATCGGGAATGGACATAACCTTCCCAAACATTTCCTTTGCATTTTCTGTGATACCAATGTAATTACCGTAACTTTTGCTCATCTTTCTTACCCCATCAGTGCCTTCAAGAATGGGAAGGGTCATAACAACCTGTGGTTCCATATTGAATTCTCTCATCAGTTCGCGTCCTACGAGCAGATTGAATTTCTGGTCGGTTCCCCCCAATTCAATATCTGCCTTTACTGCAACTGAATCATAAGCCTGAAACAATGGATACATTATTTCATGCATATATACTGGTATTCCTTCTTTAAGACGGATTGAAAAATCATCCCTTTCAAGAATGCGTGCCACCGTATATTTAGCGGCGATTTCAATGAAGTCGTAAATGCTTAATGCACCGAGCCATTTGGAATTGTATGTGAATTCGGTCTTCTTTGGGTCAAGGATTTTGAAGATTTGTTCTCTATACCTTGCCATATTCTTTTTTACCTGTTCCCGGGTTAATTTTGGCCTTGTCTTTGATACACCACTTGGGTCTCCAATCATTCCTGTAAAATCACCAACAACAAGAACAACTGTGTGTCCCAATTCCTGGAATTGTTTTAATTTCCTCAACTGGACACTTATACCGAGGTGTATTTCTGGTGCTGATGGATCAATGCCAAGCTTCACGCGCAGAGGCTTTCGCCTCTTTAGTTTTTTTAATAATTCTTCTGCAGAAATGATTTCTGCAGTATTGTTTTTCATAAGTTCAAACTGCTTTTCTGGTTCCATTTCTATACACCTTCTCCCAAATTAACCTGGTTTTTCTCTCTAATTCAAAATCATATTCTGCCATTTTCTTTTCATAATCAGGGTTGTTCAATATCTCTTCGGCAGATTGATCCGCTGGTTTTGCCTGCGTTTCAATAACAAATTTCTTTGCCATTAAATAATGGTCACGGATTGGACAGGGCCTTAATAAATCCCCTTCTTTCCAGTATTTAAATTGCCATTCCCGGATTTTTTTATGCAATGGTAGATTTATTAAATCATTTAAGTTCCCACCTTTTTCATAGATTTCTTTTAGATTGGCGGCGGCGTAAGGGAAGAACACACACGGATACACATTTGCCTGCCAGTCAAGATAGAAGTAGCCACCAGGTCTTCCGGCAGATATACAACCGTCTGATACCGGACCGTGATTCCAGAAATCTGCATACATAATCTTTCTATCCCGGACGATTTCCCAACTTTTTTTCCAGAGCATTACCCTCTGTTCAGGTGTGGGAATTAATTCTGGAGCAATATCTCTACCGATAGGCATATAATGGAAGACCCAGGCATAGGCAGCCCCAAGTTTGTTAAAATAAAAATCAATAAATTCATCCGAAACAATCTCTTCTGCGTTTTCTCTGGTGGCGGTTATTGATATGCCGAAGGTCACACGGTGTTTCCTCAAAATTGTTAATGTCCTATCTATTTTGTCAAAGAACCCCTTGCCTCTTCTTCTTTCAGTTGTTTCTTTCATTCCTTCAACGGATATTGCGGGTGTGATATTACCCAACTCACCGAATTTTGCCGCCACAGTTTCGTCTATCAAACTACCATTTGTGTACATCAAAAATAGTGAATCAGGATGTTCTTCAAATATATCAATGATTCCTTTGTTATTCCATTTATAAAGCATCGGCTCACCACCCGAGATTACTGCAAATCTTGCACCCCAAAGTTCCCGCATTTCTTTTATTGCCCTTGAAAATATGTCATATGGTAACTGGTCTTTTTCGGAGGCGGAATTTGCATAGCAACCTTTACATCTTAAATTACACCTTTTTGCCGGAGAAATTGTCATAAAACCCGGCGGGTCAAATCCAAATACCGCGCGAAATTCTTTTTCTTTTTCGGCTCTTAGATTACTCAATATTGCCTTATTAACTATTGTATCAGTAAACTTTGATGTAGTGCCAAAGCGCATACCGGAATAGACCATTGCCCGGAGCATATAAAATTTATCCTGTATTACACCCGGTAGGCCTACCGGACCGGGTACATTCTTAAGGGCAAGCCAGATACCTTTTTCTACAACGGGCAATAGTATGGGGCGGAGAAAAGGATTATTTCCACTATGAAATATTCCATATAATAAATTTTTCATAAGGAAATTATTTATTTTTACCCTTGTCTCCAATTTCATACTTTATTATACCTAAAAGGATAAAATTGTCAATTATTCAAAATATAAACTTAAGTCTTAATTTTAAGTTATTATCTGAGTTTTGAATCAGGGATTATGGAACGAACGATGTGGAGGAATTCGTTTAATTGTTTTGCATCAAAGGTTTTGTGCCGGAATTTTCTTTGATAGGCATTGAAGGGAATGAATCTTTGGAGTACCCATCTTTTTGCTCCTTTTATCTTTTCACCTATTTTTCTTATCCCAGTTTCATCAATCAATCCGGGAACACAGGTGGTTCTAAATTCGTAATCAAGGTTTGAACTCATTAGAATTTTTATTGATTTTTCGATCTTTTCAATAAGTTCAGGATTGGCTTTTTTGTTGGTGCCGGTGGCAATGTAGTAATTTTCATCAAGCGGTGCCTTTATATCCATTGCGACATAGTCAATGAGGTGTAATTTTATCAATGATTCCAGTTCTTCGGGATAAGAGCCATTGGTATCAAGTTTGACCAACAAATTATTTTTTCTAATCTTTTTTGTTATTTCGATTACATTTTCATAGAATATTAAAGGTTCCCCACCGGTGAGGACGATACCATCAATCCATTTTTTTTTGACTGCAACCTTTTTTAAGATTTCGTCAATATCATACTCTGGATATATTTCGGGATCGGTTATCAATTGCCAGTTCTGACAAAAAGGGCAACGGAAATTGCACCGGTCAAAAAAGAGGACGGAAGTTATTTTCCCGTCCCAGTCAATTAAAGAAGTTTCGATGAAGGCACGAATCATGGATTGGTTAAATGGTTGAATAGTTGAATATTTTACCAGGATTGAGGATGTTTTGGGAATCAAATTCCTTTTTTATTTTCATCATCAATTCAATTGTTCTCTTATCATGGGCAAGTGAGAGATAGGGAATTTTTGATAAGCCGACACCGTGTTCGGCAGTTATTGTTCCACCTAGTTGGATTGTGATTTCGTACATTCTTCTTCTCATCTGCGCAATCCAATCTTGGTTATTTAATTTTTTTTCGTTTTTATTTATGGTCCCAACATCGGTATGCATATTTCCATCCCCCAGATGTCCGAAGGCATAGAGTTCACAATTAAATTCTTTAACACATTCCTTTAACTGGTAGATTAAATCCGAAATTTTATCTCGGGGAACCACTAAATCTTCGCGGGCAATTATTTTTGTCTGCGCCTTTAGAGATTCGCCGATCTTTTTTCTTGTTTCCCATATTCGCTCCCGGTCCTGTGGGGTTTCTGCAACAAACACATCAAGGGCATTGCATTTTAATGCGATATCTCCGATATTTTCCCACATTTTACGCGCATAATCTTTATCATTACCATCTATCTCAACGATTGTATGCCCGTTTGCTTCGCGGTAGGGAATCTTTCGCTGAAGATATTTTTCAACCATTCTTACCACATCACCATCCATCAGTTCAATCGCGGTGGGCATAAAACCTTTGCGCAGAACTTCAATAGAAAAATGTGAGGCATCAGCAATGGTTTTAAATGGGATATAAAGGTCAACGATAATCTCAGGAATGGTTAATGTCTTTATGGTTGCTTCGGTGACGATGCCGAGCGTTCCTTCGGAACCAACAAATAAATCGAGCAAATCATAACCGGTTACATTTTTTAAAAGTTTACCACCCAATCTTATAATTGCACCATCAGCAAGAACTATTTCTAACCCGGTTACATAATTTTTTGTTACACCGTATTTCATCGCCCTTGGTCCACCCGCGCATTCTGCAATGTTGCCGCCAATCGTGCAGGAATCAAGACTTACGGGATCAGGGGGAAAGAAAAGATTATAGTTGGATAGTTCTTTTTCCATTATTCCGGTTATTATCCCTGGTTCAACAATTGCCATCAAGTTTTTTTCATCAACCTCTTTGATATGGTTCATTTTTTCAAGTGATAAAACGATACCATTGTAAATAGGGACTGCACCTGCCGATAGGCTTGTCCCACCGCCGCGCGGGGTCACCGGTATTACCTTTTCATTCGCAATCATCATTATTTCGGCAATTTGGTTTTTATTTGCTGGTTTTACGACAACTTCGGGCATTGAATGATAAAGAGGTGTTTCATCATGAGCATAGTTTTCAAGCGTTTCTTTTTCTAATAGCACACTTTCTTTTCCAACAAGCGATATTAGTCTATTTATGATTTTTTCGTCTATTTTGTTATACATATATGTTTAGTTCTTGTTTGATTTTTGCTATATCATTCGGGTCAGGTAAGAATGGAAAATTTCTTATATCGTCACCAGGCAGCGAATCAGAGTAGGGACGATTGCAGGCAACTTCACCATCTTCACCCGGGCAACCACTTGTCATAAAAGGTTTTCCGGAGTTTATATATTTTTCAAGTTCCGATTCGGGGATTTTGAATTTTATAATTCTGTCCTTCTCATCGAATTCAAGCTCTTTAATTGTACAGATATTTTTATTTATTAAATATCGTGCCAGTTGAATCCGACGGTAAGTGCCTATGTTTGGTGGATTGTGATTCGCAAGTATTGAATCGGGTTCAGGGAAAAAACTGAAGAGATGGGTTTCAATACCATTATCCTGGGCTTTTTGAATTGCTTCAACCATTTCTTTTTCGGTTTCACCAAGCCCAACGATGAGGTGGACGCCAACATAACCCCGGCCAAACGTTAAAACCGCCTGCTGTAGTGCTGACCAGTAGGTTTCCCATTTATGCGGTCCTTTTACACCTTTGCCACGAAATTGTTCAAACAATCGTGGTGTGCAGGCATCAACCGCTATTCCAAGTCGGTCGGCACCAAGTTTTTTCATTGCAACGAAATCTTCTTGATTGAGAATGGTGGGCGCCGCAAGGACGGAAATTGGATATGGAACTTCTTTATTGAGCATCCGGATAATCTTTTTTGTATCATTTACCGCTCGGTGGTTTGTAATCATTGAAATACAGATACGTTTGATATAATTATTTTTATTTTTGATTCTCTGGATGACTTCATTGATCGGATAATTATCCCATTCAACCCTTATAAAACTTTTTTCTTTATATGCACCCGGCCGCTTCATTGATAAACCACAATATGCGCAATTTCCGGCACAGCCGCTATCATAGGTGAGCAGTATATTAATACAGGGCGATTTAGCGTTTCTGTAAAACAAGCCGTTCTTAAAACCCAGCACCATTGCGGCGGCCTGACTGATTCGGATATAATCCGGACTTTCCATTTTCATTTTCACCCCCTTCTATAACGAACAGCAGGTTTTCTGCCATTCAATAAAAAGATTATATTCCTTTGCCTTTGCTACCGCCTCAACTGCGGGCAGGGCAATACGATTTACCCCGCATTCAATTGCCCAAAGGTCAATATCCTTATATCCCCTTTTACGGGCACAACCCAGTGCAATGGAAACATCAGGCATTTTGAACCGGGCATTGATAATCAATCTTGCAATCTCTTCCGCGGTTGGAGTTTTTATATTTTCCATTGGTGTACTGGGAATAGGCATAAGACTGACAAAGACGAGTGTGTGCACGGGAAAGTCCTTTATTAGCTCTATCGCCCGGTATTCGCCGGAAATTTTTCCATAGTTTAATCCAACAACGATATGGGGTATAACAGGAATTTGAGCATTTAGTAAATTCTTTATTGTAGTTATAATATCACCGACCTTTTTATCGGTTTTATAGACATTTTTTATGGTATCATCATTGCCGATCACATCAATAAGCGCTTGATCTATACCTGCTTCTTTAAGCATGATACATATTTTCTGGTCTAAGATACCACAATGGAGAGAAATTTTAAGGTTAGTTTCTTCTTTAATTTTTCTGATCGTGGGAACGAAGCAGGTTAAAGGGATTGTATGATTGGTATCAAAACCGCCACTAAGCAAAAATCCAACGGCTTTGTTAGTATAGAGCCGCTTCGCCGTTTCTAAAAGTTCTTCAGGATTTTCAACCGGAATCATCGATTCCAAAAGTTTCCCCTGACAATGATCACAATTAAGTCCACAAGATTTTCCGGTTAGCGAGAGCCCTGGGTATTTGCCCTTAATACCATTGTAATAAAACATCCCGGGGATATAGAATGTGATTTTCTGCCCGTGATGAGCATAGGATATCTCTCTTGCCTTTCTTGCGAGATGATTTAAATCATCCATAATATTCAGGGAATGAAACCCAACAATCTTTTAAAATATCTTTTATTCTGTCCCAGTTTTTTTCCAGCAACTCGCGTTTTTTCATTGCGCGGTTAAGTTCTGCAAGATAGAGATGCTTCCAGGATTCTTCATAGGTATAAAGGAGATGCAAATCATTATTTCTTAAGGCTTCAGTGACTGATCGGGCAGCGAATTTCCCACAGATAATTGCTTGGGAAATACCGGCACCGGTGATGGGATGGGTTTGTCCGGCGGCATCCCCAACGAGGATGATATTATTCTTTACTGTATACAGTGGTCCACCTACTGGAATCAATCCCGTGGTAGTTTTTAATGGCGTATTGATAACCTTTTTTTCCTTTACAAGTCTATCAACAAATTGTTGGAAAATCTCTTTCACTTTTATTTTCTGACCAATGCGCACGCCCAGACCGACATTGGCACTGTGCATTTTGGGAAATAGCCAGGCATAGCCCCCAAAAATTTGTTTATCAAAATAAACCTCGGTGCAGTCCATTTTTTCAACCAATGGTAATTCTTGTTGATAGGCAACGACATAATATTTATATCGTTTGTTTATTAAACGGCTCACATGGGAATTGGGACCATCAGCACCAATGATAATTTTAGCCTTAACTTCTATTATTTTACCATTTCGGGAAAGGATAATTTTGCTTTTTTCAATACCGAGAAATTTTGTTTTTAACCATAAATTGGCACCCGCCTTGACCGCATTCATTGTTAGATATTTATCAAAGATTGCGCGATTCAGAATATATCCTGGGGCAGAAAACTCATATGAACGATGGTCCAGGGAATATATCCTTAACTTCTTTATTTCATTGGCAATGGCGTCATTCGGAATTGAAACTTCTTTTGAAAGAAGGGCAGGTATATATTCGGCGCATTGAACCGGCATTCCGACTTCTTTTTTCTTATCAATTATTAAAACACCAAATTTTTCACGGGCAATATGCCAACCGGTTGTTGAGCCGGCGGGTCCAGCACCTACAATTAGAACATCATATTCCATCGAGCACCTTCTTTAATAAATCCAAATTCAAACTTGTCTGATTTTCAAATTCGCCTTTATAGGCAAAAGATGCCTTACCCAAATCATAGCATGTTTCGTTGTTTATGTCAAGGAGAATTGCGGGAATACCTGCGGATTCAAACCTATCCTGATGTTTTGTATAAAATTGTTCACAGCAACAGCCGATATATGCGGATACCTTTTCACTTTTTAATTTGCGAAGCTTTGCTATTAAGTCTTCAAAACTCGTAATTGTAACTGGTTTGATGTTTAATCCAATGGCGAGTCGGTATGCGTCTCCGACGGTGCATTCATCACACATTTCACATTGGTCTTGGTAACGATAAGAGCATTGGGTTGATTTGGCACAATAGGGGAGGAGAAGATAATCGGGTTTTTGTTTAAGAATTTCTTCATAAGTGCCGTTGACCAGGAATATGTGATTTGATTGTTCGGGTGCAATGCCGAGTTCTACTATTTTTAGTTTTGCAAATAGACCATCAATAATTTTTATGAAATCAATTGCCTTTGCGTCCGGTATATATAAATTTTTCTGATTATTAAAATGTTCTTTTACCTTCTGGACTATTACCTCTTTTTCCAGGGGCATATCTTTGAATAACGCTTCCAGGTCCAATATTGCCCGCGCAGGATAAGCAAAGAAATCACCCATAAATATAACGCTTTGAATTCTTTTATGATGTAAATTCACAGTAAAGAAAGCCTTTATTTTCCCCGCTTTACTAAGGCGGGTAATATAAAACACTGGTTGTTCAGAAACCGGCGCTTTGACTTTATATATCCATTTATTTGAACAAAATTTTTCTAAGTGTGCGGACAGTGATTTTTGTTCAAGTTCGGTCAAATTGGATTTAACTAATTTGATACCAAAATTTTTTTCAAAATTTTTTGTCATTAGATCTTTCAGGATTTTAATATTGGGTGTATAACCGATTTCCCATTTTATACAGGTAACCCTTTCTTTCAAAGAGTCAATCTCATGCCTTTTTAGTTTTTCAATCGGGATACGGAGTGCTCGGAGCATTGTGTCAATATCAAAGTCAACGAGGAGGGTTCCCTGGAATAAAAACGCATTCCCCCATTCCGCACCGCCGGTGCCGGAAATCTTCCTGCCATTTACTTCTATATCATTACGTCCCCGGAAGTTCGCCTTTATGCCCAGTTGTCCGAGCATATTTATTACAGGCGAAGACAGTTTTTTAAATAATTCAACATTGGGGATAGAATGATTAAAAAAATCTTTACTACAAATTATCTCCCAACCCAACTGGGTCTGGTCAAAATATATGGCACCGCCCCCAGTGATACGACGATTTATGTCAATACCGGCATTATTACAATAATCAATTCTGATTTCCTGCTCCACTGATTGATGAAAACCAACAAGGGTCGCCGGTGGGCTAAATTGTAGTATCCGTAGTGTATTTGGTATTTGATTTTGGGAACGCAGTTGAAGGAGCATCTCATCAATAGCCATATTTTCTGCTGCAGTTAAAACACCGGTATCAAGAAAACGCCAAATTTTGTTATTCATCAGTATTTACTCTGGATAATTGAAAGAACGATGCCGATTCCAATAAAACAGGAAAGGAGCGCGGAACCACCGTAACTGATAAATGGCAGTGGCACACCCGTGATTGGCAGTATTCCGAGCGTCATGCCAATATTTATGAATGCCTGATACCAGAACCAGGACATAATTCCAATGACAACAAGGCTTGGAAATTTATTTTTTGTTTCGCGTGCAATCCTTAATAGTTTGTAACAAAGAAAGAGATACAACAGCACAGTTATTATAATTCCAATCAATCCAAATTCTTCACCAATACAGGAGAAGATAAAATCAGTATGCCGTTCAGGTAAAAATTCTAATTTTTTCTGCGTTCCGGATAGGAATCCCTTGCCGAATAATCGTCCGGATCCGATTGCAATCTTTGATTGTATGGACTGCCAGGAAATGCCCTTGGGATCGATCCAGGGCGATAAGAAAGCAATAATTCTTTTCTGCTGGTATGATTTTAAAGAATGCCAGATGAGCGGGGTTATCAGACCGGTGACCGGGTTGACGACCAAATGATACAGTATCTCGGTCAATTTTTTCCTTGAATAGATGAAGATACCAAAGATAATCATAAATCCAAGCCAGATGTATATAGAAAAACTTGTTAGGGCAGAAAATATCGGTGAGAAAAATATTAAGATTTTTTCAAAAGGCATGCCCGCCCAGAAGAGCATAATACACATAATCGGGAAAAATATCTGGGCGGCACCAAGGTCAGGTTCAACGAAGATTAGTAGGGAAGGAATTGCAATGATTATAAGGGGAATGAAAAAATCAGTAAACTTTTCAATTTTTTTTCTTTCGCTTAAATAACTGGCAAGGAATAAGATTGTTCCAATTTTAGTAAATTCGGAAGGTTGCAGGGAAAAAAAACCGATGTTGAACCAGCGTCTCGGATAACTCGATGCATAGAACAAGACGATCAAAGTTAAGATACAGGTAATTATATAGATCGGGAAGGCGAATGTCGGCCAGAATCGGCTTGAAAATCTGCTCAGTCCCAGGCAGATTAATACCGCAATACCGAGCCAGAGTGCCTGTCTTATAAAATAATTGAAGCCACCTGTTGAAAATATCATTGCCAGGCCAATCAGTGAAATGGTTGTGCTGATTATCAAAATACTGTAGTTCTTTCTATTCACTGCTGAGCCTTTTGTTTATTTCAAAGTATGTTTTTATTATCTTACCCGCAATTGGTGCTGCCACACTTCCTCCGTGGCCCGCATTTTCCACAACAACGCAGACCAGTATTTCGGGATTTTCCTTTGGTGCATAACCGACAAACAGAGAATGGTCTTCGCCGTGTGGATTTTCAGCCGTTCCGGTTTTACCGCTAACCTCAAATCCCTGAACCTGTGCCATCATTCCGGTTCCTCGCGCTACAACCTCACACAGGGCATCCCGCACAATTTTTAATGCATCAATCTTTTTTTCAACTTTTTTATTGACTACGGCAATGTTTTTATTTAAGTGGGGTGTGACGATATTATGCTCCTGGTTTGCAAATATAGTATAGGACCGTGCAATTTGAATCGGTGTAGCAAGAATATCTCCCTGCCCAATGCTCAAATTGAATATATGCCCTTCGGTCCAGTTTTTGCCATACCGTTTTTCCATCCATTTGCGGTCAGGAATGAGTCCGACCCTTTCCTGGGGTAGGTCAATACCGGTGGGGGTACCAAAGCCCACTTCAAAAAGAATATTTGAGATATGGTCAATTCCTAAATATCTACCGAGTTGATAAAAATATACATCACAGGAATGAACAATTGCATCAAAGAGATTAAGACTGCCATGTATTTTCCAGCATCCAAAATATCGATTACCTAATCGCAAACCACCCCTGCAGGGGTCAAATCGCTTGTCGGGCCCAATCAATCCTAAATCAATACCGCATAGGGCAATAAATGGTTTAATCGTTGAACCAATTGGGTAACAACTCATTGTAACACGGTTATAGAGGGGTGCTTCTTTGGGATTATTTAATGCCACCCATTCTTCTTCGGTAAGTCCGTGGACAAAACGATTTGGATCAAAGCCGGGTTTTGAATAGAAAAGATAGATCTCGCCATTTTGTGGGTTCATTGCTATCGCCGATGCCCGGGGATAATCTTTTAAGAACTGCGCGGTGGAATCCGTTAATTCAAGGTCAATCGTAATATATAAATCATTCCCCGGAATTGGTGGGAGCGGTCGGTATTCAGGAACTTTTCCCACTTCTCTTCCTTTCACATCTACTTCAATATAATCTATCCCATCTTTTCCGGCCAGAATTTTTTCATACTGTTGTTCAATTCCAATCCTGCCAATATAGTCGCCGATTTTATAATCTTTGAGTTGCTTTAATTCCCAATCAGTTATTTCACTGACATAACCCAATAAGTGGCACAGAAGTTCGTTATAAGGATAATTACGCACCGGTTCAACGCCGACTTCAACCCCTGGTAATTCTTCAATCCTTTCTTCAATTATGGAAACCTGCTTGAAAGATACATCGCGGTTGATCTTAACCGAAACATAAGGATTTTTTTCTATTTTCAATTTTTTTTGAATGGCATTGATATCAATTTCTAATATCCGCGCCACAGTTTCAATAGCATTCTGATTAACGAGTGCGGGAATTATTGATACATAAAATGCTGGTCTGGTATTAGCAATTTCTTTACCATGGCGGTCATATATTTTACCACGTGGGGCAATGAGATATTTTTTCTTTATTCGGTTTTCTTCGGAAAGTCGATAGTATTTTGTTCCTTCAAAAATCTGGAATTTTATGCTGAAAAACAGGATAATCGCAAAAGACACCCATAATAATGTTTGCAAAAATCGGTATGTTTTTAACTCCTGATCCATACATTAAAACAAAATTTTTGCAGAATAAATATTACAGGAAGGGCAAAGATAATAGTAAAGAGGATTGTATTCCACATTAATGGTCTATAAGGGATTAGATAAGCGATAAATATTCTAAGTAAATAAAATATTACAAATACAATGAACAGTGTTAAAGGTTCACACACGAAGTATTTTTTTATAAATGCCAAACCCTGGGCAAGGATTAAAAAGATTAACATATTGATTCCCAGAGATACGGGATAATAGAGATCCATTAACAGTCCAACCAGGAATGCAAATAAAATAGAAAATTTTTCGTCTTCATTTAAAACAACAAAATATACAAGAATCGTGAGGAAGTCAACAGTGTAATTGAGAGGCAAAAAGAAATAAGTAAGTATAAAATAGAACAAGATTCTCATAACATTTAATAAATTACATAAACATAGTTCAACTTATTAATACTTATTGCTGGTTCAATTATTACTTCTTTGAAAAACAAATCATCTTTTTTCTTTACAACAGACACTGTTCCGATCATTAAACCCTTAGGAAGATCTTCGCTTAACCCGGAAGTATAAAGTGAGTCATTGGGAATTACATCATCATTGTTCTTTATATATTCAAAATACAGGTGACCCTTTCTTTTTACAATTCCCATTATTCCTGAGCGCGAATCTATTGCACTTATCGCAAAGCCAGGATTTTCAATTGTTTCAACTATCGCGGTGTTTTCTGCGAGTGATTTGACCCTACCAATAATCTTATCCTTAAGCACAACCGGTGCATTTTTTGAGAGACCGTCTTTAGAGCCTCTATCAATGTATAAAAATCCATTGAAGTTCTGGGGGTCCCTGCCAATTACATTGGCTTTCAACAATCTTAAATTCAGATGGGGAATAGTTTCCGGCGCAACCAATGAGTTTAAACTGCTTTTTACCACTTGATTTTCAATCTGTAGTTTGCTTATTTCGGCTTCGAGTACATCAATTTTTTTTTGTGAGATACTGAGATATTGAAAATAATTAAAAATTTTTTTGATGGGGAAAAGCAATATTTCAGAGAGTTGGTTGGACAAATAAAAATCGGCGTTCGGATTTAAGATAATAAATACCAAAGAGATGGTTAAGAGAAAACCGAATATTAAAATCTGAACTCGGGACAACTATTCTCTCTTCAAGGTAAATATTACTTTTTCATATTTTTGCATATCTTCCAGAATTTTGCCTGCACCATAGACAACAGCCTTATTGGGTTCTTCTGCCACCGTGACCGGAAGGTTTGTCTCTTCACGAATCAATGTATCAATTCCTCTCAATAATGAACCACCACCGGCCATATAAATTCCAGAGTTTACAATGTCTGCCGCAAGTTCCGGAGGAGTTTTTTCAAGCGTAATTCTTACCGCTTCAATTATCATTGAAAGCGGTTCCTGGATTGCTTCTCTTACTTCATGACTTGTTATCTTTATGGTTTTAGGGATACCTTTTACCAGATCACGCCCCCGAACTTCCATTGTTTTATCTTCTTCAGTCGGAAATGCATTCCCTATTGCAATCTTTATTTCTTCGGCGGTCTGCTCGCCGATAATAAGGTTGTAATTCTTTTTTATATACTGAACAATCGCATCATCCATTTCATCACCAGCAACCCTTATTGAGTTATTCGTTACAATACCGGAGAGCGCAATTACAGCAATTTCGGTGGTTCCGCCGCCGATGTCAATTATCATATTCCCCTGGGGAAGATGGACTGGCAGATTGATACCAATTGCGGCGGCGATTGGTTCCGATACGAGATAAACCTCACGGGCACCAGCAGCCTCTACCGAATCTCGCACTGCCCTTTTTTCCACTTCGGTAATACCCGATGGCACACATATAATCACCCTGGGTCTGGTAAATAGTTTCTTCTGCTGAATCTTTTCAATAAACGACCTCAGCAACAATTCTACCATTTCAAAGTCGGCAATGACCCCATCTTTCATCGGTCTGATTGCCCTGATATCTTCCGGGGTTTTTCCTAACATCCTTTTTGCTTCCTCACCAACTGCCACACATTTCTTGGTTTTTATATCCACAGCAACAACAGTAGGTTCGTTTAGAACAATACCCCGGCCATGGACATAAATAAGTGTTGTGCATGTGCCAAGGTCTATTGCGACATCGCTTAAAAAATGGCTCCTTAAATTCTTAAAGAAATTGGCAATATTGAATCCCAAAGAGTGCCTCCTTGTGGAATATATTATCTAAATTTTCAAGAATGTCAAGAAAGACAAGTGATTCATTATTGCCTCTTTACCATTATTTTTATATTGACTGCAAACGAAAACTGAGTATATTTATCCGTGGCTAAGAAATTTAAACCAGGGCCATATAATTATTGTGATTATCGCTGTGAGCGATGCGATGAAAAGGATATTTGTAAGGTTTATAAGGAAAATCAGGAACGTTTGTTAGAACATTATTTAAAGGGTGAAGACCCTAATGACCCTGAGGTATTTTTGAACGATTTAAAAAAAATATTTGAAAAGACTCAAGAAATGATAAAACAAGCAGCCGCGGAGCAGGGTATTGACTTCAATGAAATACCGGACCGAGAGTTCGAAGAAGTCGATCCCCATACCTATGTTATCTATAATCTTGCCTCTGAATATTTTGAACGGGCACATAAATTAACAAAAGAATTGGAAACCAAAGGTGTGCCCGAGGAGATCGAAGAAGAATTCGAAGATTTTGTTTGGTATCACACCCTTCTTGTAGCAAAGATAGGTAGATTGGTGAGCAGTTTTGATGATGAATTTTTTGATGCGGAGGCAAGAGAGATTGAAGAAGAGGGGACCCTTCAGGTAATCAACAAAGGTATCGCACTTTCAAAAAATGCCCTGAGTAAAATGCTCAATGAATTACCAGATGATTTTCAGGATATTGTTGATTTACTTGATATATTGAAAAGACTGGAGAAACAGATAAAGACCGATATCCGGAAAAAGGTTGCTGATACACAATCAAATTTTTGATTCTGAAATATAAGTTTTGCAAAATTAAAGTGGGGTTATCTTTCAATGAGTGATCAAGTTTTAGCAAATGTAAAAAAAACGATTGCAAAATATAAAATGTTCCAGGGAGTAAAAAAAGCAGTCATTGGGTTTTCGTCGGGACCAGATTCAGTGTGTCTGGTTGATGTTCTAAAAACACTTTATGGAAACAAAATTAAATTTGCTCTTGCATATATCAATCATGGATTGAGGTCTAAGCAAATATTGAAAGAAGAGGAAGGGTTTACTGAATATTATGCCAATAAATATCAGTGCAATTATAAAATAATTAAAATAACTGTGGACAAGGGCAAAAAAGGGCTTGAAGCGGAGGCAAGAGAAAAAAGGTACAGGGCATTGATTGATTATGCCCGGAAAATTTCTGCCCAGAAAATTATCCTGGGTCATAATCTTGACGACCTTGTTGAAACATTCTTTATCAATCTTATTCGGGGCAGTGGCAATTTAGGCTTGCAATCGATACCACCGGTCAGGTCGCCTTTCGTTCGTCCTCTGATTGATGTCAGAAAAAAAGAGGTTTTAGAATATTTAAAAAAAAGAAAATTGATATTTTCTCAGGATGTTTCAAATTTGAATACCGATATCCGTCGCAACTTCATCCGCCATAAGATAATACCGCAATTTATCAGGTTAAATCCCCAAATATACGAAACGATAAAAAGAACAATAGAAATTCTCCATAACGATGAAGAATTTTTTCAGAAGATAGTCACACGCATACAGAAAAGAATTGTTTCCAAAAAGAAAAATGGTTTTACTCTTGACTTGAATCGATTAATGTATTATAATAAAGCAGTTATCAACAGGCTTATTATGAAAGTGATAAAAGATCTAAAGGGTGACCTTACGGGGATTGAGAGTAAACATATTGAAGCCGTATTAAGTCTAAAAAGTAAATTGAGTGGTAGAAGAATTCATCTACCATCTAATTTATTTGCACAGAGAATTTTTGATAAGATTTTTATTGGAATAAAGAATGAGAGATTAAAGAGGCATTTTAAATATTTATTAAAAGTAGGTGAAGCAGCGGAGATCGGAAATCTTAAGGTAAGCATAGAAATTGTAAGAAAATTTGATCTGAAGAAAAGAGATATTAATTGTGAAGTATTTGATTTATCTAAAATTCGTCCACCGCTTATTTTGAGAAATAGGAGGATTGGTGATGTAGTAAAAATTAAGAATGGCGAGAAGAAATTGAAGGAGATACTGAATGAAAAAAGAATACCCGCAAATGAGCGGGATAATGTGCTGGTGCTGTGCGACCAGGATGGGATCCTCTGGGTGCTGGGAGTTTATCGTGCTTATCGGGCATTTATAAAAAAAGATACAAAAGATATATTGAAGGTGGCATTTGAATATATTGATTAAAGAAGAAGATATTAGAAAAAGAATCAGAGAAATCGGTATGGAGATAAATAGAGATTATAAGAGTAAAAATCCAATTCTGATTGGTGTGCTCAAGGGTGCATTCGTTTTTCTGGCTGACCTTTTGAGGGAATTAGAGATACCCGTGGAGATAGACTTTTTGGGTATTTCAAGTTACACCGGGACGAAATCAAGCGGCATTGTCAGGATCACCCAGGATCTTTCGCTTAACATAGAGGACCGCGATGTAATTTTGATTGAAGATATTGTTGATTCAGGAAGAACGCTCGAGTATATTATCAACAATTTAAAAACAAGAAGACCGAGGAGTATTGCGGTATGTACACTATTAAATAAAAAAGATGCTCGCATTATTGAAGTCCCCTTGACTTATGTCGGCTTTAATATACCCCGTGTATTTGTGGTGGGTTATGGTCTTGATTATGAGAACAAATTTCGCAATCTAAAATATATCGGAGTTTATCATGGCGAATAAGAAACGGCAGAAAAGCAAAGCCTGGCAAACCGCGATCGTATGGACTCTCCTTGTATTGCTTGTCTGGTTTGGAATGCAATATTTTTCAGGGCAGAGCACACGTTTAGCGAATATTCCTTACTCCATTTTTATTCGAGAATTGAGAATTAGAAACATTGATAAAGTAACAATTTCTGAACGTTCAATAAAAGGGACTTTTCGCAGTCCGATCCCATACGATGGTAAAAATTATAGCGAATTCAGCACATTAATACCTTTTGAGGATACAAAACTCACTGACGAACTTTTGAAATATAATGTCGAGGTCTTTGTCAAACAGCGTTCAGGTTGGACTGATATTATAATTGGAATCATTCCTTGGATAGTTCTTATTGGAATATGGGTTTTGTTCTTAAGACAGATGCAGTCGGGGCAGAATCGGGCATTGGGTTTTGGAAAGAGCCGAGCGAAAATTGTTCTGGAAAACAAGCCTTCAACGACATTTAATGATGTTGCAGGTGTAGAAGAGGCAAAACAGGAGTTGCAGGAGGTTATTGAATTTTTAAAAGAGCCACGGAAATTTACCCGGCTTGGTGGTCGCATTCCTAAAGGGGTTCTTTTATTGGGACCACCCGGCACCGGTAAGACACTTATGGCACGGGCAGTGGCTGGTGAGGCAGGTGTTCCATTTATTTCAATCAGCGGTTCAGATTTCGTAGAAATGTTCGTCGGTGTCGGTGCTTCCAGGGTAAGAGATTTGTTTGACCAGGCAAAGAGGCATTCACCCTGTATCGTATTTATTGACGAAATTGATGCAGTTGGTAGACTACGGGGTGCGGGTCTCGGTGGTGGGCATGATGAAAGAGAACAGACCTTAAACCAATTGCTCGTTGAAATGGATGGTTTTGAAGTTAACGAAGGGATAATATTGATGGCGGCGACAAACCGTCCGGATATTCTTGATCCGGCTTTGTTGAGACCTGGTAGGTTTGACCGTGTGATTGTGCTTGATAGACCGGATGTCAGGGGAAGGCTGGGTATATTGAAAGTTCATACAAGGCGCATTCCGCTTGCCCCGGATGTTGATCTTGAAATTCTTGCCCGTGGTACCCCAGGTTTTTCCGGTGCCGACTTAGCAAATATGTGTAACGAAGCCGCACTTCTTGCCGCTCGGAGAAATAAAGATAAAATATCAATGCAAGAATTCGAAGATGCAAAAGATAAAATTCTGATGGGTGTGGAACGGAAGAGTTTGATAATATCTGAAGATGAAAAACGCCTTACTGCGTACCATGAATGTGGTCATGTTCTTGTATCAAAATTCCTCCCAGGAATGGACCCGATACATAAGGTCACGATCATACCAAGGGGTATGGCACTCGGTGTGACACAGGCATTGCCAATTGATGAAAGAAGAACATATTCAAAGACATATTGTTTCAATCAACTTGCATTTATGCTTGGCGGAAGGGTCGCAGAAAGAATTTTGCTCGGTGATCTTTCTACTGGTTCAGGGAATGATATCGAGAAAGCGACAAAACTTGCGCGCAAAATGGTATGTGAGTGGGGTATGAGTGAAAAACTTGGTCCTTTAACCTACGGTGAAAAACAGGAAGAGATTTTTTTGGGAAGAGAGATTGGCATACATAGAGATTATTCAGAAGATACCGCACGGGAGATTGACGAAGAAGTAAAGAATATTATCACCAAGGCAGAGCAGATTGCTGAAGATATAATTAAAAATAACATTGATAAATTGAAGTTGCTTGCAGAAAAATTATTAGAGAAAGAAATTCTGAACGGCGATGAGATAGATGGGATACTCGGGCTTAAAAAGGATAAAGAAGGTTAAAAATGAATAGAGGGGAAGGAGGGATTGAAAAGAGGAAAGAAAGGAAAAAGGTGAAGAAGATTAAAAATGGATAAAAAAAAGATTGAACAGGCAGTAAAAATAATTCTTAAGGCAATCGGTGAGGATTTGAATCGCGAAGGATTAAAAGATACACCAAGACGTGTCGCTGAGATGTATAAAGAAATCTTTTGCGGTGTAAAACAGGACCCGAAGAAAGAGTTAAAGACATATAAGACAAAGAATGAAGATGAGATGATTTTGATAAAGGACATACCGTTTTATTCTATCTGTGAACATCATCTCTTACCATTCTTTGGCAAGGCACACATTGTATACATTCCTAAAGAAAATAAAGTAACTGGATTTTCAAGTCTGGTCAGGGTGATTGATATTATGTCAAAGAGGCCATTATTACAGGAACGATTAACCCATGAAATCGCAGATTTTCTGATGGCAAATTTGAAGCCGATGGGTGTGCTTGTTGTAATTGAAGCAGAGCATCTCTGCCTTTCAATGATTGGTGTAAAAAAACCAGGAACTTTGACCGTTACTTCAGCAATTCGTGGTGTTATGCAATCCGCAGCAACCAGGGCTGAGGCATTTTCTTTAATAAAAGGTAAATAATTGACATTTAACTATTGACATTTTGTGAATTATATATATTATTGGTATGAAAGGAGACTTTATGAAAAAACTTTTATGTGTGGTTGGATGCGTGATGCTCCTTATCATCGGTTGCGGTAAGGGTGAGCGGGCTTCAATAATGAGCCATATATGGTTCTACTGGGAGACCCCTGATTCTCTTGTGAAATATGCAGTAGTTGAAGGCTACAAATATAACGGATTTAAGATACTACCTGTGGCTGCAATAAATGGAGATACACTCTTTCCTATGGATTATGATTTTGGAGCCACCGATTTCTATTATATGACTTATGTTAACTGGATAAATTATGGTGATGAATGCAAATTCACGATTGATTATGACGAAGGAAAAGGAGAGGCAAAAGATACAATGCCGGGTAGTTTTCGTATTATCAGCCCAGATACAACCTATGTTCTTCACAAAGGTAGTTCTCTTAATATTACCTGGAGTTCTTCAAATGGCGCCAATTGGTACTGGCTGGATGTATATATGCATATTTACTATGAAGATACTTCAGGCTACTGGGATGATTACTATGTTGAGCTAGATACGATAGTTGACGGCACTTCGTTTACAATGAGTGCAAGCAGAATCTTCCCAGGTTATGTTGACTCAGTTAGATATGGTTATGGCGGAGTATATGTTGAAGCGGTAAACGGTCCAAAACCAGAACCAGGTTCAAAGAGTAATATTGAAGGAGATGCAGTTGGTTTCTTCTGGTGTTCAAACGAAGCAATTGTTGAGTTTGGAATTGAAAATCTGCTAACTATACCAAGAGAAAATCGTCAGACTGAGATAAGGAAGAGACACCACGAAGTATTGCGTAGATTCGCACTGGAAAATTAATAGATACTAATTGATAAAAAAGGGGGCGGCATAGCCGCCCCCTTTTTTATTCTCATTAATATTTTACTTGCCTGGTGAGAAGTATGGGAAATTGGGCTTATTCTGGTATGCATAAGTAACATCAACTGTTGCTGCAGTGGAATCATAGGCATCAACATGCAGTTTTACATAATTGCCTTCCTGCGTCTTAAAGACGATGAGATCGCCGACAACAAAGGGCTCATGGTCATTAGATATGTCTGATGGAGTAACCTGATAAAGACTGTCAAGGGTTTTCTGCCCAAAATTTTTCATTAGTGTTGTTCTCGGTGAAAAACCGGATGCAGTCCTTCTTGATGCTGAGTTGACTTGGAGCGTATCTGCGAACCTCTCAAAGAACACATCGGCACCTGGAAAGACATTTAGAGATTCACTTGTAACAGCACCAGTTTCAAATCGCAAGCCACAGTTGGGTTCATTCTGATTGTTGGGTGAGAGCTCAAGATGAACGGTAACGGTAAATTCTGGCCTTGGAGAAGCCTTGACAAAAGGAACACTTGTATTGTAACTACCGACTTTATCATCTTTGTTTACAGTTCTCACCTGGATGTAGTAGATACTATCTTTGCTCAAATTATTGGCGGTATAAGAATTTGTCGTGATGACTGTGGTATTATGAGCGTTGAGGTCTTCAACATCTTCGGTTAAAAGAACGGCTGAATCTGTGGAGACATAGACATTATAACCGCTAAAATCAGCATGCTGGGTTACCGTAGTATCTTCTTCCCAGACTATTGTTACTGATGCGGTGTCCATTATTGTCGCAACAATTTTTGGTGCGGCGAGTTTTTCAGCCTCTCCACCGCAGCCAGCAAGAATGATAACTGCCACAAGGGCAATCAATCCAAACATTATTCTCTTCATTTTTACTCCTTTTTTCCTTAAAACAGATTAACAGAAATTTTAACGGATGCACATAACTTGCATCCATCGGATGTTCTAAGGCACATCCGAAAAGCCCACCACCACCTTTTATATTGTCCAATATCACCTCCTTTCTCAAAAATTTTTATACTATATTATAATCAATATATTATTTTTGTCAAGGGTCATTTAATTTGTATCTTGACCGAATAGATTTTTTAAATATAATTTTTCTATATGTAAGGAGGGTGCATTGAGAAATTTTTCTCTGCGGATAGTAATTATTTATGTTATCTTAGGCGGACTATATACTTTTTTATCCGACCGGATTGTTCAGCATATTGTAACTGATGCCTTTTTACTTACTAAAATTCAGACATATAAAGGTTGGGGATATGTTATCGTTACAGGCATAATAATATACCTACTACTGCAAACTCAATTAGAGAAACTCAAAAATACCGACATAATTTTAAAGAATGTAGAAAGATTGAATGAACAATTGAAGCAAACAAATAATGAACTGAGGGAACTTTATCAGAGACGGAATGTACTCATCTCTTCAATGGGTCATGAATTAAGAGCGCCACTTAATATTATCATTGGGTTTACCGATGTTCTGCTAAAGGGATATTCGGGAAAGATTGATGAAGATCAGAAGAGGAAATTGGTGATAATAAAAGAGAGTTCTAAACACATTTTATCATTAATCAGTGAATTAATTGATATTGGTAAGATTGAACTTTCGCATGAAAAACTTTCTCAAGATATATTTGATTTACAGAATTTGATAATGGAGGTTGTAGAATCACTCAGACCTTCTGCAGAAAAAAAGGGTATAGAGATTGAGGTAAAATCCAAAAAGACAATAGACATTCTTTCTGACAGGAAAAGAATCAAACAGATTCTTTTGAATTTAATAAGCAACAGTATTAAGTTTACTGATAAAGGTGGTGTATATATTGATGTTATTGACAGTGGAGATTTTGTTAATATAATAATTGAAGATACAGGCATAGGAATTAGTAGAGGTGATATGAAGTATTTATTTGAGCCATTCAGTATTAGTAGATTTAAAAACAGACCAGATGTAGAAGGGACGGGGCTCGGTCTATATACCTGTAAGCGGATTGCAGATTTATTAAAGGCAGAAATTACTGTGGAAAGTGAATTAAATAAAGGAACAAAATTTACCGTAAGGCTACCCAAAAATCTGGGGGTTTGATGAGGGTACTTGTAGTAGATGATAAAAAAGAAGAGTGCTATTTATTGGAGACCATACTCAAAAATGATGGATATGAAGTAGTTTGTGCAGAGAATGGCAGGGTTGCCCTTGATATACTTAAGAACGAGCCAATAGATTTGATTATCTCAGATATCTTGATGCCCGTGATGGATGGTTATACGCTTTTATCAGAATGCAGGGGGGATGAAAATCTGAAAAATATCCCATTTATATTTTATACTGCGACCTACACATCTGAACAGGACGAAGAACTGGCAAGAAAACTCGGTGCTGATTTATATATAAAGAAACCGATTGAAATTGAAGATTTTTTAAAAATTATAAAAAAGGCAGTTAATGATTTTTTAGAAAAGAGATTGGAACGGACCCCAAAGATTATAGAGAAGATAGAAGAAATACAGACTCTCTATAATAGAGTTCTTGTTGAAAAACTTGAAAAAAAACTGATAGAACTGCAGAAGAGACAATGGCGCTATAACCTTATTAATGAACATATAGATGACTTTATCTACTGGCTTGATGAAAATGGCTATCTTATCGCGGTCAATCCCCGGGTGAGAGTTCTGGGTTATAGTCCGGAAGAGATTGTGGGAAGGCATTTCAGTGAATTTCTTACACCAAAGGGAAATCAGATTGCCCAGCAACATTTTGAGAAGGCAAAGGCAGGTCAGTCTATGCAGGATGAATATGAGGTTGAATTTTTGCATAAAAACGGTTCAATTGTCTTGCTGCATTTAAGGGTATATACGATAAGGGAAAACGATAAATTCGTCGGAAGGTTTGGTATTGGACGAGATGTGACTAAGATAAGAGAGACAGAACAGAGATTGGAAAGAAGTGAGTTGAAATATCAGATACTTTTTAAGAATATTCCAATAGGAGTATTTTATTACAATAAAGATTTGATTTTAATAGATTTCAATGATTATTTAGTTGACATACTGGGAACCACTTATGAGAAACTGCACGGTCTTGATTTAAATAGACTCAAAGATAGGCGTATTCTACCTGCACTCAAATCAACTCTTGAAGGGAAAGATGGGGAGTATGTAGGATATTATGAGACAACCACGAGTTCAAAGGTAATATATGCAAAATTGAAGTGTGCACCTTTATACGATGATAATAAAAATATAAACGGCGGGATTGGATGGGTGATGGATTTGACCGCCCAGCATGATGCTGAAGAGCGGTTGATTGAATCGCTTAAGAAGAATAAACAATTCCTGGAAGGGACCGTCCTTGCCCTTGCCTCAGCAGTGGAAAAAAGAGACCCATATACTGCAGGACATCAAAAAAGGGTTGCGACCCTGGCGTGTGCGATTGCGCGTGAGTTATCACTTAGTGAAGATGTTATCCAGTGCCTGAATATCGCAGGTGTCCTTCACGATATTGGAAAGATATATGTTCCTGCCGAGATTTTGAGCAAACCAGCAAGGCTTACAAATGCGGAGTATGATATCGTTAAGGAACATCCTAAGATTGGTGCCGAAATCCTCAAACCGATAGACTTCCCCTGGGCAGTGTCAGAGATAGTATTACAACACCACGAACGGCTTGATGGCTCTGGCTATCCTAATGGTTTAAAAATGGATAGTATTTTACTTGAGGCAAGGATACTTGCAGTAGCAGATGTGGTTGAGGCAATGATGACCCACAGGCCCTACCGACCTGCCTGGGGTGTTGATGTTGCATTGAAGGAAATTATTGCCAACAAGGGTATATTATACGCTTCCGATGTCGTTGAAGCATGTGTAAAGTTATTTAAGGAAAAGGAATTTAAGTTTTAGAAGTTTCAATTTTTTCTATATCCTCGGCGATTGCCTTTTTAAGGGATTCATCATCTGCAAACTTTCTAATTGCCCTTAATCTACGGATGAATTCAACAGTCAGTATCTGGTCATACAAGTTTCCTGAAAAATTTAATATATGAACTTCAATCTCGTTTTGTTTCAAAAACATTGCCCCCTGATAAGCTTTGTTTTCAATTTCAAGTTTTACCTCATAAACCCCGTCAAGGGGCAATAATTTTTCTTTGGCAACGGAAAGATTTATTGTTGGAAAACCAATTTGTGCACCTTTCCCTTTGCCTTTTATTACTTTTCCAGTTATGGAATAACTTCTACCTAAAAGTTGATTCGCTGCGGGTATATGTCCGAGCAATAAGAGTTCCCTTATTCTTGTGCTTGATATCACTCCATCCTGGTCTTTTATTTTCGGAACTATTTCTACATCAAATCGGTTACGGGCGAGTTCCTTTAACCATTTTGCATTGCCTTTTCGGTCTTTACCGAAATGAAAATTTTCGCCCACGATTATTACTACGGGTTTTATGGAATTATAGAGCGCATCTACAAATTCTTCAGGACTTTTTTGAGAAAAATTTTTGTCAAATTTGAAATAATAGATAAAATCAATTCCAAAGGAATTAATGATTTTTTCCTTTTCTTCTTTGGTAGTAAGAAAAAATATTTCATTTTTATGCAGGATAGAAACCGGTGGGGGATAGAAGGTAATTATTCCGGTCTTTTTTAAACCGTTTGAAATTTTTTTTATTTTATTTATTATCTCCTGATGGGCTTTATGGATGCCATCAAAATTGCCAAGGGCACAGACCGAATTAAATGTGAAAGGGTCGGTTTTATCGTATATGAGGCGCATTTTTAATTTCAGCGAAAAGTGCAGTCAATATTTTATTTTTTGCCGAAAAAAGATTTTCTTTTAATCTTACTCCTGCTGCAAGCCGATGCCCACCACCACCGAATTTGCGGGCAAAATTATTTACATCAAGCAAACCATCGCTGCGTAAACTGACTCTAACACCATCTTTTTCTTCACGAAAGAATGCTGAAATCCTGACTCCCTGTATTGCCTGCAAAAAAGATATGAAATTTTCTGATTCTGAAATACTTGCCCTGCATTTTTTTAACATCTTTCGCGTCAGATACATAATGCCGATGCCATTTTTTATTTCAATCGTTGCGAGAACATCGCTCAATAGTTTTGTACCTGCAATTGTTTTGGCATTCAATTTTTTAACAAGTGCCGCTGGTTCTATGCCAAACTTTATCAAATTTGAACAGATACGCAGGGCTTCAGATGTTGTATTGGGATAGACAAAGCCACCCGTTTCATTGTAAATACCTGCATAAAAAATTTCTGCAAGGTGTTTATTAATATTTATATTTAGTTTTTTAAAGATTCGATATATAATTTCGCAGGCTGATGAAGCCTTTTCATCAATGATGGCGATATGTCCGAATTGTTTATTACTACGATGATGGTCAATGTTTATAACAACTTTGTCTTTCAAAAAATTTAGATCATATTCCTCTTTGGGAAATATTCTATCAATATCAGCAGAATCCACCGCAATCAATACATCAAAATTATTAATAGCTTTTGAGAATTTATAATCTTTGAGAAGGAATTGATATTTTTCAGGAACAAAAGAATGACAGAAAAGGTGGGGTTTTATTTTTTTAAATTGATTCACAAAATGGCTCATTAAAAGTGCCGAGCAAATACCGTCACAATCAGGATCGATATGCGTTGCAATTAGTATTTTTTTATTTTTCTTTATTACCTTTATTAATTTCTTCAATGAGTTTATCAATTTTTTCTCCATACTGCTGACTGTCATCAATAATAAATTTTAAATCCGGAATAAATTTTATTCGAATACGATGGGCAAGGGTTGAACGAATAAAACCTTTTGCACCTTCAAGAATTTGCAGATCATTTGCGCTGTTCCCCAATGTTGTAAAATATATCTTCGCATCCTTTAAGTCAGAAGAAAGGATGACTTTTGTAATGGTAACCATTCCCAGCCTGGGATCTCTTATATTCTGACTTATGATCAGGGATATTTCGCGTGCAATCAAGGATGCAACACGTTCACTGCGCATGTTATATGATTTTTGATTCAGAATTCAAAACAATTACGGTAGGAAAATTTCCGATAAATTCCAACGCTTTTTTTACTGTTGATTCTACCATAGTCTTTGTATTACTGCAGGTAACTATCGCAAGTTGTGAGCGTTGCCATAAATCAGAATCACCGAACTCGCAGATTGCTACATTCATACGATTTTTTATTTTTTCTTTAAGACTCAATATAATATTTCTTCTCTCTTTAAGTGAATGGCAATTTTCAATATGAAGGTCAATTTGACATATACCGATAAAAAATCTGTCGTTTTTATTCTTGTTGGACATTTAACTATTGATCTTCGACTTCGGTAGTTTCTTCGATCTTAAAGAATTGGAGGATATCACCCTTTTGTAAATCCGTTACACTCTCAAGACCGATTCCGCATTCATATCCAGCCGCAACTTCTTTAACATCTTCCTTGAATCTTTTCAAAGAAATTATTCTGGTCTTTGTTATTTCTTTCCCATTCCTTAATAGAATTGCCATTGCATTTCTAATTACTTTGCCATCCTTTATATAACATCCCGCAACAAGACCAATCTTTGGAATGCTAAAAACTTCTCGAACTTCACCCTCGCCAATGAGGATTTCTTGCACCTTGGGTTCAAGGAGACCGACCATTGCCGAGCGTAAATCATCAAGCGCTTCATATATCAATCTGTAAGTGCGAATTTCTACCCCTTCGCGTTCGGCAGTCTCAAGGGCATCGGCATCCGGTCCCACATGAAAACCTACACAGATCGCACCAGTGACTTCTGCCAGCAAGACATCTGATACGCTTATCTTACCGACGCTTTTATGAATTATGTTGATCTGAGTATCTTCGATTTTTAATTCCTGAAGTTTTTCATCCAGCACTTCAAGCGACCCGGCCGTGTCCGCCTTGAGAATTATATTCAACTCTTTGGCCTCACCCTTTTTGATTTTTTCCTGTAAATCAAGCAAGGTTACCTTGGCTTTTCTTGCTTTCATCCTACGCGATCTTTCAATAAGTTCGCGCTGATACGCAATTTCTCTTGCCTGACGTTCATCATCTACGACCGTAAATATTTCACCGGTTTGGGGTAATCCATCAAATCCAAGTACCACGACCGGAGTAGATGGTCCGGCTTCATCAATTCTTTTTCTTGCTTCATTCAAAAGTTCCCTCACCCGACCTGCCTGGCAACCACAGACAAAGGCATCACCTTTTTTCAATACTCCTTCTTGAACCAGAATTGTACATACATTGCCTCTACCATGTTCAACATTTGCCTCAAGGACCACGCCCTTTGCCTGCGTGTTTATTGGTGCTTTAAGGTTCATTTCTTCTGCTTTAACAAGAATTGCATCAAGTAAATCATTTATTCCGATGTTTTTAAGAGCGGAAGTTTCTACACATATCGATTTACCCCCAAATTCCTCAACAATCACATTTGCCTTAGCCAGTTGCGATTTTACAAGATTGACATTTGCCCGTGGTAAATCTATCTTATTGATTGCTACGATTATTGGAACATTTGCGGCCCGCGCATGATCAATTGCTTCAATCGTCTGCGGCATTACACCTTCGTCCGCGGCGACAACGAGAACCACAATATCTGTAACCTGTGCACCCCTTGCCCGCATTGTGGTGAAATCTTTATGACCCGGGGTATCAATGAATGTTATCAATTTATCATTATAGGAAATCTGATAGGCACCAATTTTTTGTGTTATCTTACCGTATTCAGATTCGGCAACTCTGAGTTTTGTGATTGCATCAAGAAGGGTTGTTTTACCATGGTCAACATGCCCCATTACCGTGACGACGGGTGGTCTCTTCACTAATTGTAAAGATTTATCCTCTTCTTGTTTATTTCTTTGCATCTGTTCTTCAAGTGTTACAATCTTCATTTTACATTTGAATTCATCACAGAGGACCGCGATGGTATCAAGGTCGAGTCGCTGATTAAGACTTGCCATTACCCCGAAGCTTAAGCATTTTTTAATCACCTCGCTGGGTGGAACTTCGAGGGCCTGAGCAAAATCAGCCACGGTCATAAATTCAACAACTTCAATTACTTTTTCTTTGGGAGTTTCAATTTGTTTTACAATTTCTTCTTTTTTATAATGTTTCTTTGACTCACCCTTTTCTATTTTCGCAAGTGTTGCCTTTACAGTTTGGCGTACTTCCTTTTCATTTATCTTTTTTACTTTTTCTTTTGGGTGTGGTGTCGTTTTAAAACGGGCTACTTCTTTTTTTAGCCTTCTCCTTTCTTCAGCAATCTTATCTTTTACTTTTTTTATTTCTTCATCAGTGAGTACAGACATATGCCCCTTCGCCTTTATACCGATCTCATCTAACATCTTTATTAGCGCGTCACTTGATAAACCTAAACTTTTTGCCAAGTCATGGACCTTCTGGGGCATTTTTTATCTCCTTGACTTCTTCTTTTGTTTTTTCTTCTTTCTTAGGTTTCAATTTTTCCAATAATTCATTTACACCTTCATCGTCTAATGAAAGGAGCGTCTTTAATTCATCAGGTGTTGCTTTAAGTACACTTAATACATCAACATAACCTTTATCAATCAACATTTTTTTCATTTTTTTACTCAAATCCGGTAAGTCCTCAATTTTTGTTTCTTTCAGTTTCTTTTCTTCCAGTTCTTTTTCGTATTCAGATATTTTCTTTATTTCAATATTTAAGCCGGTGAGTTTCGAAGCAAGGTCAACATTTACACCATTTTTCCCGATAGCCTTTGAGTAATCTTCATCCGGGACAATAGCCAGTACACTTCCTTCGCCAATCTGCTTTATTTCTTTGACTTTTGCTGGAGAAAGACTCCGTGAGACGAGGAGATTCATATCTTTACTCCATTGTATAACATCGATCTTCTCATCGGATAATTCTTTTACGATTGACTGTATTCTGCTGCCTTTGTAACCCACGCAGGCACCTATTGGGTCTATTTTAGGGTCAAGTGTCTGGACTACAACTTTCGCCCTCACACCTGGATTACGGACAATTTTTATTATTTGAATGATTCCATCTTTTATTTCGGGTATTTCATAGAATAACAATTTTTCTAAAAATTTTGGATCGGTTCTTGATAAAATAATCTTCGGACCCCACTGGGCGCGTTCAACCTTTAAGACAACTGCCCGAATTGGAGAATCAAGTCGGTAACGTTCGTTTTTCAACATTCCATTAACTGGAATACTTGCTTCGATCGGCCCAAGGTCAACAATAACCTCATTACGACTCACCACCTTTACAATTCCTTTTACAATTTCGCCAGTTTTCTTCTCATATTCAGCCATAATTCTATTTTTTTCTGCTTCACTGATACGCTGAGTTAATGCCTGTTTTACTGATTCAATGGCAGTTCTACCGAGTTCGCCGATAGGGATTGGCATTCTTATTACATCACCGAGATTACATTCCTTAATCTTTCGGGCTTCTTCGATGGAAATTTCCTTGTCAGGTTCATTGACCTTCTCTACTACTTTTTTTACCAGATTAATCTTTATTTCGCCCGTTGATTTATTCACATTTACTTCTGATTCTACACCTTTGCCAAATTTCCTTTTAACACCTGCCTTTATTGCTTCGGCAAGAGAATCAATTACATAATCAAATTTAACCCCGCGAATACGGGCGATAGCCTTTATATTTTCAATTATCTCGTTATCTTCGTTTGCCATAATCAATCTCCTCTGTGACCTTTGCTTTTATAATTTCACTAAATTTTACAACTATTTCTTCTGCTGCCTGGGTAATTCTAACAGTTTGTTCATCTGCTTCTCTTATGTAGCCTTTTATTTTTTTATCCTTTAAAGTTATTTCTGCTATTTTACCTTTTGCCCATTGGAAATGTTCGGGTCGGGTTAAATTCCTTTCAATCCCGGGCGATGATACTTCAAGGGTATATTGGAAATCAATGACATCTGACTTGTCAAGAACATCGGATAACGCACTGCTGACTCTCTCACAATCTCTGATAGTAATGCCACCCTGTTCTCGATCGATGAATATTTTTAAGGTTCGCGATACTTCATTGAATTGTATATCATAAATTCTGAA